>JBJONT010000131.1:0-12446 GCA_046051705.1 Planctomycetota bacterium | reverse complement strand
GATACAGTCATCGATAACGTCATCGATAACGTCATCGACACAGTTCTCGATACGGCCATCGATACAGCTACAGAAACAGGCACCGATGCTTCATCGGCTCCTGTCGCTGAATCTGCAAGCGAAACGGCTCCAGCGACTGTCTCCGAGGGTGCTGTTGAAGCTCAACCCGAGAGCACAGAAGCCGGCAACGGAGCTTCGCAACCCATTGAGTCGTTCCGCAAAGACCGGAAGCGAACGAAGGAGATCAAGACCAAGAGTCTTAGCGACAAGCAACTCTCACCGAGACAACGCCGTCGTCGTTGGTTGCGCAGTATCCTCGAGTCGTATGCACGGCTGAAGAAACCGGTTCGGGCCCTGACTCCGTTCCAAACATTGATGCTCTCGCGGGGTATTCGCTCGCAGATCATTCAATTGAACTTCCAACAAGACCTCAAACCACTTGTTATGGCTTGCAGGGAAACCCTCTGCCCGGGCCGGCATCCGATGCACGGCTTGCTGATGGAAGTTGCCGAGGGTGGACTTAAAGAACTTCTCTTGCCTCGCGTTCAACAAGACGTTTTGACGATCCTTGAAGAAGACGCCAACCAAGAGTTGATCGAAGCTGCGGTCGAGCATTTGGAAGCATGCATGCTTCAGCGTCCCGTGCGTGGACACCGCATTCTGCTCATTGATTCTGTCGGCCAAAAGACAGCTGCTGTCGCCATCATCGATGCGAATGGCAAGTTGCTTGCAACCGGAGATATTCCTTGCAATTCTTCCAAGCCCGATGTTGTGACTCAGAACGTAACGACCCTTGGTCAGTGGGTTCACGAGCACTCCGTATCTCTCATTGTTCTTACCAACGGGCATGCTCGAAGGTATCTAGTTCATTCCGTTGCGGAACTCATGAAGCAGTCCGCTGCAGATTCCCTGTACTGGACGTTCATGGATCGACAAGGTGCGGATTCGTACTGTGTCTCGCGCAATTCGTTGATTGAATTGCCGAACATTTCGCGACGCCATCGCGCTGCGGTTTGGCTTGCATGGCGACTCCAAGACCCATTGCGTCAGATCTTGAAGATCGAACCAGCTCGCATGCGATTGGGCTCGTACCAAAGAGAGCTTCCGCAAGCCGAACTCGAACATGCTTTGCAGGAAGCCATCTCGGCAGCGATCACCAAAGCAGGGGTCGACATGTACCATGCCGACGAAGAAGTACTTCGACGCGTCCCGGGCTTTGATGATTCGACCGCGAAGCGACTTGCAGAAGAGCGTCAGAAGGGTTCACTCGCTTCGCGCGAGTCCGTCACGAAATTCCTCAAGGACTCTCTATCGGAGATGCAAACTCGGCAAGCGATTGGATTCTTGCGAGTCTACGAGAGCGAACAATCGCTTGATGGAACCATTATCCATCCCGAAGACTATCGGCTTGCTCAACGGCTTGTGGCACACGCCAGCCTGCCTACTCCAGCCAACGCCCCTGAGGGTTGGCAGAAGCCAGATTACGAGAAGCTCGCCGCAGCCAAAGCTGCGGCAGCAAAGATGAACCTCGACAGCACCGCATCCGAGCACGTTGAAGCATTCGGGTTCGAATCCCATGATGCCGATATCAACCCGAACTTCGGCGAGATCATCGATGATGTAGCTGATGAAAGCCAGACAGGTTCTTCCGAAGAGTCAGCATCGCAAACCGAAGTCGCAGCAGATGCAGCAGTCGCAACAGAAGGTAGTGCTTCGCCAACAGATGCTGCTCCATCGGAGACATCGGCTGAAGTGAGCTCTGGCGAAAGCACAGAAACTGCCACCCCAGAAACTGCCAGCGGTGAATCACAAAGCGCTGAAGCTGCTAGCACAGAATCTGCTGAAGTTACTGCGGCACCGACATCGTCGCGGGCATCGTTCTCCATGCCTGAGATTCCAGTCGGTCCTATGGAAAAACCAGCTTTGGTTGTCGATGCGGAAAAACTGGCGAGAAGCTGGCAAGTAGGTCGTGCGAAGCTACTAACCGTTGCACGCGCGTTGCAGTTCCCATTCGACGATGGGCGGGATTTCCAATATCCCGTTCCATTGCGTAGCTCCGTTCCTTCGCTCGAATCCTTGACACCTGGCACGATGCTTTCCGCTTTGGTTATCGGCATCGCGGACTTCGGTGTCTTCGTCGAACTCGGCCCTGATTGCAGCGGTCTTGTTCACATCAGCCAGCTTGGCCCTGAATTTGTCGAAGACCCCCATCAGTTCGTCCAAGTCGGCGATGTGATTCCAGTGTGGGTGCTTCATACCGACGAGAATCGCAAGCGTGTTGCGCTTACATCGGTAGCACCTGGTAGCGAGCGAAAGACCGAACCTCGATTCAATCAACCGACTGACGGAGCGGCTTCTGGTAACCGAGATTCCCAATCGGGTCGTGGACCTGGTCAGAGAAACGATCGCGGTTCGCGTCCAGCGAACAATCGCGGAGCAGGTGGGCGACCGGCAGGTGACAGACCAGCAGGCGATCGTCCAGCGGGTGACAGGCCAACCGGTGATCGGCCAGCGGGTGCGGGCAACCGTCCGGCCGGCAATCGTCCTTCGGGTCCTGGATTTCGCGATTCGCGTTCGGGTGGTGGTGGTGGGCGTCGACCAGATGGTCGCGATAACCGCTCACGTGATCGCCAATCCTATGATCGCAATGCCGATCGAAATGACTCTGCATCGAAGCCTCGCGTGAAGATCGATCGGCCGGTGGAAACCAAACCGATCTCCGAAGCGATGCAGCAAGGAAAAGAGCCATTGCGTTCCTTCTCCGATTTGATGCAGTTCATGAAGCAAGACAAGTCGTCGGATCAGAACCCAGCTGAATTGAATATCGCTCAATTGAACGTCACCGAGCAAAATTCTGCTTCAGCACCTTCAACTCAGTCCGGCTCTGCAGATTCCGCAGCGCAATCTGCGAACGTAACGGCACCTTCGAATCCGACTGCGTCAGCCGAACCGCAAGCCGATCGTCAGACACCTCCCGAATCCAACGACAATGTCTGAGTTTGAAGAACGACTGAAAAATGCTATTGCGCGCGGCTCAAGCCGCGCGGAGTCGCTGCACTCGGAAGCTGAGCGCAAGAAGCGCGAATCAGAAGAGTTTCGTTCGCTGCATGCGAAGTATCGTTTAGAGCTCTCTGAACGGATCGAAAATGTTGTCAAGAAAGTCATCGACATGTTCCCTGGTTTCCGATACCAATCGGTCTTTGGGGAATCAGGTTGGGGGAGTGCTTGCGTTCGGGATGATTTGGTAATCGAACGGGGGCATCGGTCCAACAAGTACTCACGCCTTGAGCTTGTTGTCCGACCGGTCAATGAGTTTTTTATTCTTGATTTGCAAGTCAAAGGCACGATCGCGGACCGCGAATTGTTGACTCGCAGTTTGTATCAACCGTTAGGGCAAGTCGACATCGAGCGATTTAGAAAATCGATCGATGACTGGGCTGTGGCTTATGCGGAACTCTACGCAACGAAACGCGGCTAAGCAGGCCATAGGCGATAGGCCATAGTTGGGCTTCCCCAAACGCGGCGCTCGCATCTCCCCCTCGCCCGCTGGCGGGAGAGGGGAGCAAGACAGTCAGGCCCCGCGCGCGGTTACCAGGTGAAAACAGCGCAGATCGCCCGCGTGCGCGCGCGCTTCTCCCCCTCGCCCGCTGGCGGGAGAGGGGGCCGGGGGGTGAGGGTGGCGACCGCGCAAACCCAAGCGCACAAACAACTTACACACCCCAATGCCGCATTTCTTTTGATAGCAGCCGCTGCGCGGCCTTGCCCCTTGTCAGACAAGTCAGACAAGTCAGACAGGTCAGACAGGTCGGACTATTTCCACTTACTCGCTATCTCTCAAGTCACCTTCGTGTAACAAGCGAAAGCCTTTGCGGGCGAGGGTCTCTAATGCGACTTCTGAATTATCGACCATGATGGCGATCGCCGGTCCTTCCATGCTTCTGGCAAGTAGCGGATAAGCTTGGACGATATTCAACTCCGACTGTAGCAGCGCTAAGCAGACTTGCTCGATCGGTTCGCCGGACTGGGGAAGTTCCACTCCGATGCAGTCGCTTTCGATGAATGCCAATCCTGCGAGCTCGAGCGTTTCGCGGCCTCGTTCGGGGTAGGCGAACAAGAAACGGACAAAAGCGCATTCCGCCGAATCACTGATTGAGAAAGCCAAGATGCGATTTCCCGATGTCTCGATCCTGCGAACCACGTCTCGCAGTTGCCCGACTCGGTTTTCAAGAAACACCGTGAATTGTCGAAGCGTCGGATAATCCCGTCCCCGCATTGTGTCGAGCGAATTACCCGCTCCTTCGCTTGTACTCATCGACTAACCTCTTTTTTGACTTCTGTCCCGTGGCTCTCGGAAACCTCGTCCCGCAGATCCTTCAGGATACCGAATCTGCGGCGAACCGTTGACCAGAATGCAATTATTCCATCGTGATTTTATTCGACCGTGAATTCCAATCGAGCAGATTGAAAAATTACTTCTGCCAAATCCTCAATCGCAGTCCACTTCTGAAGTGACCGCTCGGTCTCTCTCTGTTTGGCGGCCATCAAGCGAGCCCGTGCGACGGCTTCTCGGCCATCTCGCCAATCGCGGCTTGCACCGACCGCTTTCCATTCCTCAGCTGAACTTCGAAGCCATCGCTCATATTGGCGTAGCCTCTTGAGGATCTTCGACACCGATTCGGGTGTGATGGCAACCATCCCTTTCCCATCTTCCGATGGGATCGCAACTTCGATTTGAATCACCATTGTCGTGATTTGACCTTCGACATGCGGCTGGCTTGCGATTCGAATTTGCAGTGGAATTGGGTTCCCTTCGACGCGTACGAGCCAGTGCAAGGTTTGCTCACCTTGCAACACGAGTGGCTCCCAAGCTTGATTCAATAGACTCTCCAAAGCCTGGCTCGGCAGAGAGCAGTTGATACCCGCTGGTGTCTCAAAAGACAACTTTGCGGTTGTTACTAGCTCGTGGGACTCGGACTCTTCAAGCTGGCTGTTGGGTAGTTGCGGACCCGGTGTATCCAACGCGGGCGGAGTGGTTTGGCCATCGATCGATTTTTGCGAGAGGGCTTCGACTGGAACCTCGACCTTGAAAACGTTGCTTTGCGACCGATCTTGTGCCTCGGCGGCGAGCCTTTCAGCGAATCGAAAGGAGTATCCGCCGTGCAGCTTCGGCGCAGGCAGTTGTTCCGGTGCATTGGATCCTGGTGAAGTGGATCCCGGTGCCTTTGGCTCAGACGCGGCCGGAAGATCCGCAGGAGGTTGGGAAGCTGGAATTTGTGCTGCGTGCAAATGGCCCAGAGCGAGCAGTCCGGCGAGGAAGCTTGCGAAGATCCAACAATTTCCCATGAATTCTCGAATAGACATTATGGAACTCCTAGACTCCAAATCGGGACCAACGGTTCCGAAACTTGGATGTTGGAAGTGAACAATGAGCAGGCCCGCATTTGGGCCCGGGGGGTGCGGATCAGGGTATGCAGTATTGTAGCGCGAAGACGACGAAAACGTTGCAACTCGGTCGAAATTCTCGGGCTTTGGGGCCCCGGATCGCACTTCTCAGACAGCCCCATTTCGGAATCAGCGGCCCGGATTCGCTTCGCAGCATTGCAAATCCTAGATTGTTCCGCGACCCTCGGCGATCGAGCGCCCGGTCGCGAACCGAAGAAGCCTCGGGGAAGAGGCTTGGGCAATCCTTGAGGTAATTGACGATTTTTCGGGGTAGGCTTAAACTTGCGACCTTCGTATATAGGAGACTTCTGCGGTGGTAGGAAACCGTTAAGCCCTTTGATATCTGTTCATTTTTGGGAGCGTTGCGTTCGGCTATGGCAAACAAACTCGTTTACTTCTTTGGCAAATCCAAAACCGATGGCGGCGGAGACATGAAAGCTCTGTTGGGGGGCAAAGGGGCGAACTTGGCCCAGATGACCAAAATTGGTCTTCCTGTTCCTTCGGGCTTTACCATCACGACCGAAGTCTGTGTGAACTATTACAAGAACGGACGCAAGTACCCAGCTGAGCTTCCAACTGAACTGGAAAAGGCTGTTAAGTGGCTTGAGAAGGAATCTGGCAAGAAGTTTGGCGACACGAAGAACCCTCTTCTCGTCTCCGTCCGTTCCGGTGCTCGTGACTCGATGCCCGGTATGATGGATACCATTTTGAACCTTGGACTCAACGATGCGGCAACCGAAGGGCTTGCTACCGCGACCAACAACGCGCGATTCGCTTGGGACTCCTATCGTCGTTTCATTCAGATGTACGGCGACGTTGTGATGGGTGTTCAGAAGAAGAACGAAAACGACCACGAACCGTTTGAAGAAGTCATGGACGGTTTGAAGCACGAAGTTGGGGTCAAGGAAGATACCGACTTGACCGCAGCTCATCTTCAAGAATTGGTCAAGCGATACAAGAAGCTAATCAAGGAGTGGACAGGCAAAGCGTTCCCCAACGAGCCGATGAAGCAGCTTGAAGGCGCAGTCCAAGCCGTTTTCGGATCTTGGATGAACGAACGAGCGATTCTCTATCGTCAAAAGTACCGCATTCCAGATGAATGGGGCACAGCAGTCAACGTTCAAAGCATGGTGTTCGGCAACATGGGTGAAGATTGCGCGACTGGCGTGGCATTCACCCGTGACCCTGCAAACGGCGAGAACGTCTTCTACGGCGAGTACCTCGTCAATGCACAGGGTGAAGACGTCGTGGCTGGTGTTCGCACGCCACTGAAGATCTCCGAAATGGCCAAGGACAAGATCCTCGGACCTGCTTACAAGGAACTTGTTGACGTTCGCAAGACACTTGAGAAGAACTTCGGCGACGTTCAAGACTTTGAATTCACCATTGAAAACAAGAAGCTTTACATGCTCCAAACACGGCATGGAAAGCGAACTGCGTTGGCTTATGTCAAGATCGCTCACGACATGGTCAAAGAGAAGCTCATGACTCCTGAGCATGCGATCAAGTCCGGGGATCCAGAAGCCCTCAACCAACTTCTCCAGCCGATCTTCGATTTGAAGGCTTATGACAAGGCCAAGAAGGAAGGTCGATTGATGGCAGTTGGTTTGCCAGCAGGTCCTGGTGCAGCTTCCGGCTCGGTCGTCTTCACCGCTGGCAAGGCCGAAGAATTGGCTGCTAAGGGACACAACGTTGTCCTCGCGCGGATCGAAACCAGCCCAGAAGATCTTCGCGGTATGATCGCTGCCGACGGTATCCTAACCGCTCGCGGTGGGGTCTCCAGCCACGCTGCACTCGTTGCCCGTCAAATGGGTAAGGTTTGCGTTGCTGGTGCTGGCGATATCGAAATCGACTACCACAAGGGAGTCCTCAAGTGCAAAGGTGTAACCCTCAAGGAAGGGGATCACATCAGCATCAACGGTACGACCGGGGAAGTCTTCCACGGCAAGATTGACACAGCGGACAGCGAACTGAAGCAAGTTCTCGTCGGCAAGACCCTCAAGCCAAAAGACTCGAAGGTTTTCCAATACTACGACTTCATCATGAAGCTCGCAGACAAGTACCGAACGCTCGGCCTGCGAACCAACGCAGACCAACCCGACCAAGTTCTCAATGCAGTGGCTTTCGGAGCCGAAGGCATTGGACTTTGCCGAACTGAGCACATGTTCTTCGAAGGTGACCGCATCATCGCTGTTCGCCAAATGATCTTGGCCAAGAGCGACGAAGCTCGAAAGAGCGCGTTGGCGACCTTGTTGCCATACCAACAAAAAGACTTCGAAGGGATCTTCCGTGCTCTCGATGGATTGCCAGCTTGCGTACGCTTGCTCGATCCACCGTTGCACGAGTTCTTGCCTCAGTCCGATAACAAGAAGGGTCAAGAAGAAGTTGCGAAGCAGCTTGGTACAACCGTCGCCGAAGTCGCCAAGATGGTTCACGAACTCCACGAGTTCAATCCGATGCTTGGTTTCCGCGGATGCCGCTTGGGTATTCTTCGCCCAGAAATCACCGAGATGCAAGCTCGGGCGATTTTCCAAGCAGCGGTAACGGTTCTTAAGGAAGGAACCAAGGTCAAGCCAGAAGTGATGGTGCCACTCGTCGGCTTCAAGCGAGAGCTTGATCTCCAAGTCGAGATCGTGCATCGCGTAGCAGCAGAAGTCATGAAGGCTGCGGGCAAGAAGTTCCAGTACAGCGTCGGTACGATGATCGAAGTACCACGCGGTGCAGTTACAGCTGATGAAATCGCTGAAACCGCTGAGTTCTTCTCCTTCGGCACCAACGACTTGACCCAAACAGCCTTGGGCATGAGCCGTGACGACTCCGGATCGTTCTTGCCAGGCTACCAAGCCTTGGAAATCATCAAAGCGAACCCGTTTGCGAGCATCGATCGCGGTGGGGTTGGCCAGTTGATGAAGATCGGTGTCGAGAAGGGTCGCTCGACTCGAAACGACTTGAAGATCGGTATCTGCGGCGAGCACGGTGGGGATCCAAATTCCGTCGAGTTCTGTCACATGATCGGATTGAACTACGTAAGTTGCAGTCCGTTCCGCGTGCCAATCGCTCGGCTTGCAGCAGCACAAGCGGCGTTGCGACATCCGGCCAATGCACCGGCAGCGAAGGTAGTCAAAGACGCCAAGGGGGCCAAGGGAGCCACCAAGTCGAAGACATCCAAGCGATAGTTGACAGCCGCGAGCTCGCAGTAGCGAAGCTTGTGAATTAAAATGAATTAAAAGAAGCCGCGAGATCGTTCTTGCGGCTTCTTTTATTGGTATTTATTAGTTAGCCGCTTACCGCTTATCCTCGTAACGACTGGTTTACGGGCTGCATGGCAAACATGCATAACTCACTGTTTCACCAGCTGTTTTACGAGTTGTTTTGTAAGTTGGCTTTCAAGCTAGCTTGCAAACTGGCCTGCAAACCGCCTTGCAAGCGGTGCTGAAGAGTGCGATGTTGACGCTCGCTTTTTTTAGAGTACTCTATGCGGAGCGCATGGTGACTTGGAAGCAACGAAGCTTCTAAGACAACAGGGAACTCCGGTGCAAAACCGGGACGGTCCGGCCGCTGTAAGTCGTCTGTGTTGCATTCCTATCATTTGGGAAACCAGCACCGACACCGCCTCCTTCTAAACTAAAATCCACGAAGATTGCCATTGGCAGCCCCGATCCTTTTCGAAGGACATTCCGGGTAGCCGAGAAGGCAGCGAGGCGGTGGGTGACGACGAGTCAGAAGACCTACCTTGCGAAATCGCAGAGACTTGCCTCCCGTGATTGGGGCCGCTGCGGTGGATGGTTTGGGAAGCATCTCCTTCGACTTCCCGCGTCGTTATTCGCCAACTTTACTTGATGCTCGCATCGCAGGCACTCGGTAGGACTCCGTGTGTCGATGCCCTTGCACCCCGTAAAGCCGCTTGGCCCCACTCGCACGTGAAAACCTTACCCATGTATTCGAGCTTAATTCCATCCTTTCAATCCCGGCAGATCTCACAGCAACTTATTCCCGCATGTCGGTTATTCTTCACATGCATCGTGGTTTGCTTGATTGCGTTGCCATCCCAGGCGGAGATCATTGGGTTCGAAGGGAAGTCACTGTATAGCCAGGGTTCCAATGGCCAGTACTACAATGGCGATCTTGGATCGAACACTACCAATTCGCAAGGCTGGAACAGCGGAGCAAGTCACTTCTCCAATTCATTCACCTACGACACGCAATACAACTATTCATACTGGTCCGGTTTTGCTTACTCGCGAGTCAATGCGGGGAATATTCCGGGCTATGAGAATCAGTATGCGAGCAGGCCCGGACTGGGCAGCGAAAATTCGGAACATTACGCCGTGGTCTACAATTCCTTTGCGGGTGATGCGGTGATTACGTTTGGAGCCGAAGTCCAACTTGCATCGATCGACGTAACGAACACTGCTTACAACTACTTCTCCATGAAGGATGGTGATGCTTTCGCAAAGAAGTTCGGGGGGGCATCAGGGAGTGACCCAGATTTCTTCAAGCTCGAATTCCAAGGATTCCGGGGAGGGAATCTCACTAGCAGACTTGACTTCTATCTGGCTGACTTCAGGTCTGCGAATTCATCCAATGACTACATCATCGACGCTTGGACACGTGTAAATCTTGCGAGCCTTGGGGCGATCGATGCATTGAAATTCGATTTGACTTCAAGCGACATTGGGCAGTTCGGGATGAACACACCGGCTTACTTCGCCATGGATCGAATCGAATTCTCAGCCGTGCCGGAACCTTCAAGCATGCTGCTTGCGGCTTCGCTAGGTTGCTACGGGGTTGTCCGTCGTCTCCGACTCCGACGTAGTTCGCGATCTTAAGTACAGGCCGGTAAGAGCACTTGCTAAGAGCCCGAAGAGCTCCGAGGGTAGAGTCCAAGCTCCGAGAGCCCAGGTAGAGCCAAATTTATTTTCCGCGATAAAGCATAGCAACCAGATCACAAGTCCCACGGTCATGGTTGCAGTCCCGAGGGCGGGTCGTATCTCTTTAGACGGCCACAGTAATGCGAGGCACATCGGCACAAACATCGAGACCAATACGAGGACGAGAGAAAACTCCAGCAAGCCCATGATTGATTGCCCAGAGAAAGCAATCAATAGAGAACCGGCAATCACACATAGGACACTCGATCGCCCAGATACTACCGAGTTTAAGGTCGAGCTGGATGACGAGCTTGATGTCGACCTCGATACCCATTTAAAGAACGGATCGAGAATACTCTCTGTCAGCAACGTTGCTTGCCCAATCGTCGAACCAGCAGCAACAGCAAGACACAAGCTGAACATCCCGATGATGAGCACAATCTGAAAAGGCTCGCTCAGTACGCTTTGAGCTAGGGCATTGAGAGGCAAGTTATCGTCACTGAGCCGATCGGCAAATTTCCAGCGGGCAGCGAGTCCCAAGTACATCGGTACGAGCCCAATGCACAAATAAAGGACACCGGAAATGATGCACATCCATCGAGCAGTTCCGGCAGTTCGCGCGGAAGCGACTCGTTGCTGAATGTCTTGTCCTGGCACGTTTCCCATCAAGCCGATTGCTAACACACCTACAACAGCCAAACTTTTTGGAAGTGTTGAAACATCGACTTTCAGGAATCCTTCGGGGGCCGACTCCACCACTCGCTGCACACCGAACCACACGTTGCCTTGCCCGATATTCAGCGCAGTAGCCGAGGCCAATATCAGAAGGCTTGCGATCGAAACGATGATCATGATTGCGTTGGCCCAAGTCACCGCCCACATTCCTCCCCAAACAACGATGCTTAAAGTCGCCAATGCAGACAACACAATCGCAATCGGTTCTGGAATCCCCAACGAAGCTTCGAGCAACTGCCCCATCGCTAAGAACTGAGCGCCGATCCAGAGAAAAAACGAGGGGACTTGGATCGCACAGCTAAGCCGTTCCGCTGCTACCCCGAAGTGCACTCGGAATAGCTGAGCAACCGTGGAGCACCCGGACTTCCAAAATCCACCTGCGAAGCATATCCCCGTGAGGATCAGAGTTGCTCCACAAGCGATCGGATCGAGAAGTACTTCTCCAAGCCCACCTTGGTACATCTTTGTCGATGCTTCAACCACCGACGAGGAGCCGAACCAAGTAGCAAGCAACGCTAATACCGAAAGAAGTAGCGGTACACTTCGGTTGGCGACATAAAACTCAGAGGTGGTCACGACGTTCTGCCCGATTCGCCTACCGAGGAAGACCAGGCATCCCACGAACGAGATCAATCCGAGTGAGAGAATCACTCGGCCTAAAAAGGAAAGTTCGTGGTTATCAAGCATTGCAGAGCAATTCAAACATCACGTGGGATCACACCGAATACAAAACACTCGGATGCGGGAATCCCAGTCGTTTGTCCACCACATTGTACAACGGTTCATCTGCAAGATAGCATCGCAGGTTTTCGCAGATCAATCGAGTCGAGTCATCGTACCGAGGTCCGGACTGCGCCCCGACGTGAGGAGTGATTAAAACATTTGGATGGTCGTACAGAGGGCTTCCTTTGGGCAACGGCTCGACTGCGGTCACATCCACGCCCGCTCCAGCGAGTTTTCCATTCTCCAAAGCCCTAATCAGTGCCACTTCGTCAACGCATTGTCCGCGAGCGACGTTGATCAAATAACCTCCTTGAGGCATCGCATCAAAGACTTGCTGGCCGATCACTTTTCGTGTCGATGCATTCAGCGGCAAGGTCAAGATTAAGATCTCAGCCCAAGCAGCTAACGATAACAATTCGGTATGGGGCAATAGTTCTTCGACCTCAGGGGGTTTTTGATCCGGAAAGTAATCCGTAGCACGAATCGTCACTCGGTATGGAGAGAGCACCGGTACCAATCGACGCCCGTTCCCACCCAACCCTACAATCCCCACCCGCTTGCGATGCAGGTCGGCGGTCGGTCGCCGTATGAATTCATGTTGTTGCTGTTGCCGATAAAAAATTGGGATTCCTCGCAATAGCCCCAAAAGCAAGGCCATGGTCTGCTCGGCAACTT
>JBJONT010000130.1:0-3425 GCA_046051705.1 Planctomycetota bacterium | reverse complement strand
ACATTGACAAGGACTTGCTGCGTAGGAGACGAACCTGGTGGGACTCGTTGGGGATCGCGATAAAGGATCTCCAGTTGCCTGCCTGCAAATGACTTTAGAGCTTGGATTTCTTCTTGTGTTGGATCGCGTCGAAGGATCAGATTCCAAGCGATGTGAATTTGATGGGCAAGCCGGTCACTGCTTTCCGAGGGGCCACGAAATGATGTGGTGCTTTCTACCGTTAAGGTGCCTTCGGCGTGGCTCAGGACCAACGTGATAGGCCATGTAAAGGAATCAGAAGTTTCATGCTCTCCGCATTGAACCACGAAGTCGACTGCGTCGCCTTGTTCCACATCGATTGCAACGACCGGAGTGTCAACAGTGGTTGCTTTTGCTGACCACGATCCCGCAGATCCTCTTTTTGTGAGGATGCTTGCGAAAACTCCATCTCCATTTTCGGAGCCATGACCAAGCTTTCCTCGGACTTCGAGCTTACCGGTCTTTGAAGCAATCCAGCGACGAATGACAGGATAATTTTTGTTCCCTGGGTGGCCACCTTGAGCGTGAAGCAGAACCCATCCGATCGTAGGGTCAGGAAGCGCAGTGCTTCCTTGCCATTGCCCGGCTTGAAAAGTTGCGAGTGGAGAGAAAGACTCAACAAGGGTCGAATCTGCGGACAGTTTCCCTGTCGCATAAACCCATTGATCAGGCGGCGGAGATGGTAGTTCCCAAGTAAACACATCTGGCGTCGTACCCGGAGTAGCAGTGGCAGGGGGATTGGCAGTGGCGTTCGCTTGGGTATCCATGCAAATCTTGGCAATTTTGGATGCTTGTTCGAGGGCGAATTCTCCATTCATGAGCATTAGAGATTGCGTCGCGACGGTTGAATTCGTTCGCGTATCGCAAAGAACTCCCATGACCGGCGCGTCAAAAGATTGAAGCATAGCAACTGGCTGAGAGCGTCTCCATTTCGCGTAGATACTTCTGCGGGATTGAGCAGGATCAACTCGGACTTGACCAGCGTCGTCTTCTTGAAGTGCCATCGGTGGACCGTATAAGTCTGTCGACAGCGATCCTGAGAGAGCAAGCAGCGAGTCGCGAAGAACTTCCGCATCGACTCGAGCGATATCTTTGCGGGAGTAGTAGCGATTGTCGGGATCGATCGATTCGCGCGATGGGGAGCGGACCGACGATTGGCGATAGGCGACCGATGTAAGGATAACGCGATGAAGGTGTTTGAGACTCCAATTATGCTCGATCAATTCCCAGCCAAGCCAATCGAGTAGCTTTGGATGCGAGGGTAGGCTACCAAGTTTTCCGAAGTCGCTCGGGGTGTTGACGATACCTTTACCGAAATGGTGCATCCAGATTCGGTTGACGAGGGATCTTACGAAAAGTGGGTTAGGAGTTTTGGGGTCTGTTAGCCATTTTGCGAATGCGAGTCTTCGACCGCTGGTGGGAATAGCGGGATCATCGATTGGGAGAGTTCGATCCGTACCTTCGGGAACGAGGACTGAGAGTTTTGCTGGAGCTATTTCGCGGGTTGGTTGATTGTGATCACCGCGATGAAAGAGTTTGGTCGCGGGAAGGTGTCCAGCGGGTTCGGTAAGAGCGTGTAAGAAAGACTCGGCGGGCTTCTTCGCGCGGGCTTCGGCGATGCGTGTATCAAATTTCTTGAGCTCATCAGCGGCGGCGGGAAGGTATTGATAGAGGACCCCTGGAGATATGTTTACACTCGGGTGTTTATCGAGGAGGGCTTTTTGCTCGGGCGATCTCTTATCGGCTTGTGTTTCATAAGCCGACCGCAAGTCACTTCGAAGGGGTTCTTCGAATTTCATCAACTCCTGATCGAGCGCTTGTTTGATGTACTCCGCTTCTTTGCTGGATTTCTCCGTCGCGATCAACTGAGCTTCTATTTCGATTTGTGCGGAAGCATCTCGTTCGGCTTGAGTGGTAAGTGACACGAGACGTTCGTTCGGTGTTTTCCACTGTTGCCAATCGAGTGCTGGATCGAATACCGCGCGGATAGCGAAGTAATCTTCGTGCGAGATAGGATCATAGCGATGGTCGTGGCATTGAGCGCATTGGAGGCTTGAACCAAGAAGTGTATTTCCGATGACTTGAAGAGTATCTGCGATCGTTTTATTGCGGGCTTCGGGTGAGTTATCGCCACTTCCCGTACCATCGGCGGTCATACGAAGAAAACCGGTCGCGGTGATTGTTTGGATTTGCTCTGGGGTCCAATCACCATTCGCCGGTCCGGCGAGCTCATCACCGGCGAGTTGTTCGAGTATAAAGCGATCGAAAGGTTTATCGTTGTTGAACGATTCGATGACATAGTCCCTGTACTTCCAAGCCCATGTTCGTTCGGCGTCGGCGAGAGTCGCTCCGTCGCTGTCTGCATAGCCGACCGCATCAAGCCAATGTCTAGCCCAACGTTCACCGTATTGCTTGCTTTGAAGAAGCTCCTCTACCATTTGCTCATACCAATCCGCATCAGGTAGTTCCATCCACTGTTTAAACTGGGTTTGAGTGGGTGGGATTCCGATCAGATCAAGGTAGACGCGACGAATCAGGCTGGACCTGGGAGCGATTGGTGAGAACGTCAAGCCTGTAGGCATTGCTTGTTGAAGCAATACGTCGATTCCATTTTCAGAAATGGTGCCTGCGGGGGCAGGTTGAACTGGGTTAGAGGGGTCCGGGGAGGGGACGTTGTTAGGGAATGAGAGGATCGGTTTTTCGAGAGGTTGATAAGCCCAATAGTTCCTTTCCGATTCCGTCAGAGGAATTCCCGCGACGATCGATTCGGGCTCGGGGCGTTTGGTAGGAGCACCAGCGGCGATCCAACGTCGCAATAGTGCTTTCTTCTCAGCAGAGACCTTGATCTCTCCCGGAGGCATATCGTCGCTTTCGATCCGTTGTATCAGAAGAGAAGCATCTGGGTTTTGGTCTGTAAGGGCTGGACCTGAATCTCCGCCACGGTTCATGAATCGAACGAGTCGCAGATCGAGTGATCCTTTGAGATCGTCTGTCGCACCGTGGCAATCGAGGCAGTATTCACGAAGGATTGGACGGATGTCGTCCTCGAAAAACAGAGCATCCCCTGTTTGAGCCTTTGCCGATTCTTGTGTCACAGAGGGTTCGTCTGCGCGGCTAAGGTTGCTTGGAAGTGAAAGTAGCAGCGCCAGCATTAGGCAGGTGGTGGCTATTGGTTGCCATCGGCGTACAAATTGCAAATTGCGAATGGGTAAGTTTCCGTCAATCTCAGGAGAGTCATTCAAAGGATTATGGTGATTCATTGAAAGAGTGACCACGGCGAGTACCACGGAAGTGACCTTGGGGGTCGCGAGTGAGTCTGGGGGAGGTGGAGGCGGGCGGGTAGCGGGAGGGGGGCGAGCGACCAAGCAGGGGCGGGGAGGGGGGTACGGGTGGGGCGTGGGGGGGGG
>JBJONT010000129.1:0-17607 GCA_046051705.1 Planctomycetota bacterium | reverse complement strand
ACGCAAAATAGTAGCCAATGTGATGCGATTCGTGCCCATTTTCGTGCCCGTGCCCGTTTTCGTGCTCGTGCTCGTGCTCGGATAACGCGACTCGTTTAGTTGCATTCAGAGGTTGTCAGAGATCGGTCGTGTACTGAACGAACATAACAGTACTACAGGCTTCTTTCGATTACGAGCACGAGCACCGTTTCACTGAGCACGAGCACAGTTTCACTCAATACGAGCACGGTTTCACTGAGCACGAGCAAGGCGCTGCCAAACCGATACAAAGCAAAACCAGCCACTAAAATCCCCGAAGAACCAAAAACTCTTGGGGCGAAAAAACTCTTGAAGCGAAAAAACCGTGATTCTCACCGGCGAATCGCTTATCTTACACATCCCCCCAACCATCCTCTTCTAGGACCCCCGCCTCGATGCTCCCCCTAAACTCCCGCTTCGGCTCCGACTCGAAGCGTCGCAGGAGTGGAATCGTCTGCATCTTGCTCCTGCTGGCCTCCGCGGTCAACTACATGGACCGCCAAACCCTCTCGGTCGCCGCAGCCCGGATCAAAGATGAGTTCAAGATCGATAGCGCTCAGTACGGGGTGATCGAAGCCATCTTCGGCTACAGTTTCGCTTTCGGCTCCCTTTTCTGGGGGTTCGTCGTGGACCGGTTTTCCGTCCGATGGATCTACCCCATCGGTTTGCTCGGATGGTCCACAATGGGATTCCTCACCGGCTGGGTTCAAAACTACGACGAACTGTACTGGTGCAGACTTCTACTAGGTTTCTTTGAGTCAGCACACTGGCCATGCGGATTGAAAACGACCCAAGCCCTCTTGAGCCGACAAGGCCGGGCGATGGGAAACAGCGTCTTGCAAAGTGGTACATCCCTCGGCGCGATCCTGACCCCAATCGTGATGCTTGCGATCCTCACCCCGGAACCTGGTAGTTGGCGATTCGGCTTCCAACTCATCGCGATCGTGGGTGCTTCCTGGATCTTCTTATGGCTGTTCGTTGTCCGCGAAAGTGATTTCATTCAGCAACATCACACCGAGCAACATAAAGACCAACGCTCACTGGATGCAAATGATTCGAGAAATGGAGTGTCATCGCCATGGTGGAGCGATGTTTTCACCTCCCGATTTGTAATCGTCCTGATCATGATCATCTGCATCAATACGATGTGGCAAGTCGTTCGAGCTTGGCTTCCGCTGATCATGCAAGAGAACTACGGGTTTAGCGAACGACAAACTTTGCTGTTTAATTCTTTGTGGTATCTGTGCACCGACCTGGGCTGCTTCGCTTCGGGACTCCTCGCACTGACACTCGGTGTTCGAGGTTGGAGTATCAAGTCCGCTCGCCTGACAGCGCTGCTTGTTTGTGTCGTCTGTTTTTCAAGCATCATTGCGGTCCCGTTTCTCAACCGTAAACTTGCAAGCCAAAAGCATGTGGAAACTCAAACCGCCTCGGTAGCCCAGGTCGAAGCTACAGTTGCGCCACCTAGCACCACACCCGCAACGTCTCAACCGATTGCTTCCCAACCAACGCTTACTTGGTCTCAGGAGTTCCAAGCGATCTTAGCGCTCGAACCGATTCGAATTGCGATGCTCGGTATCCTGCTTCTCTCCGGCGCAGGTGCATTGGGAATCTTCCCGATCTACTATTCCTTTGCCCAAGACGTCTCGCCGGAGCATCAAGGAAAAGTCACATCCCTATCCGCACTTGGCGGTTGGCTTGTCTCTTCCTTTGCTCAACCGCTGTTTGGGGAACTCAAGGATAAGACAGGGACCTACGATATTGGAATTTGGATCATCAGCCTTTTGCCAGTCATACCTCTGGTCGCTATATGGCTTTTCTGGCACCAAGAGCCAGACGCTTCTAACGAATCCTCAACTCTTTCTACGAAAGCAGAATGAACATGGTTAACCGTCGCGAATTTCTTGCGCAAAGCACCCTTTCGGCTGGTGCTCTGGCCGCTGGCTCCTTGGCAACCTCCTCCCTGATCGATCTACCTGCAAGTGCAACAGAACCACAAGCCTCGCTTGCGCAGGGCGGTTCGCCTCGTAAGAAGATCGCATTTCTCGGTACGGTCGTCTTTCGCCATTCCCATGCTCAGCATTTCCTCGATCGACATTGCATGGGATACACCTGGGGAGGCCGATGGCAATCACCGCGATTTGACGTCGCTTCGGTCTACATCGAACAACAGCAAAAAGAAGGTGACTTGTCGGCACAACGCATCGAAAAGTACAAGCTCAAGCAATACTCTTCGATCGCTGATGCTTTGACTCTGGGCACATCCAAGCTTGCGGTCGATGGAGTAGTAATCATCGGTGAGCATGGCGATTACCCAACAAACGAGAAAGGCCAGCGGCGGTATCCTCGTTACGACTGGTTCAAACAAATCGTCAAAGTCTTTGAAGCTTCAGGGAAAAGCTGCCCGGTGTTCAACGACAAGCACTTATCCACCGATTGGAATGAGTGCGTGGAGATGGTTGAAGACTCAAAGCGACTTGGCTTCCCGTTCCTCGCAGGTTCATCGCTTCCCGTGACTTGGCGATTTCCATCGATCGATATGCCGATCGATACGCCACTTAAAGAGAGTGTGTGCGTCTGCTATGGTGGGGTCGACAGCTACGACTTTCATGGGCTTGAGACCGCCCAGTGCATGTCTGAACGACGCCGGGGTGGAGAAGTCGGTATCGCAGCCGTAACGGCACTGAAAGGCCAAGCTTTATGGGACGAGATGGACAAACCTTCTCGTGAAGACACTCGCAAACTGTTCGTTGCTGCAATGACACGCAGTCACAATCTACCCGTCGAAGGAGGGTTTCCCACAGACCCTGTAACCTACGAATGGGCAAAGCGAGTAATGAATGGCACGATCGCTTACTTCATCGAACATCGCGATGGATTTCGAACAACGATGTTTCTGTGTCCAATCCAAGACTTCAACTATGCAGGCATGCGTTCCGACAACGGAGAGATAATCTCTTGCCAGATGTATTTACCCATGCCTACCCACGGCTCGACAACTGCCGACTTCTTTAACCCCCTCGCAAGACACATCGAGAATTTGGTACTCGAGGGTAAGACACCTTATCCGATCGAGCGAACTCTCTTGACGAGCGGTATGGTTATCGGCGGAGTCGAGTCGCTTGCGGCTGACGGGAAGCGATATGCGACCGAGCAAATGGCAGTCCGGTACACCAACGCAAACCCACCAGCTTTTTGGCGTGAGTAAGCCTAGCCAACTTATCGCTCAGCCGATTTTCGGATGTTCTCCATCTGCTGGCGAACCCCATCGAGTAGGTACTCCCAATCCAAAGCCGGTCCGGGATCGGATTTGTTTCCTTGGACATGATAATGTCCGAGGATCCCCGAGTAAGCAGCCCACTGCTCGTCGGTCAGCGTGCGGTCGATCAGCTTGCCGTCGGCTCCGCGCGGGAAATCAGGTCGCAAGTTTGGGAAGATGTCGCACAACGCTGCGCTGAGTTTGATCAAAGCTGCGTACTGCTCAGGGGTATAGTCGTACTGGATGTATTCGGTTTCGCGCGTGATGCCTCGAATAGGTTCGGCGCGTCGCGGTCGATACTTGCGACCAGCAAATCGCTCTTGTCCGCGAATCTTCGCCGGGAAGATAAGGTAAGGGCCCTCGTCATCATGTGCGTACCACTGCTCGAAGGGATTCTTCTCGTTAACCGGATAAGCTCCGATATTGGCGATCTCAATCCCGATGCTTCGGTCGTTGCTCTTTGTGGCGTGCCAAGCACGTTCCTTCAGATCGAGGGTCTGATAGATTGTTCCATCGACATCAAGCATGAAATGGACACTTAAACCTCGAATGTCATGAAGGATGAAAAAGCACTGTGGGCTTGTTCCACACACATCGAAATGCAATACAAACTGATCGACTTTCTCTTGAAGCAACCCTAGCGACCAACCACCTCCTCGGATTTGCTCAAGCTCTTCGGCGGTGTAACTGTCTTGCGCAGTGGATCCAAAACGCAGTCCATATCGATCCGGACTGAACTCCTGTGGCTTGGTCACAAACTGTATCTTGCCAGCTTGCATCTCCTCAGTGGTGCTTTGCCAATCGCGTTTATCGAACGCAGAGAATCGGCGTGTAGATCGATAAGCATCGAATCCACCTGGATCGGTCCAAAGGACGACGGGAGTTCCTATCCTATAGTGCTGCCCGCAGACGACAATCTCGTCGCCATGCCGCTTCTGAAACCCCAGCGACGGGTCTTGGGCGAACCCAATGGAACCCGCAATCACCGATCCCCATACCGCTGACAATGCGACATAGATCCATCGCGACAAGTTCCCTGCAATGAGCGTCCTTTGGACGGTATCAAGCTTAACACTGTTCATCGCTTCACTCCTCGTTTTCACCCATTACTTTTCACCCGTTGCTTTTGAAACCTTGCTTCAGGCCAACTCGTCGATTCCACAGATCTGCTATTTAAACAGCGCCGCAGGATCTGATCGCCAAAGCTTGCGCACGGCTAAAATGCCACTCAAACCACTCATCACCAGCGTCAAGGCTGCGACAAGCAATACCCTACCGGTGTCGAGTCTCATCACAAGTCCCGTCCACTCTGAGAGCCATTGATACAGCAACCAACTGACCAACCATCCAGGCAGAAAACCAAATAGGCACAGATAGAACGCTTGGGATAAGACGAATCGCAAAAAGTAACCTGAACCGTATCCCATCGCTTTAAGTGTGGCATACTCTGCCATGTGATCTTGAATATCGGTGAAGAGAATCTGATAACAAATGATCACACCGATGACTAATCCCATGATCGTCCCGATCGAAAAGATAATTCCAATCGGCGTGTTCCTTGCCCAGAACCCAATCTCCCTTGCGATGAGCTGTTTCTTAGTAAAGACTTCGATACCGCTTCCCAGCCTAGCTTGTAAGTCTCTCGCGACGCGCTCTGGGTCGGCATGTGGCGCAAGTCGTATCAGGCCAAGATCGACAGCGGAAAGGGGTGGTCGTCGGAGCGTGTCGACAGCCGATGAACCTGCTCGACCCGGAAAGAAATACTCTACACCACCTTCGCTGATCAACAGCGTGCCGTCGTAAACAAAATCCGTTCCGATCCGGACCCAATCTCGCAGCAGGACTTGCTTCCCTGATAACTCAGCGGCTTGCGCGCGGAGTCGTTCAACGGATCGTTTTTCAAATCCATAAGTATCCTTGCTACGCCGATCGACCAACGCCATCGATGCGTCGCTTAATTGCTCGAGCAATCGATTCATTTCAGGATCGATGAAGGGTTTGGAGTCCTTTGGGAAACCAATAACCCGAATCGATCGCGACACATGCCCGATCACGCGAGCTTGGGCCAACGAACGATCGATGTACATCGGAATCGCCGCTTGAACACCCTGCACCCCCTTGGCTCGATCGATGAGCCCATATTCGAATCGCTGTTCGCTCGGAACGGTATATCGAGCAGGGGATAGAATGACCAAGTCCGTATCGAGCAACCTTAAGACTTCCACCGCGCTATCGAACAGTCCGTTGAGGAACCCGATTTGACTGAACATCAATACAACGGCGAAACCGATCCCCAGCGCGCTGAGCATCATCCTGCCAAGATTGTTCGTGACGTTCAGCCAAGCCAGTGGAGTTCGCATCAAGTCCGCGTAATGAATCAGGGTGTAGAGTCAGGGTGTTGAGTCAGGATATAGATTCGGGTGTCGCATCAGAACAGCGAAGCCGGTTCGGCTTTCCACAGTTTAAGCATCGCCATCGCCGCTGAAACGGTACACATCAGCAAGGCGAGTCCAAGTACCCCAAAGGTTCGTTCCCAAGTCATCACCGTGGGGATCTTGGAAAGACTCGCGGTTAATTGGTACAACGCTACGGCCACAATCATCGCAGGAAGGTAGCTTAAGATTGCCAAGAACCACGATTGCATGATCACAATCCGAGCCAGAGCAAATTGACTATAACCCATCGCTTTAAGGGTGGCGTACTCAGGCAATCGATTTGCTACGTCGTTGGCTAAGATCATGTAAACGATCGCTGCACCGATGATAAATGACAAGACAACACCCATCGTGAAAATCATCCCGATGGGTGTCTCACGCAACCAGCGAGTGCGTTCCCAATTCAATTGCTCAGCCATCGTTAACAGTTGAACTTGCTGCAAGATTCTAGGATCTCTCTTCGATAACCAATCGAGCAACTGCGCTTTGGCAACTTTCGGGTCAACACCGCTTTTCAGTCGGACTAATCCCAACGAGGCTCGCTCTCGCGTATCGATTCCACTGCGATAGGCATAACCCACATCGCTCAGCAAGACAGCTCCGTTCGTTGCAAGACCTGTGCCCAATTGGAAATGACCTGCGATCATCGAAGCCCGGTTTCCAAGCTCGCAAGAGTGACCGATGTCCGCATCGGAAAACGATCGGCAGTTCGCAGGACCGTACTCGGAGCGAGTCGCTCGATCGACAAGGATCGCATCAGGGCTCTTGAGTTTGTCCAATTGCTCAACGATTTCGGGAACGTCGAGGACGGGCCTGTCGACTTGCATTCCCATCATCCCAACAGTTCGAAATGACCCGTCCGGCGGGGCTTGCGCACACCCGCTAGGTCGTGGCGGGTTCTGCCACCGCATAAGCATGATAAAAAACGGATCGACCCGTTCTACCAATGGGTGGGATTGGACCAGTAGCATCGAACTGCGATCAATGGTACGCGGTTCATACAAGTGCACGTAATCGGTGGATCGAATAACAAGATCCCCTTGGAGTTTGCCATAGACGATATTGGCAGTGTTTCCCACTGCGCCGCGAAAGCCTAACTGCATAAAGATCAAGAGCAACGCGAAGGAGACACCCAAGACACAGGCGCACGTGCGGGCGGGTTGCGAAGTCAAATTCAGCAACGCTACGGGAGTTTTCCGAAACCGACTTCCGAACGAACCCTTTGGCTTCCTGCTTGCCAATCTCTTCCTCCCTCCCGACCGCCCATGTAACTGAACTACCGAATAGTTGAATTGCGTGCAACTTACCTAACGCATAACAGATCTAATGCATAACTGCCCTTGCGCATAACTATCGTGATGTACCTGGGCTTGTGTTAAGCATGTGATTCGCGGCGACCTTTAGGGTTGGGCTGCTTGCTATTTACTGGTTGCTTATTTGCTTGTTGGTTCTTCAAGCGTTCGATAAACCCAATCCTTCACAGCGACCTTCGATTGAAACACGCAGTATCCTAGTGGTCGCGATCGCATGACTTCGGCTCGTACCGAGAATTTGCGATTCCCGCGAGGGACTTCCAAGATCTGTTCATCATCAAGCCATACGGTGATGTTCTGTGCGTCGACACGAACTTTGAAGCGATACCACTGTCCATTTTTGAAATTTCGATAGCTTGCAGTCTCATTCTCACTCGCGTCGTTCCCGTCGATGCTGCTGATTCCAACAAGTCCACCTCCCCATCCGCCAGCGATCAACGAACAGTACTCTTTGCCGACCGGGAAAGTCACTCCGGCGAAGAAGTCCGAGCCTTCAACGCGCTGAGCGGTCCATCGCATCTCGTAATTTTCAGTCGGGAAGTCCTTCCCTAGTTTCGTGATACCCGTCATCGGTTCTCCACGTTCGAGGGTCAGTGTTCCACCCTCGATTACAGAGGTACCCTCTCCACCAAAATTGGTCGCTTCCCAACCATCGAGTCCTTTTTCCGGCAAGAGCTTTTTCCAACCGAGTTTTGCATCGTCCTGCTTAGCGTCGGCTGGTTTAGCATCCGTTTGTTTTGCATCTGCTTGTGGTTTGCTGTCTTGGGCTAAGCTGATGGCAGGGGAGGAGAGTCCCAGTCCGCACAGCAACGCAATTCGGCTCAGCAGAGTCGCTTTGCGAACGGATTTCGAGGATCGGGCGACACGTGGGTTCGAAGTGAGAGGGGAAGCAGACTGCATAGCAAAGATTCTCATTGGTATGGTTGTTTTCGAAGTTGTTTGGAACGTGTTGCCCAATCGAATAAGCGGCTTATCCCGCGGGGATGCGCCGTGGCACAGTTCCGTGTGAGATATTCCACACTCGATTGTACACAAACTTGATAAAGCTTGTGAAAGTTATGATTCCTTCATGATTTAGCATCTCCGTGCTCGTGCAACCGTGCTCGTGCTCGTGCTCAGTGCAACGGTGCTCGTGCTCGTAATCGAAAGTAGCCATCGAAAGTAGCCAGCAGTGGTGTTACTTTCGGTCAAAAGACGGCCAACCTCTGAACGCAACCAAACTGCTCCGGTTGTGGGAGCACGAGCACGAGCACGAGCACGAGCAAGATACTGGGCCCGGATCGCAGTCATATTGGCCGCTATTTTTCCCTCAATAGGGTAACTCTATTGGTTCGGGTTCCACTCAGGGAATTTTTCGAGTTGCTGTTTCAGAGCAGCGCGGGAGCGGTTCAGTCGAGAGCGGACCGTGCCGATAGAGATTTTCAAAACCTCTGCGATATCTTCGTACGAGAGATCTTCCATTTCGCGAAGAACCAAGATCGAGCGGTGATCTTCAGAGAGCAGGGCCAGCGCGCGATGGACGAGTTGGATATCTTCCGTGCGAGTCATGCGGGTATCGGGCGTATCACCTTCGAACTCGGGTTCTGCACCCGTGTTCTCCCGAGTCTCGTCAAGGGACTGATGGTTCTTGCGTCGTCGTCGCCTAGCTAAAGCAAAATTGAAAGCGATACGGTAAAGCCAGGTGAAAAAGCGGCTGTTGCGTTGGAATGTATCGAGCTTTAAGTAGGCTTGGATGAACGACTCCTGGACAACATCTTCGGCTTCGTCTGCGCTGCCGACGATACTGATCATGGCCGTATAGAGTCGGTCTTGATAGCGGACGACCAACGTCTCAAAGGCTGAGCTTTGTCCAGCGAGGGCCAGCTCGATGAGTTTATCTTCGTCGTTCACGCTCGGAGCACAGGAAAAGGAGAGGAGCTGTCGTGGAAGATGGCCCGCGTTGGCCATCCACGAAAATCATGATCATATTTTTGATTTCGTGGGATGAAAATCGGGGGTTTCACGAAGGATTTCCGAAAAAACCTTTATTCGTACCTCAGAGCATCGATCGGATCGAGCCTGCTGGCTCTCCAAGCCGGGTAGAAACCAAAGCCGATACCGACGCAAGCCGAGAAGATTAAGCTGACGATCGCAGCCCACTGATTGACGATGATCGGCCAGTCTCGCCCCGAAGAAACGGCGTTGATCGCCATCGTCAGACCCACCGAGCCGACGATCCCAAGTGTCACTCCGATGGCTCCCCCAACGAGAGACAACACCATCGCTTCGACCAAAAACTGCATCAAAATATCTTTTGGTCGTGCCCCAACCGCCATCCGAATCCCAATTTCCCGGGTTCGCTCGGTGACCGACACCAGCATGATGTTCATGATCCCTACCCCGCCGACGACCAGCGAGATTCCAGCTATCGATGCGAGCATCGCTGTAAGCGTACCGGTGACGATCCCAAAGGCACTTGCGATTTCCGTGGTGTTGGCAACTTCAAAGTCAGGTGGCTGGCCCATCGAAATGCGATGGCGATCCATCATCAGCGATCGGATCTCTTGCTCGGCAACCCCCATCAAGTCGGTGGAGCGAGCCGATGCCAAAGCCACGTCGACATTGTTGAAGTTCGAACCTTGAAGTCGTTTACGCACAGTCGTAAATGGCATCAACACGACGTCGTCTTGGTCGTCTCCGACAATGTTCGCCCCCTTGCTCGCTAGCACCCCGACGATTTCAAACGGTATGTTCTTGATCCGCACGGTCTGTCCAAGGGGATTTGCGGTCTGAAATAGTTTCTTCGAAACCGTAGCTCCAATCACACAAACCTTGTTCGCGTTGTTGATGTCCCCGTCCGCGAAGAAGTTACCTCCGGAAATTTGCCAGTTGCGAACAAGCAGATAATCGGCACCCACTCCAACTAAGTCTCTCGGACGCCAATTGTTGTTGCCGCTGATCACTTGACCTACCGCCCCGACAATCGGACTTGCCGCCAATACACTTGGACACTCTTTCGAGATCGCTTGTATGTCCCCAACGGTCAACGAAGGAACTTGACCGGAGCGAGCTCCTCGAGCTTGACGACTCCCCGGTGAGATGACGATCACGTTCGTACCGAGGTTCTTGAACTCTCCTTGCACCAACTCGCTCGCACTCGTGCCGATCGAGACCATCGCCGTGACGGCTGCGATCCCAATGACCACCCCAAGAATGGTCAGTCCCGCTCGCATCTTGTTCTTAGCTAACGCGGCAGTAGCGATTCGGAAAATATTTAAGAATGACACGCAAGTTCTCGGTAAAGGGTTTCGTAAAGCGATTCGTACTTACGCAATTGATGCTCAAGCTCGAAATGGTTGGCCGCACGCTCACGATTCGCGCTGCCGAGATATTGTAGTTTATCGCCTTGGCGAACCAGGTCGATAACCAATCTCACCCAACCCTCCCAATCTTCTCGAACAACACTCTGGGCTTCGAGCTGCTCACCAAGCAGGGCCGCGACTCCCTCGACCCGCATGGTCGCTACCGGTAAACCCACCGACATCGCTTCAAGTATCACGTTCGGCATTCCTTCGTAGCGAGTCGGTAGGATCAGCAAATCCGACTCGATCATCTTTTCGAGAACGTTAGATTGTTTGCCCAATAGATCGATGCGATGAGAAAAAGGTGAGGATTCCAAAAAGCTTTTCCAAGCCGCCATCCACGACCCCTCACCGATAATGGACAATCGATAATCGGGAAGTGCTTGAAGAATCCTTTCGGCATTGCGCAGAAGTACATCGATCCCTTTTTGGAGTTCGAGCCGGCCAACGAAGAGCAACTGCTTGCTCGGCTCCCGAGCGGAAGGTTGCGCCCAAGTTCGAGAAGTGGGCGGGATCCTGACCCCGTTTTCGATCACCATCAGTTTCTCCGAAGGAACACCTTCCTTGCTATGGCTCCAAGCCGCAACTTCGGCGCTAACGCACACCACCCGACTCGCCGGTCTATGCCAAATCCATCCAAGCCATCGGCGCCAAGTGCGAGGCTCGACGACCCGAATACCAGGAACCCAAATGACTCCGGTCCGTCCGTAAAGCAGGCCTCCCAGAACATTCGCATGCCACAGAAAACCTTGGGCCACATCCGGCTTGCGATCTTCGATCAACCGACGCAATCCGCGCTGCGCTCGGATCCACTGCCAAGGCTTGCTAGCATTCAAAAAGTGGATTTGCAGCTCCCCTTTTGAGTTTGAAGTTCCCGCCGCCGTTTGGTTTTGGAGATCTTCAGCGACTTGTTTTAGCTTTTCCCATAGCAAGCTTTTGGCGGACCCTTGCGGTGGCGGGCCGATAGAGATCACTCGGACTTGTGAGCCGCGTCTTGCTAGATAGATCGCTAATTCCGCGCAGCAGCGTTCCGCTCCTCCGGTCTCGATTTCAGTGATCAACAGGTCGATAAGCATCTACCTTGGCTTTCCCACGATTAACTTCCCCCGCATAGCTTCACCGAATAACTTCCCACGCATAACTTCTCGGCATAGCTTCACCGCATGCCTTCTGAGAATCACTTCTCCCCAGTTTATTTAGCTGGTTGTTTTGCAAGCAGGAATTGTTTGCGAGTTGTGTTTGATTGCAGCGAGATTCTTTTCAAATCTGTGTTGTGTCCGATCCGGTCGACAAGCTAAAGAGAATCTCTAGCAAAGTTTGCGGTGGCGATGGAACACCCGTTCCTGGATTCCTGAGCGAACTTGAATTTCCCAAGCATGGAGGCATGGGATGATCGCACAATCCGACGCGTGCTCCGAGCGTTCTTCGCGAATGGGTCTGTACGCCTACTTCCGAAGAGGCGTTCATGCGTTCTCGGCCAGCGTTCAACCCAGAGTTCAACCCAGAGTTCATCGATGGTTTTCAGCCATCCGCCTTCTCTTTTTTTCGTTGGTGAGTTTCCTCGGTTGCGATTTCGTAGATTCGCTTCCACCAGCGAGCGGTTTGCTACCCCAGGGACAAGAGGGTTATTCGCAAGCTGGAGTTGCGAATCCCCAAGCCGGTTATGCCAACGGGCAGGGCAATCCAAACGAAGTTTTACCGGATTCGTCGGCATCGCGATCGTTGCAAAGAACTTCGTTTCGTCCGACGGAAAGCGCCACCGGTCCACTTCCGGTTCCCAAACGTACTCCTCAAAACACATTGATTGCAAGTTTTAACATTCAGGCGTTTGGGGAAAAGAAAGTTTCGGATCCGGTTGTTGTACAACGCATCGTCGCGATCTTGCGACTTTTCGATGTCACCGCGATCCAAGAAGTTCGTGCGATGGAACAAACGGTGTTGCCGCGATTGATCCAATTGGTCAACGCCGAAGGTGCACGCTACGATTTCATCCTAGGCCCAAGGCTTGGTCGCTCCAATTCCAAAGAGCAATACTGCTATATCTACGACACGACTCGAATTCTATCGAGTCCTTCGGCGAGTTACACCGTCAACGACACGGCGGATCTCTTGCACCGCGAGCCCCTTGTCGGTCGCTTTGCTACACGCGTGCCACCTGGCTATCCACCCTTTACTTTCTCGTTGATGAACATTCACACCGATCCAGGCGAAGTCAAACAAGAGCTTCCGGTGATGCATACGGTGCTTCGAGCGGTTCGCGAATACGAATGGGCCACCGCGCGCGAAGACGATGTGATGATGATGGGTGATCTCAATGCCGCACCTTCGAAATTCGGTAACTTAGCCCAAGTACCCGGTATTTATTGGGTCATCAATGATCAACCGACCAACACGCGACGAACGGAAATATACGACAATATCCTCTTCGATCGCGGTCCGACCAACGAGTTCATCGGACGAGCTGGCGTGCTTGAGATGACCAAGATCTTTGGTATCTCGGTCGATGAAGCGCTCAAGGTCTCCGATCACAATCCGATCTGGGCTGAGTTCACTTCGGTCGAGCAGCCTTCGCCTTACTCGACACCTCCGGCTTACTCCAACAATCAAACGGCTCCGGCTTTTACCACCCAAGTCCCCGGTCAGGCTGTCGGCGGGCCAACTCGATAAGAGTAGCTCTGCTCGGGACTATTGCTGTGCGGAGTGGAAGTACCGGTGCAGCGTTTCTTTCGCCGCTCTGCATTCCGGGTAGATCCTAGCAGCTTCTAAAAAACATTCCTTCGCCGTCGCTTGTCGATCCAGCAACCAGTAGCATTGTCCAAGCAACACGCAAGCTCGGTAACACTCAGGATCGAAAGAAAGCACATGTCGGCAATCATCGATCGCACCTGAGAGCTGCGAGGTATACAACCGGATTAGGCTTCGAAGTAACCAAGATTCCGGATGCAAGCCGTGACGAGTCACCAGAAGATCAGCCATGCGGCGTGCGGAATTCCAATTCGCTTCAGCGATCGAGTCTTCGATTTCCAAAGCATATTGCCGTTGCCATTCGCATCGGATCCGCTCCAAGATCAAGCTTCTCGCGTCATCGGCTTCACGGCGAACAGCCGAGGATTCAGTTCGAAGCCATGGTCCAAGAAAAGAATACTCCGCTTGTTTCCCGATCAAACCCAACCCCCAAATCGCCGCCTGTTGCTTCTCGATATCCCTCGAATGGACCATTCGCTT
This sequence comes from Planctomycetota bacterium, assembly GCA_046051705.1. Lineage (GTDB taxonomy): Bacteria > Planctomycetota > Planctomycetia > Pirellulales > Pirellulaceae > JBKCUI01. The sequence continues at coordinate 4,016 of JBJONT010000129.1, read as the reverse complement.
GAGCGTGTGATTGCAATAATGCTTGGCAACGATGGTCGAAACTATCCTCCCGTACACATGCCGCTCGCGGTAGAATGTGACCAACTTGGGTGTTCGTGTGTTCATGCGTAACTCTCTGAGTGATGTCCAGTGATGATCCACTCTAATCACCACTTTGCAGTTCGCAATCACTATCATTGAATACGGTAAAAGTAGCTTTGTGTGTCTTGACTTTTGATTTGCTCCAACATCGATACGTGCGCAAGTTTGCGTGTGTGGAGCTATTGCTCTACGCGATTTTTTGCGCATTGATCTTAGGTGCGAGCCATCGAGCTGTTGCTCAATCAACCACGATGCATCCTTATCGAACCCCTGGTGCAATCGCGTTGTGCGGTCAGCTCAAAACGATCTCGCCTGACTCTGGTTCGACCATCGAATTGCCTCTGCTGGATTGGATCGCAAGCTCGCTCGTTCGTGACCAAATTCCCATTTGGCTCGATCGACGTATTCCAAGCGACATCGAATTGCGATTGGAAATTCCAAGCGAGCAGACTTGCTACGCAGTTCTTCAAAGCGTTGCGAGAGAAATCGATGCAGAAGTCGCATGCGTCGATCGATGGGTTGCTCTCGTGCCAGTCGGTTTCGCTTCTCGCGTCGAATGGGCTTACTGGAATTCGATGACATCCCAAAACACACGATTGAGGACTCCAGTTAAAAATGCGATCGCTTGGAACGATGGAACCGATACGCGTCAGATCTGGAAGTCGTTCCTTCAATCGTCTGGGATCCCCGTCGCCTCACCTTCGCCATTGATCGATTCGGAGCCAGATGTGTGGCGTGCCTTTCGGTTCGAGCAAACCAACGCGGCAGCTATCGCGACCCTCTTGCTCAGCGGTTTCGATCAACGACTCGAATACTCAGCCGATCGACCTCCAACGATCGAGTCACTCTCCGAAGCGGTTATCCCCACCGTCGCGTTTCAATACAGTTCGGAAATTCCGAAAATCGGTAAGCAAGCTTGGCAAGATTGGCGGGCTCGATGGCAGGAGTTGAAGGTTGACCGCCTCGAAAATTCTGCTGGCCCAAACCGTGATGTTTGGGAAATCCTCGCCCCAGTGGCTGCCCATCGGGAACTAGTAGAACCACTCACTCCCGTTCCTGCCCCAAAACGGACGGTCGATCCGAAACAGCCCAAACGTTTCACTGGTCACTACCGAGGGGAAACCCGCCGGATCCTTGAAAGCCTCAGCAAACAATTGGGGCTTCGGTTCGAGGCTCAAGGACTACCCGCGGACCTTGCTCGGCGAGAAATCGATGTGGTTTTTCAAAATGCGTCCTTGGACGAACTGCTCGAGAAACTCTCGAAAGCCTCCGGGCTGCGGATCTCGGTGGCATCCATGAAACTTCTGGCTACCCCTCTCGAGCCCTAGACAGCCGGCAAGTTGTTCTTGCACCACCCAATTTACACCCCCTCCTTTGGTGGGCAATTCCACCCTAAATACGCTGGAATAACCTTAAAAAAGTGTCAGGGAATTGCATCGATTTCCCTTCTTTCTCTGTTAAACTGGACGTGTGGTTTTGGCAGTTGTCAATGATGAAAAATTGTCCACACCCAAGTTGACCTCGCTGATGTAGATCCTCTCCTTTGCGCCTTGTCCCTTGTCAAAGCTTTTTCTGAGTCAGTTTTCCTGAGTTCATATTTCGAAATCGATCATTCACTTTCAGTTGTTCAGTGAGCATTGTTCGAAATCTATCTCCCACTGACTCGTAATCAGCCCCTCCTTTCCCTCCTCCAAAGAATTCCTTCCGCTGATCTCAGCTCACTCCTCGTCTTTGTCTTCCCCCTCCTCATCATCTCCTCATCGAATCGGTAATGCCTTTGGGCAACTTAGGTCAATTTCATGTCGCTGCGCATCTGCTGCATAGACGATAGCCATCTATGCACAAACGGTTTACAAAGGGCTATAAGCGAAACACCCCATAGCATCACCGCTACTTACTCGCATCTGCGATCTCTGCAAACACATCTTGTTGAGCAACCAACAGATGTTGTGATAACAGAAGTTCGAGTTGGAGGATCCGATAGCATCGAGTATTGCACGGAGCTCCTCGAACAATTCCCCAGAACAAAACTGATCCTTTATTCCTACGAAGAGAATCCCACGCACGTTGCCCGCGCAAGCGCTATCGACGCTTGGGAGTTCGTCCCCAAGCGAGCACCCGTACGCAGGCTTGTCGATGCGATCGAAGCGATTGCGATCCAACAACGCCCAAAGACTTCGCTGATCGATCAAGCCAAGTTGTTTCTGCGCAAGTACCACAAGCCAGCCGAGTCGTTGCTGATCCCACTGACAAAACGGGAACATCAAATACTCGTTCACCTCGCGTTAGGATTGAGTAACCGCGAAATCAGCAAGTCGTTGAGCATAAGCCTTGAGACAGTCAAAGAGCATGTTCAAAACGTTCTCCGTAAACTTCAAACCACCGACCGAACCGCGGCAGCGATCTGGGCCCTGAGAAACGGCATCCCAACTCTTCATCTCGACCTGTCCGACCCGCCAGTCAATCCCATTCTTTAGATCGTCCCCAACCAAAGCTTATTTCTTCTAGTTCAACCCGCTCTGGCGGATTCTTTCTTGTAAACTAGTAGGTCTCCTGGTAAGCCATCCTGGCTTGCTTACCCGCCACTCGTTGCTCTTGCCAACACCTCATGAACCTGACCATTTTCTCCCGCGGTCAATCACAGCCTAACCCTGGTCAATCACAACCAATCCCAGGGCAAGTACAGGCAAGCACCGGGCACCTGCTACCACGAACCGGGATACGGAAACCACGAACCGGGCAGCGAAACCGTGAAATCGGACGTTTGCAACCAACGCGTTCATTTCTCTCGGCATTCCTCGCATGCTCAATACTGGGTTGCTTTACATTGGGTCAGTTTGCGGGCGCTCAACAGCCGAACCCTTCCGGCACACAAGCCGACATCGAGTTTTTCGAATCGAAAATCCGTCCACTGCTGATCGCTCACTGCCAAGAATGCCACTCTCAAGAGCACAAGAAGACCAGTGGAGGACTTGCGCTCGATTCTCGCGATGGTTGGCAACGCGGAGGTGATTCAGGTGAAGTCATCGTGCCAAAACAGCCCGACAAGAGCCTTATGATTCAAGCTGTTGAACATGCTTCGGGTGTAAGTGCCATGCCTCCCGAAGATCACGCCGCGAAACTTGAACCTCACCAAATCGCAGACTTGCGTCGATGGATCGAAACGGGTGCGGTAGATCCACGGGATTCGCAAAGCCGCCTAGGTGGAATGACGAGCGAACAAGCTGCTTCGTGGTGGTCGCTACAACCCATTGAACACCCAACCATTCCTACTGCGAATACCTCAGACTCGCTCGCCCAACAAAGTAACTTGCAAGCCGCTGATCCATTGGATCTTTTTCTCGATGCGAAACGCCATGAACAAGGACTCGCTCCAGTCGCTTCAGCCTCACGTACGCGATGGTTGCGACGCATCACACTTGATCTGACCGGCCTGCTCCCAACCATCGATGAGCTCGATGCCTTCGAGTCCGATTCATCTGAGTTGGCTTATGAAAAAGTAGTCGACCGACTACTGGCAACTCCAGCCCATGGGGAGCGATACGCAAGACACTGGCTTGATGTCGCTCGATACGCAGATACAGCAGGTGATGGGGCGGACTACCCGGTAAGAGAAGCGGTCGGCTACCGCGATTGGGCCGTTCGGGCTTTCCAATCGAATATGCCTTGGGATCAATTCCTCACCGAACAGCTCGCTGGCGATATCCTTGCAGAGCAGTTGGTGTCCCAACATCCTGCATCGCATTCTCAATCCCCAGAAACCCAATCCCCCGAAACACAATCCCTAGAATCCCAGTTCACTGAGATGCGGTATGCGGATTTAGTCACCGCAACAGGTTTCCTTGCGATTGGCAAACGATACGGTTATGCCCCAAATACAGATTTTCAACATCTGGATTTTGCCGATGCGATCGATAGCATCGGCCGTTCCTTGC
>JBJONT010000128.1:0-3758 GCA_046051705.1 Planctomycetota bacterium | reverse complement strand
TTGGCCTAGATTGGAAATACATCAAGGAATGGACTGAACGGCACGGCACAACTGCATTGCTTGAAGAGCTAAAGTCGGAAGCTGGTACTTGATCCTTCCCCATGCTCCGCGTCACAACATTGTGCACTTTTGCGTTCGAGAACGCGGCGCTATCATCGCCGCTTATCCAGCTGCTCGTCCCGAAGGCAGCAACGAGCGAGAGTCTATGCTTGGATAGCTGATTGCTGCGGCTTGCAGAAAGATCATGCAGTCAAAAACGATTTTTGGCCTTCCCAATTACTCTTGCCCTTCATTGGCCGCGTGTACTTCGTTTCTGGCGTCTTCGAAAACATTTTCGAGCTCAGCGTCAGTGATTTGGGTTCCAGCGATTTGTTCACGGAACGGAGCCAAGATTTCAGCAAATGATCAGCTACCGATGACACCCTTACGAATCAACTCAGCCGCATAGGATTCAACAGACTGGCCGCGTAATGCAGCTTGCTTAGCAAGTATCTGCTCTGTTCCATCGGGAATGTTAACGCTGATGACCATTTTATCCTCTCTAAGGTTTGGTCGGCACAAGGCTAGAGATATCGTTCAGGCATTCCATTATAGCAACCCATTGCAAATACAAGACTCAAGAAAATCATGAATCCGATTCCAAAACAGAGCAAGGTTGCGAGTTTAGGACGCCGCCTCCATCGAGTTGGTTACCGCAACGTGACCATACCGCTCAAGACCCGCTGGCTAATCCCAGCGGGTCTTTGCGTTTTTACGCAATAAATTCAAAGAGGTCTCGCATCAGCCAACGTATAACGCGGCCAGACCTCGGGGCGCGCTTTGTGAGCATAGGCTTCGGACAGCACTATCGATCGCATTTCGGAGCGTTCTGTCGCAGTTTTTTGCTCCGGCAAAGACCTGGGAGAAGACGAGGCATCATCGAGTCCACATTCTTGCGCGTTCTTCCAATCGTAGTAGCGTGAAGAAGAGAGTCCAATGCAGGCAATAATCTCGGCAATCGAACGAATCGGCTTGCATGGTCAATGACGCGAAGGACTTTTTCTTTATCGCTCCCCTGAGGCAATCGTTGGTAGTTAAGCGAAAAACCCGATAGACGAAGCAAGACGACGCACCGTCGAAGCAAAGCTCGCAATCTCGCTGTGCGCCGCTCGAGAAGGTAGACCCTCTGTTCGAGGCTCTCGACATAATCACCATCTGCGGTCAGTGTCACAACCGGTCGAGGTCGAGCCTTTGTCCAGCCATGGATCGTGGATCGAGGCACACCGATTTGTCTCGCGGTCTTCGTTCTGCCAGATTGGAAGACCAATTCCCGCAAACCATGATCATATGAGTTCTGCTGGCGTTTAGGTGCGATCACAGTGGATGAAGTTGGTGCGAAGTTGAGGTCGCACAGAAAGGAGTTGAAGAAGGAAGCTGTAACTGGCTTTTGAGCTATTTCTTTGCCGTCCATCCTTTACTTGGATGCCAGAGTTTGAAGAATGCATTCCCAAAACGTGCTGCTTCGGCTGGCGGCATGAGGAAGCCTGCTAGACGAGTGGTTACTTCCGTCAGATCAAGATGCTTGCCGGTCAAGTTACACTTACGAAGGAATGCGTTCCATTGTACCGACTTTTGCTTATCCTCCGAGAAATCAATTCTTAATGCCACCGGGAGTGCATCTGGAATAACAGTGTTGCGACGATCAAAGGTTGCTTTGATGGCTTGGCAGATGAGCTCGCCATCAAATTCAAATTCTGTGCAAAGGACAAAGATGTCAAAGTAGTCCTTCATGCGGCTGTTTGCGATGCCCAACATCACCATAGCTTGCAACTTTTCCGCAATAACCGTTTCGCGCGGATAGGAATGGAGAGTTGGGGCAGGCAGCTCAAGTACAGTTGGGAAATCAAGTAGAATCGGTGCTGGAGTAATCGCGTCTCCAAATCCGATATCCACCTGAATAGGAATGCGTGCGGTCCCTAACCTCGCATCGAACTTGATTCTAATACCCTCATACTCTTCATCTTCTTTCAGTTTGCTGGCAGAGACCGTTTCTGCCACAAAAACCAATCCATCGTCGTCTACAGGTTGATCGCATAAGTCGCGAAAAACACGAGCAAAAAAATCTATGTCGGGTTGTCCAAATCCAAGTAAATCCAGATCACGCGTTGGGCGATGGGTGAGACGCGTCCAGACTTGAAACATCATTGCTCCCTTGACGACGAATCGATCGCGAAACTTTGATTGTGAAAGTCGATACAGGAGCCGTTCAATGGCAAATCGAACGAGAACCAAGTCAAAGGCTTCGCTGTTCCTTTTGGAAATGTTCAGTAATCTCGCGCGAACCGACGCGGATACGTCTCTGGGTGACTTATTGGTCACGCTATTGCCTCCAGGAAAGGTCGTATCACATTTGCCATGCGACAAACCTTGGCGGCCTCCCAGATTTCATCCATCGTGGCCTTGCGTGAACGAAGACAATCTTTAAGTGCCTCTATGGCTACGTCGAGACCGATCTTGTTGCGATACTTGAAGCAATCCGCGATAGTCTTCGCTGGCGAGTATACCCGAATCATCACGCCTTCGATCTTTCGGTATTCCATTCCGAAACTTCTCGCTTCTCCAGAGAATCGCGCCACGCGAATTGGCGGATAGGTCATCTGGGGTTTACGGTCTTTCTCCCCGATTGCCAACCAAACTTCATGAGGTGACTGCGTTGTCAGGTCGTGCATCCGCAGGGCACTTAGCAGGCAGACCGTAGCATGGGGTGAGCGTTTGCACGCCTCCACGATCGACCGAAACTCGCTTGGTTGGGAGTCAGGGAGCGCGTAAAGTCCTCTGCTAGTGCGTTCCAGAATGCCATGGTCGCATAGCCAGTGGAGGTAAGCGCCCGAGATGCCGATCGCTTCGACATCTCGCGGTCGAACAATCTCCATGCGGTTCAATAGCTGGAGGATCTGATCTTTTTTCGTGATCGTCATTTGCGATTCCGTCTGGAGAAACATGCAAGTCCCGACATATTGTAAGTCGCGGATCGCGAGAGGGCAACTCGCAGGACACTAGGGAATAGCCATTCCTTGGGTATTTCCTGCCGTATGTTCGAGATCCAACACAAGCTTCATTGCAGAGCGAGTCTGAAGAATGGGTTCGAACTCGTTCCGACCGATAGTAGCGGACTGAGCAGGTCTTGAAGCAACTTAAATTCCTTACAGTAAACAACTTAAAGCTCCTGCGAAAAGAGAGTATTGTTACGAAGAGGGTTGCGCTCGGGGAGTTTTCGTCGAATACTGAAGCTGCAACGTCAACAACAAGAGACGAGCATCTATCGTACCGTCGATACCGTGGAGCAGATGTGAACAGCGAACAAGCGGTTGCCCAGGTCATTTCTTGTTTAGAGGAACCTGGGATCGAATATCTGCTCGTAGGAGCGCTATCGTGCAATGTCTATGGCGTTCCAAGAGCAAGCGCGGATGCATATTTTGTCATTGATCTTGGCGAGCGAAGCTTGCACGATTGTGTTTCGAAACTGGGACCAGACTTTAAACTTGATCCGCAGCTTTCGTTCGAAATTCTTACAGGGTCGAATCGCAACTTGCTCCACTTTTTGCCGACGGGATTCGACATAGAGCTCTTTCGATTGAGTAATGATCCCCACCATCGAGTCCGATTCGGCCGTCGGGCAAAAATCGCTCTACCAGATCTCGATAGAGTGGCTTACGTTCAAACAGCGGAAGATCTGATCATTCAGAAATTACGGTGGGCACGGCGAAAAGACTTGGATG
>JBJONT010000127.1:0-32363 GCA_046051705.1 Planctomycetota bacterium | reverse complement strand
GAATGGTTCGGCTTAAGCGAACTTCACATCCTTCTCGATGCGATCGTCCTAAATTTTTCTATGGACAAGGGAGTCATGAATACAGTGTATACCGAAGGCCCTGAATTCGTTTCGGCTCGGTATCACCAGAAACTTTGGTTTGCAGGTCAAGCGTTGGAACCATTCTGGGTTAACCTGCACTTTCATTTCAAATCCCACAAGATTGAGTCGATCGAGGTTGAATACGATACATTTGAGGTTTCGCGTATCTTCTCGAATATTCATCGTCTTGCCGAATCTACTTGTCTCCTCCGAAACACAGGCGACATCAGGAACACAGACGATCTTGGGAATTCAAACCATACCGTGTGCGAGTCCCGAGAAATGTCTACTCGTGCGACGATTAATGCTCGTTAGTTCATTTCCCAGCCACACCAGCGTTGATATGCTCAGCGATTATATTCCTCGATACCATTTTGACCGTTCGCTTAGTTCGAGGGAACAACAAAATTGCTCCTGATCGAAGACGATTTATCTCTCAAAAAATCTGCACGAATTCATGGGCAATGCATCGAACATGTCGCTCGGGTAGTAGTTCTCGCTGTGGGTGCACTTATAGTCGGCATCGGGCCGAAAATGGGGAATTGCGGTCGATAGAGACCGGTGGGTTAATGAGTGTGGCCCCAAAACACAACTCACTATCCCGCGTTCGGTGCTTGTGTGGTTACCGACGCTGGCAATCGTGGTCTGAGATACTCAAGTCGGTCTTCAAAACTCGGGTTGCTTTGATTCAATGACGACGATTCCCGATGCACGAATGCGACGCCATCTAAGAGCAATTGCTTCTCAGCTTCGGAAACTATGGATAACTCCCAAGTCACCTTTTCTTCGGTTCGCTCGATCGCTTCGGGTTCGAAAAGAACAATCCGGTAAAACTTCTCGCCAGTTGCAAGCCCTTGTTGCTCGAAGGCCTCTTGCTGCTCCTGTGTCAAATCCGCAAAACTCCCTTCAGAGAATTCGATTTTGCTTGAGAAAATGATTTGTATCGCCGGTATCAATCGAAACATTTCCAGCATTCCGTCTTCTCCGTAAGTTGCCTGTTTGGAATCGTAACTTCAACCAAGTTTACCAGTTATGACCCATAGCAACGTCATAGCACAAGTCCATCGGCGAACTCTTTCACAGCTCCGATGTACTGTTTCAAGTTTGCCGGAAGGATAGTGTTGTGGTTCCCTTTTGGAAAACGAACCAGTCGCTTCTTCGCCGAATTTGACCACTGATAATTCCGCTCCGCATGGGACATTTCGATCAAACCGTCATTTTCGGTATGAAGGATCAGAAGCGGGTTAGTGTAACGCGATAGCTTCGTTTTATGTTTGAAGTATTTTGCCGATTCAGCTCGGAGTTCCGATTCGCTAAATCCGGAAGTCCCCAAGTCGGAGTAAGCCAAAAATCGCTCGTACGGATCTGCAAACCCATTCTCGATAATCCCCCCCGTAGGTAGATCAACGTATTCGCAACCATGAATTGCCAAAAGGTCGCCGCAAGGATTTGTTGGTTCAAGACCACCATTCCACCGTTGACACTTTGTTTTTCATCCATTGCGTGAGGAGGAAACAATATTTATGCTCAACCACTTCGGGGTTCGAAGACTCGTTAGCAACAAAGACCGCCTCACGCACCCAACTATTGTCGATAAATGAAATGGAAATCAGACAGATGAGCTCGATGACCGAAATAATGATAAAAACGCACCGGCCACTTGTCGAATCCCTGTTCGAACCTTACCGGTCAGTCATTGGGAAGGACTACGACGGGTACCGCAACCATGTGTATCGCACCATCACCTACGCGATGCATTTTCTCGACCAATCACAGAAACACGAGTCACTGGTTGAGACAGCTTTCGTCTACCACGATATTGGGCTTTGGACCGATAAAGCTTTGGCTTACCTTGAGCCCTCGGAAGCTGTAGCTTGAGAAGTTTTCGATGATCAAAATCCCTCGACAGTTTACACTCTGGCAGTTACTCAAGGGGACCTTGATTGCTGCATTGATCACACAAGCGATCCTACCGTTTATTCGCGACTACGAGTCTATCTACGCGAATCCAGGAATCTTTCTTGCGATGTTCGCTCTGGTCTTCCTGATTCAATTACCCATCTTGCTCCTGCCGATGTTCATCGACTGGCTACTTGGATATAACCCATCGAAACCCAATCAGACCACCTCCAATAAACCCATTCATTCTGAGGAATAACCGGAGGTTTCGAGTCAAAACCGCATATGCAACTCCATGCCAAGCGATGCACTTTGGTTTGGCGAATTGCATTCAACAGCAGGAAACCGGTACAATGATCAGGGTTCATCGAGAAGCATCAATGCTACCACTGCCCAACTCGAGTCAATTTCATTCTCTTCCCCCTCCTTATCCCCCCCTCCCCTACTTGGAGTCCCATTGTGCAAAATGCTTTCGATCAACTGTGGTTGATTACTCGATATCTGTTCGCTCACGATTCACATTCTGGGACATCGCTTACTTGGGCATCGCATGCTGGGCGTCCTCGCGGTCTATACGTCCTGAGTATTGCTTTATGCTCCCTCGGGTATTCGAACTTGAATGCAGAAGAACTGCTCATCAATGATGCGCCGGCATGGAAAAAGCATGTGATCAATGATCGATCCCCTTTCGAAGCTGTGGGTGTAGCCGACTTCAATGGGGATGGTAAGCTAGATGTATTCAGCGGCGACTCGTGGTATGCAGCTCCAGACTGGACCCAATACAAAGTAAGAGATGTGCCACCTGGCACGAATCCGCAATATCATGAAGATTTTGCTGATGCACCTCTCGACGTCAACGGCGATGGGAGGATGGACATTGTAACTTGCGCATACTTCAGTCGCAGAATCGCTTGGGTTGAAAATCCTTCGGATCCGACCAAGTCTTGGATGGAGCACACCATCGATGTTCCGGGTTCGATGGAGACGAGCTATTTGCTGGATCTATACGGAGACAAAACACCGGTACTGATCCCTAACGTTGGGGGCCAAGTTTTACTTTACGAACTGATTGCAAAAGCTCCTAAGGTGGAATGGAAAACACGCAAACTCGATCCAACGGGGGCGGGTCATGGTGTTGGACACGGCGATATCAATCGCGACGGGAGGATTGATTTGATCACTCCTAATGGTTGGTACGAACAACCATCAGATCGGGAAGCCGAGTGGAAACTTCATTCTGAGTTTCAGCTTGGTGCGGCAAGCATTGAGATCATCGGTCATGATTTCGATGGGGATGGTGATACCGACATCGCTTGGGGGATGGGACATGATTTTGGATTACATTGGCTTGTTCAGTCAACCGACGAAGCGGGAAAAAGGGTTTGGAGCAAGAAGGATATCGATACAAGTTTCTCCCAAGTCCATGCACTTCATCTTGCCGATTTCGACGGTGATGGCCAAAAAGATTTTGTGACAGGGAAGCGAATCTATGCGCATGCAAGCGAACCGGGGGCAACCGCTGAGCCATGTCTATACATCTTTCAGTTTGACCGCTCGAAATCACAATGGCGAAGATCGACGGTCTACTTTGGCGATCCTGCGCCTGCCGCCCCCATAAACCCTGAGCAACGGGATGCCCTCAAGGATTTTCGACCTGGCACGGCAGGAACCGGCTTGCAAATGGCTTTACGGGACATGGATGCCGATGGTGATATCGATATCGTAGCACCAGGAAAATCGGGTTTGTACTGGTTCGAGAACCCCTCCAAGTAACGCAATGCAGCTACATCAGCTCACTTCGATTTGGTTTGAGCGTTTTGTTACTAGAGTAGTCGTGCCATGGAGCTTGTAAGACAGATCAAATTATTGTGACAAGCGTTAATTCAGGTTACAGCTTCCGACATGTTCTTGGGCCAACAGCAGCAGGTCACACGACCGTTACGTACTTGGTAGAAAACTTTGATCATTCAACGCGAGAGGAATGGCTTGAGCGAATTCAATCACAGGAGATTCGACTGGATGAAGCGATCGCGACCGGGGATGAGGTTCTAAGGCCAGGAGGAATCTTGACCTGGAATCGGCCCGGCTGGATAGAGGAAGTGGTTCCAACGGACTATCGAATACTTTATTGCGACGAAGTCCTTTTAGCGGTTGATAAGCCAAGCGGCCTACCGACTCTTCCTGGTGCTGGTTTTTATCAAAACACGTTGCTTACCCAAGTGCAGCTAAAGTTTCCAACAGCCATACCGCTTCATCGACTTGGTCGCGCCACATCCGGAATCGTATTATTCGCTTTGGATCGCAAACTCTTACCAATCATGTCCAAGAAGTGGGAAGAGGTTCAAAAGGAGTACCGTACGATTGCAGAGGGAACTGCGGATTTCGAATCGATTTGTATACGAACCTCCATAGGTTTGATCCCACATCCACGACTGGGCGAAATCTATGGTGCTTCGGCGAGTGGAAAAGCTTCACGAAGCATTGCGTCTGTTTTGCAACGGCGAGAGAACACAACGGTGTGTTCCGTGCAATTGTTGACAGGCAGGCCGCACCAAATCCGAATTCACCTAGCCTCCATTGGCCATCCACTCATAGGAGACCCAATCTACAGCTCCGGTGGAGGGATTCTTGATAATCCTGGGTTACCGGGAGATCCAGGATACAGCTTACATGCGCATAGGATGCGATTGGGACATCCGATTCACGGCACTTCGATATCGATCGAATCTCCGCTGCCAGAGTGTTTGCGCATTTAGCTTCAGGCCGCAAAAGAAAATTTGCCCAGAAATGAGCCGATGTCGTCCGTTTTTCTGTAACGCGTCAAATTCTCGCGCATTGATAGTTGCAGTATGAATCAGAGATTTACGAACGAACAAATTGAGCCAAGGGACGACTTGGTCAAATCGGCTCGCACCGATCGCGAAGCGTTTGGCGAGCTGTTTGACTATTTCTATCCAATTGTCTTTGCCTATTGTGTTCGTCGGCTTGTGGTGCGAGCCGTTGCCGAGGACGTTGCATCCGAAGTGTTTTTCAAGGTCGCCCGCGAAATTCGCAACTTTCGAGGACAGAGCATCGAGGAATTCCGACGATGGCTTTTTCGCATCTCTACAAACGAGATCAATGCACACCTAAGGCATTCGAAAAGTCGGCGAGAATTGCTCGAAGCGGCCGTCCTAATGGGGAGAATCAACGCCGAGATAATTGCCCCGATTACGGGAAACGCTTCAATGCTCGATTGGAGCGATCTCTATGGTGCATTGGAACAACTCTCAGTCCGGGAACAGTCGATCATATCGTTGCGATTTTTTGGGAACCTTCAGCATCATCAGATCGCGACGATACTCAACCTCAAAGAAGGAGCCATCCGCGTAGCATTGAGTCGTTCCCTCGATCGCCTTCGGCAGATTCTAAAGGATCGACGTGACGGCCTAAATGAGAATCTGTACCAGTAGCAAGGATATTGTGGATATGAAAGAAACATCTGATCGCGACTGGAACGTATTGTTCGACCAACTACCCGTTGATGTTATTCCTAGTATCGACCACCACTTGGATGTCCGATATCGCGCTACAGAGGTATTTGACGACCAAAGCAATTCACTTCAACTTACCCAAACCCTAAAACAGATCGGTCAGACACTCATGAAATACAAAGTTCCACATGGTGTTGCAGCGTCTATATGTATCGCGTTCATCCTCTGGATCGGCGATTCGTCAGGAAAACCAGCAGTTGCAATCGAAGCACTCATCGAGAAATTCGCAGAAGTAAAAACGTTGCGTTATGAGTCAACCACCAAAATGGAGGGTGGACTGGTGCCTGGCATGGTGCTGAAGATGAAAGGCTTTTACTCAGAACCCGGGCTTCTTCGCACCGAAAACGATAGGCTCGTAAGTATCGTGGACTTCGTAGAGGGTAAAAGCTTGAGCGTCGACCATCAAACTAAAATCGCTTTCCGGTTTTCATTCTCTACGGATAACCTTTCACAGGATATTCCCGGGTACGAGATAAACGAAAATTGGATAAAATCCATGCAGCAGTTCCTCAAGCAAGCTCAAGACGACAAGAGCGCAAAAGTGGAATCGTTGGGTTTAATGCAACTGGACAATCGCGATGTTACTGGGTTTCGCGTGGGAATGGAGCATCGGACAGCAACCTTCTGGATCGATCCTAAAACGCAACTGCCTATACGCATCGAAGTAACCGGCATAAGGCCAACGCGATACGAAATGGTTTACACCAATTTCGAATTCAATGTGGAACTTGACAATTCCATTTTCCAACTTGATATACCAGATGGTTACACTGCTTCCGACGCTAGCATCGACATCTCGTTGCCAACCGAAAAAGATCTCATCAGATCCCTAGAGATGTTCGCCGAAAAAAGGGAGGGAAGGTTCCCTTCGAAGTTCGAACAGGGGTATCTCCAAAGATCTGAAGGGCATTTTCAATTGAGAGTCGTCGAGGGTGCAAATGGGGACAGCAATAACGATTGGCTAAAATCGGTCTTGGCTTACCGGCGAGGATTTGAATTCGCTTTTAGGCTTCCCGTTGCATCCGAGGTGCACTATGCAGGTGCAGACGCTCGATTGGGAGAGCGGGATCGCCCAATCTTTTGGTATAAACCCAATGGGTCCGAGGCTTACCGAGTAATCTATGCGGACCTAAGTGTTCGGGACACGAACGAAGCACCCAAAATCCCCGATGCCATCCGGGTGGCGAACTGACCTGCGACTCTAAGTACCGCCGCGATTGCGATTAGACCTGCTATACTTTATCCCTTGAAAGCTTCCTTACCGATTTCAAGGAACAGAGCAGATTGACTCCAATAATTGTTGACACTTCATATGCAAAATGCCTCCTATCGACCAGAGATCGACGGCCTGCGTGCAATTGCCATAGGTTGTGTTCTTCTGTTTCATATAAATCCGGCTTGGTTGCGTGGAGGTTTTGTTGGCGTTGACGTGTTCTTTGTGATTTCTGGTTTCTTAATTACCGGGATCATCGATCGTGAGCTCAGTGAGAAAAGTTTCTCCATTTTTGCATTTTACGCTCGACGAATACGCAGGATTTTCCCCGCACTCCTCATGGTTGTTGCCGCAACCATCGCTGCTCAGTACTGCATCGGATATCGACCGGACTGTTCGTTTGTCGGGTGGCAAGTACTCGCAACGCTCGGATCGGTATCCAATATCTTCTTTTGGCGACAATCGGCTGATTATTGGGGTACAACGGCCGAAAACTCACCACTGCTTCACACATGGTCCCTAGCGATTGAAGAGCAGTTTTACCTGGTACTGCCCTTCATTATGATTATCCTAAAGAATCGTAGCCCACTGTTTCGCCTGCTTGCCTTAGCTTCAACAACTCTCTTTAGCATCGTCATTTTGTGGTGGGCGTCGAGTGAAGCTAGCTTGGCCGCATTCTACCTTTTACCTACGCGTTGGTGGGAGTTGTCCGCTGGTAGCTTGTTGGCATTGTTGAATCGCGATCAACCTGCTCAGCCGAGATATCGCGTTTTGGTCGGCGGTTTGGCAATTGCCGGATTAGCGATCATCCTTTGCTCGGCAACGTTCATGCGTCGAGTTGACTTGACTATGGTTTGGCCAATCGCAGGAACGTCTTTTGTGCTCGCTTGTAGCCACGTAGGAGCTTGCAACTGGTTGCTGACACGTCCGCTTTTTGTGCATTTAGGCAAGCTTTCCTACTCGCTCTACCTTTGGCATTGGCCCATCCTTGTGTTCGCCGAACCTTATTGCAACCAGTGGTCCAAGGAATGGCTGATCCTTCCTATATATCTTTGCGCATGGATGAGTTTCTATGGTATCGAACAGACGACTCGTTGGCGAAAAGGTATTACTCCTCATGTATTAGCCGTAGCAGTCGCTCTCGGATTCGCGGGATTCCTGTTGATGTATTCGGATCGAGGATACGATTCAAGCAGATTTAGCAAGCCAACGACCTCTTCGTTAGCGTACGACCTTAATCCCAAACGAAATACTGCAAACAATAGCAGTAACCTATCGACACTTTACGTCGGCTTTGACACGCCCCCCCCACTATCGTCCTTAACAGATTATCGCGAAGAAGGAATCCTCTTAGGTGATGTATCCAAACCAATCCAGGTTATGGTTATCGGCGATTCACATGGACTTATGTGGTCACAGACTATTCGGCAGATCATTGAACGTCACCACCTTCGAGCTTCTTTTTGTTCGATGGCTGGAGTTGCACCACCATGGAATTTGCAACCTACTACGCAACAAACCAGTCAATATCTTTCCGGGCGAATGAACCAGGAATTCGATCGCGCTCGGCTTGCGAATATCGCACGTTGGAAACCGGACGTTGTAATACTAAGCACACCGTGGGACCTACAGAAGGAACAAAACGTACAGGATTTAATTGGGTATTGTCAGGAACACTCTCGCCGAGTGTTGCTGATTGAGCAACCACCTCGACTTGCACAGATCGGCGATCGAAATGCTTTGCAATATGCATGCTTTCGCGGCCTGATTCCAATAGCGGAGCATAGACAATACTGGCCAATAATGGCATCGAGGAATTGGCACCGAGGTCGCACGTTACTTCAAACTCTTGCCGCACGTTTCCCAAATTGCAGAGTCGTCCCAACGGCAGACCTGTATGAATCAGAGGGAAAAAGTCTTCTGCTAAATGGCCTTCAAATCCTCTATCGCGACGACGATCACCTGAGCGACTGGGGCGCCCAATTGGCCGAATCGCGAATAGAGAAGATGATACTGGAGGGATTAGCTGAGTTACCCTGAAATATCCTTCCGAATGGTAAAGACGTTCGCGTTAGGTGGCTAGGTACAACATCCCATTGAGCATTTCGTAAAGTTGTGTCGAATCAACTTGAAGGGTAAGTAGCCATTTGCCTGCTACCTATACCGCCAGCTCATGCTTTTTGAAACTTTCGAGTACCTCGTCAGCTGCGCGCACCCCATGATGAACGGCTTCCTCCAACAATGCGAGTCCGCTTAAGTCCGTATTAGCAAAATGGACGCTCCGATCGGGCATGGCAGCCATACGTCTGGTTTCACTCCATAGGAAGTTTGTGTAGGGTTGCACCATAGCATGGCCCCAACGCATCACATCGACTCGTGTGACCAATGATCGGATTTCACGATGCGCGACTTCCAGATCGCTGAGCACCATCTCTACCCAGTCCGACCAAGGAACCGAGAGAAGTTGCTCGCGAGTGAAAGGAGGACTAGCGTCGGCGAATGGGTAGTACCAAGTCAACACGGTAGGTCCGTGATCGACACCCAACTGATGGGTCGCAACCACATACCCCAACGATTTACTTTCGTAAATGATGTTATCCCAGCTCATAGGGAAACCCGAATCGCTCGGTCGTGAAGAGAGATGTAGGTTTGCAACAAGCCACCAACCGTATTGGAACGGGAGGTCTAGTGCTGCGATTGATCGATCGGACCTAAAATCTTCAATCACATGTTTCGCGACGAATTGCGGCGCAGCAAAGATTACTCGATCGCACCGATATCCCACAAATCGCTTTTGGACCTTGTCATAAACGATCAATTCGCATGAACGGTAACGTTCCGATTGCTCCTTCGGATCAATCTTGGCGACCATCATCCCGGGATTCAGGTGCGCTTTCAATGATTCCTGAAGATGTTTGACGATATGGCCATTTCCTGAGGGCCAAGTAATCACATCTTGGGAAGCTTGTGAGCCGTTTTGTATCCGCGAAGCGTAGTACAGAATTCCAGCCCAAGCACTCGTGCGATCGATCGTCAAACCGTAATCATCTCTGCAAGCATAATCGACATACCACCGCAGCTTCGATGAAGTCCATCCCTGTTGTTCCATCCATTGAAGCATCGATATTTGATCGAACTTCCTTGCTTGTGGATCTTCAGAACTGAGGGCGATCGGAAGTGCAAAGAATCTTTTTCCGTGCTCGTCGCGCATCAAGGAAAAATCAAGCATCCGTTTGTGGAAACTAGCGAGTTGGTCGAGATCGTCTTGAGTAGCCCCTGCAACCGGAAACAACCCTTCCTGCCAGTGTTCGTCCGCAAAGACGCGTTCCTCAGGCTCGCGGCACAAATACTCCTCGGCAATCACCGGCTTACCATCGCTCGCTAAACCTTCAACAACACCCATTTCTCGCAGCAGTGCGATAAGGTGCGTGTTCTCAGGCATCGGGGTGGTAATGTAATGAGCCCCCCAAGGAAATTGGAATCCTCGATGCTCGCCGCTGCGCGATGTGCCTCCGAGGTGATCCTCAAGCTCTAGCAGTTGAAATTGCTCAAACCCAGATCGCTTCAAGCGCCACGCGGCGCACAGCCCAGCGATTCCTCCACCGACGATTACAACCGGTATTTCTCTCCACTCTTCAATTGCCCCAATCGTACCGGCGGCCCAGTTCGATCGTCCAGATTCACTCGATTTAGGGGACGCGGTTGCCAGTCTGAATCGATGGCCGGTTTCGAAATCCGGCGCAAAGAGTTCGCCTTCGATTTGCAATCTCTGCGATGCGGAATCCCCTGTGGAGCAACCGGTGGCTCGTAGTGCAGCAGCCCCTAGCAAGCCGCTAATCAAGTCACGGCGGTTAATCGTAGCCATGCCATTCCTCGTCGTAGTATCGCACTAGCGCTTGATTGTCCAACCGATTGATCTCAGGGTTCAATTCGCGGATATCTTGTGGGAAAACAAAAAGTTCCCTTAAGCTTGCATCGTTGAGAAATCGCAGATCGCTTCCCGCGATGGGGAGACTGAGATTATCGATGCTCGTCTTTGTAAGGCTTGCCAAAGCGTAGCCCCAAATACCGAACGAGGGGACCGTTGCATGATAGGGGCGAACATTAAAGCCTGCTGATTCCAGTGTGCGTATCACGCACCAATAGGACTTCGGAGCGACCAAGGGAGACGTACATTGAATACTGACTAACGAATCCTCATGTAACTTGGTTTTAAGCTTCCGAAAGAAATGGCTCGTATACAGTTTGCCGATCGAGAAACTTCCTGGATCGGGGAAATCAATGATCACGCAATCGAAGGGTTCCACTGCTTGATTGATCCAAAGAAACGCATCTTGATTGACGATCGTTACCCGCGGATCGAGCAGTGCAGAGCGATTGAGTTCCACCAATGGCGGAAACGACTTGGAAAGCTCCGTCATGGCTGGATCCAAATCCACCAGAAACACCTCTTGGATACTTGGGTACTTTAGGATTTCCCGAACAGCCAGTCCATCTCCCCCCCCCATTACCAAAACACGTTTAGGCACTCTAGAACCAACCATTGCGGGGTGGACTAATGCTTCATGGTAACGGTACTCATCGACCGAATTGAATTGAAGGTGCCCGTTGATGAAGAGTTGAAATCCCCCTTTTTTCCGAGTGATCGCGATCCTCTGATAAGGAGACTGCATCGTGTGGATAACTTTTCCACCGAGCGTGGCTTCTTCTGCAATGAGAGTCAGTTGCTCTGCGCGAAACAAGCCGAGAATCAAAATCCCGATGACGATCAGTGCCCGCCATCGAAGTCCAGGGACATTCTTCTGATTCAGTAACGGACGCAATAGGAATGTGCTCCACAACCCTACACAGGCATTGAGTATCCCGAAGATCAACGAGGTTCGAACCAAACCGAGATAGGGAATAAAGATAAGCGGAAATAGAATCGATGCGATCAGTGCACCTACATAATCGAATGCTAACACTCGGGATACCAGGTCGCTGAAGTCGAGGTGCTCTTTTAGGATCCGCATTAGTAGCGGCAACTCTAAACCGACAAAAACCCCTACGGCAAATACTGTCCCTAACAGCAATGGGCGAAACCAATCGACCCATGGGAACACAACAAAAAGTAGTGGTGCCGAGATCCCACCAAGAAACGCTAGGGCTAGCTCGATCTCGATAAATGCGCGAGCTAGTTGACGTTCAATGTAGCGAGATAACCAAGCCCCAACGCCCATCGCAGAAAGGTAAGTGCCGATTACCAGCGAAAACTGTGTTACGGAATCCCCTAGGACGTAGCTAGCCAATGTTCCGGCAAGCAATTCATAGATGAGTCCACAAATCGCTATGACAAGAACATTTAAATACAAAAGGAATAAAGGAACTCGATTGAGCATTGAATCGATTAGCCCGAGATCGACGCAGCGATGATGATCGAAATGCCGATAACGATCGCGCCTACGATAATTGCCAGTGCCGTGTTATGCTCGTCGACTATCTCTTTGGTGATCGAGAACCGAGTGAGCTTCTCCATCAAGAATATCGCAAGAAACAGAACCACAATCCCGACGACTGAAAAGATACCAGCTGCTGCTAAATGATACATCAGTAGCCCTTCAGTGGTTGTATTCATTACTGGCTCTACTTGTGCAAACACCATCTGATTTCCCATCACTGTAAAACTCCAATTGTCAATTCACGTATCCAACTTCACTTGCCACCACCCCAAGAACCACCGCTAGATCGTCCCGAGGAGAAGCTTCCCCAGAACCCACCGCTCGAACGGTTCGACGTTGAGCTTCTTCCGGATAAGTATGAGCTATTGCTGGTCGATGACCGACTTGTACTCAGCATTTCCCAGCTGTTATACGCCGCGACAGAATACCATCCGCAGATGAGAATTCCTGCCGCAAGATAACTTTTAAATAGGATATCCACTTATTGCCTCCTGAAACGCCCCTTGGGAATCCCTCGTGAGAATTACTCCCGGGAGTAAGGGTTGTATTCACTGTTATGCCAACGTTTGACTTCGAACGAGTATTTGTACACGAGAACCAGAACCGGAAGGAGTGCAATGAGAAAGAACCCTGTCCACATCATTGAACTGTCGGGCGGATTACTTCGATGCATCCATTTCATTACTTGGAAAGTGAAAGCTATGAAGAGCAAAAAGCCGACCGTTGCCCAAACGTAATGGATTCCCAACTGTGGGGATGGTTGGATGGCGCCAACACCTAACGGACGACGAAGATCATCCAATGCGAAACCTTTTTCGATATCTTCGATACTAACATAGGTCCCCTTGGATACGGTGACTTCTTGATTTACTTCTTCACCTTCATGCTGTCCATCCGACAATGCTTTCTCAAAGGAGAGCATCGAGGGTGGAGCGATGTAGTCGGAGATCTTCGTTCGCTGTCCGATGTGAACTCTCCAAGGGAATTCCCCGACGACATAACTGACCGTCGCGTCACCTTGGGAATACTTTCGAAACTGCTTCGTGTCGTAAAACACAAGTTCCCCTAGGTCAGAATTCCCTGGGAAATCAACCTGTTCGACTAACGACCAATGCCCATCGCGTGTCTTGACGAGCCAACGAAAATGAACTTCGGGGTTGTATAGCAAGTACTCCGACCAAGGAAACGAGTCCCCGTTGTGAAGGACAAACCGTTGCATGAAACCAACAACCACGAATTCCTTGCCGAGAAGCTGACCTTTGGAACCCAGAGGTAGAACTGGTTTGATTTTGCGCCCACCGAGTGTCTCCAGGTAAGCCAAATTGCCTTGATTCGTCTCTAGCAGCGAGTTGCAACTCGGGCAAGTTACTCGCAGCGATGAATCGGGAGCAAATAACTGCAGGGAGCCACCGCAATTCGGGCAACTGACTTGGAGGGCTTTGACGGCGATATCCTTGGGTGCTTGCCAATTCGAATTCGCACTTAGCCCAAGCGACTCCAAGGTAACTCTTTGACCGAGAAAGAAACGGGATTCCGTTTCGCCAAAATCCAAGGTGCCGATTAGGCCTTTGGTAGATTTAAGATCTGCGTAGCGATGTTCTAATCCGGGTCGAACGGCCCATGGTATTTCACCTTGGGCACCGGCGACCTGCGCGATGGCTTTCTCGGTCACCGAAAGTGAATCCTCGCGTACAGCGAACGATTGTCCGATTTTTATGGTATCAAAATTGGCAAGGCTTGAACCGGACTTGAGCCGTTGCTCAAACATCAAATAAAGGTTTCCTTGTGCCTCAGCCAACCACCCCCACTTCTCGCCGGGGAAACACAAGTACCATTCATTCCACACAGCGCCGGAGGGGTGCTGATATTGGACGCATCCAGTTACGTGAAAGGCTTTTTTCTGGTAGGAGCCCGTCATGCCAGTGGTGATTGGCGAGTTGAGCTGCGCGATATCGGAAATCTTTCCGCAATCCTCTGGCTTTTTATCTCCGCGCGCGACGGCTGAGTGGCAATATTCGCAGACAGCAACTAGCGACGTACTAACTTGAAAAGTGACAGGTCCGCCGCATGCGGGACATTGTGCTGTGCGTGATTTCATCTCGACGACTCCAGTCTTCTTTCCTGAAACCCGGCAGGCTCATTCCGGGCACCGCGGGTCATGGAGACAACCCGGCAATGGGTCGCCCCGATTTCCTTAGCTAGAATCGACTCCCAAGGCCACTCAGGTAGCGTGTGGCAGCAATAGAGATTGAAGGTTGCTAGAGCGAACTCCGGGTAGGTGTGGCAAGCCAGATGGGATTCGCTCAGCAGGTATAGACCAGTGACTCCACCTTCGCCTGGAAACTTATGCCACATCGGAGCCCCTACAACATTGAGTTGTAGTTCGCAGATAATTCTATTGCATAGTTCTTGAAGCGTCTGGATTTCCCTGAGTCGTTGCGGTGCGCAATCAAAAGCGTCGATCGCCCATTCGCAACCGACGGTACTGCCTGGCACCGACTCTGTGATTCTGGTCAACTTAGGATTCATCTAACAGGCGGTCTCATCCTCTCGTTGGTAACGCCGCAACAACTTATATCGCGATTATTCTATGCACTTTCTGAATCAATTATAAGTCGGGGGGCACTAAGCTCCCGGAGGAGGTGGTGGTGCGGCTGGCGGAGGAGGAGGCGGCGACTGGAAGTAACTTGCCCATTGTGGAACTTCCCGTGCGGGCTGCCAGTTGGACATCCCAGCGGTCCAGACCATCGTTTCGCCTCGGACTTCCGACTTTGCGATCGCATCTGCCATTTGCTGCGAAGAAAATGGCCCGAGCGATTGACCTTGGACGGCGATATGCCACGTCGAAGTTGGGAGCGAAATAGCTGGAGCTGGGGCATTGTTTTGAGCACCGGTGGTAGCCATTCGATTGGCCATCGCGAAGCCCATCCCAAGTCCCATTCCTTCGGCGGCCCCGCCGCCGGCTGGGTTGGCTGCGGCCGTCGCCATCGCTTCACCCATTTGGTATTGCTGAAACCTTCCCATATCCCCGATCACTTTCATCTTGGTACCGACGTCGAGCGCCTTTTCGACTTCTTCGGGCAGCGAGATGTTGACGATCATTAACTGAGGAAGTTCCAAGCCATACTCATCGTCGATTCGCTCTTGGACACTCTTTTGCAGTTGCCCTGCAAGCTTGCGATAATTGGACGCGAAGTCCAAAGCAGCGATCTGAGACGATCCTAGCATATCGCTAAGTGATTCAGTGATGATCGAGCGAACCAACTCGGTTACTTCGTCGGTGGAAACGACGGCACTCGTGCCTACAATTTCCTTGAGCAACGCATGAGGATCAACCGCTTTTAGAACGTAGGTTCCGAATGCGCGAACTCGAATGGGCCCAAACTCCGGATCACGGAGCATCACGGGATTTGGTGTCCCCCACCTCAGATCGATAACTGGTCGGGTGCTCACGAAGTAGACTTCGGATTTGAACGGGCTATTGAACCCGTATTTCCATCCTTTGAGAGTCGATAAGACAGGTAGGTTTTGGGTCGTAAGCTCATAGGTTCCCGGTTGGAAGGTATCGGCAAGCGACCCTTCCGAGACAAAGATAGCGACTTGACCGGGTCTTACGACAAGCTTCGCACCATTTTTGATTTCGTTTTGATAACGTGGGAAACGCCAAACAAGCGTATTTCGCGTATCGTCGAGCCATTCGATGATATCGACAAACTCACCGCGTATTTTATCGAAAAGCCCCATTTGAGCGTCGTCCTTCTAGATTAATATCGCTTGCGCAAAACCTGTTTTTCGCCGGCATAAAGCCACTCGGAAATCATATCCTTGCGTACTCTCGGCCAATTTGCATCTGAGGCAAGGCGCGTAAAACAAAAAAATCTCGAAAAAACGGGTCTTCGGTAATTTTAGTGGCTGGTATTGACTTGCATCAGCTTTGCTGCGCGGTGCTCGTGCTCAGTGAAACGGTGCTCGTGCTCGTAATCGCAAGGTTGCCTGTAGTACTGTTGTTTTCGTGCAGTACATGGCTTATTTGAAAATATCCAGATTGGTCTCGTTTTCCGAGGACGAGCACGAGCACGAGCACGAGGACGAGGACGAGGACGAGGACGAGGACGAGCACGAGCACGAGCACGAGCACGAGAACGAGGACGAGGACGAGGACGAGCACGGAGCACGGAGCGGGGAGCAGGGAGCACGAAACTGGGCCTGAATCGCAGTTGTATTGGCTAACTATTTTTGCTCAAAGGCCCGAAAGACTACTTGCAAGATAATCGCAGGCTCGAAGAATCTGATAATAGATTCGCGATTCACAATTACGAGGAATCCCGGGCCACCCGTTACTGACGCACCCTATTTGTTTTCGAAGCCAACCTTCTCTCTGTTGAGGCTTATCGATGAAATCGATACTACTTTATGTCGCCAATCGTATCTGGTTGATCATGCTGATCTATCTCGTTTCTCTGGTTCTCGGAGCTACGTTATTTGGGGTTGTGGAGAACAAGTCATTCTTCGACGGTTTGTGGTGGGCTTCGGTAACCGCATTGACCATTGGCTACGGAGACTTAACACCAACGACAGTCGCTGGCAGAGCTCTTGGAGTCGCCTTGGGACACTTCTGGATTTTTTTGGTCATACCGATGATCATCGCGAACATCCTGATTCATCTAATCGAAGATCGCGATGCGTTTACGCATGAAGAACAAGTCGAAATCATCGAGAGGCTAAAGCGAATCGAAGCTCGCCAGCAACAAGATCAGATAAAAAAGTAAGCAGTGGCTCGCGATGACGGGGCACAACTATAGTATGCTTTAAACGTTGGATCGATCCAGCATCACTCGGTCTTTGCCTCAAGCTTTTACTCAGTCATGCCCAAAGACCTCTCACAGCATAAAGCTCGAACCGATGGCATATTATTTATCTCCAATATTAGCCCTTTTATTCTCCTTAGGATCCTTCGGCGCGGATCCATTCACGGTTATGCAAGGCAAGGATGCAAAAGCCCCCCTGCAACCCCAAGCTTGCGGTGGCCCAGATGGATCTCTTCATTTGACCTTTGGTGTTGCAGACCAAGTTTACTACTGCCAGATCGATGAAGCCCCTAAGCTATCCCCGCAAGCAGCCTTCCGCGTCCCGAATATGTCACTCGGTATGCGCCGCGGGCCACGTATCGCGCACAGTCAAAATGCAATTACGATCACCGCTATAGGTGGAGCAATTGGTAAGGGCCGAGATGGAGACATCTTCGCTTATCGATCACTCGACCGTGGCAAGAGTTGGCTTGGACCAATCAAAGTCAACGATATCGAGGGGTCTGCGAGGGAAGGATTGCATGCGATGTGCAGTTCCGAAAACGGCGATCTTTGGTGCGTGTGGCTCGATCTAAGAGATAAAGGAACCAAGCTATTTGCGTCCAAATCAACCGACGACGGCGCCACATGGAGCAAGAATGCTCTGGTATATCGATCTCCCGACGGAAGTATCTGTGAGTGTTGTCACCCATCGATCGCGGCAAGCAACGGATCTGTACACGTGCTCTTCCGAAATTCCCTCAAGGGGAATCGCGACATGTACTTAATTTCGTCAACGGACGATGGCGCCACATTTGGTAATGCTGTCCGACTTGGCAACTCCGCTTGGATGCTCAATGCCTGTCCGATGGATGGCGGGATGCTTGCGATCGACAAAGACCAACAAATTGCCACCACTTGGCGTCGTGACCGCAGTATTAACCAAGCGATGGCTTTACCTGGCACAGAAATCCCAATAGGTATCGGCGAGCAACCTTGGATCGCCAGTGGTACTGATGGATTCTACACGGTATGGACCAGTAAACGTGATGGAGAGATGCTCTTGATGAAGCCGAAAAGCACGGAACCAACACGTCTGGATGATAGAGCAAGCTTTCCGGTAATCGTCTCCATTGGCGGAAAATCAAGTGCAACTACGCCCCCAAAATCCACGATTTATGCTTTTTGGGAACAGCGATCTGATCAAGGCGTTACACTCGTTGGACAACGAATCGACTAGTACCGCCACTTACAACTTGCTTATTTAGCACCTTGTGACTCCTTTCTCTCGGAGACTATCAATTGCACCCCTTCATCGAAACAGTGAGCGTTGCGGGCGGAATCGCGGCAGCGATCGTCGGCGCAGTCATCCTGCTTACGCTCTTTTATCGCGGACTAGCTTGGCTAACCACGGGCTCCAAGCCCAAAAACCTTGAGGTTGTCGGCGTACTCAAGAAGAACACTCTCGCTAACGTGCATGTCGCCGGCCATAAGCCGTTCGAGAGAGTTCGATTCCTTGGGTATACCAATTCGCAGTCGATGAAGACACACTTGCCTTGGGAACTGGACGGCATGGTGATTCTTGAAGATGAATCGCAAGCACGGTTCTTGGTACGAGCCAAAGACATCAAGATGATTGTGATTCCCTCGGAAGGGGCCGCAGACTTAAATACGGGTACCAATCCGGACATGAATGCGGATACCAATGCGGATAACCAACCTTGAATCTGATCTCAATTTCGAATTCGCAGTTGGTTTGTGATCCAATATGAATTCGTGTCGTAGGCAAGTTGCTTCAAGCAGTCTTAACGCCACGCATCGCAAATCAAACACCATCGGTGCATTGAGTCCCACTCAACCGCTTTCTAGCATGGACTGTATCGCTTGGCGATTGAGCTGAGCGGCGTTTTTGAATCCCAGCTTTTTCTTGATATTCTCCCGATGCGTATCAACTGTATGGGGGCTCAGAAAGAGTTGTTCAGCTATTGTACTGGTGCTGTTTCCTGCCCCGATAAGTCTAAAGATTTCCATCTCACGATCGGTAAGGATGTTCAGTGGATCATCTGCTAGCGATTGTTTACCCAAGGCTTGAGAGACGAGCCGTTGCGTTATCTCAGGGCTTACGTACCGCTCACCCTTTAACACGGTTCGAATCGCCTCAAGCAACTTTTCGTTTGATTCTTGCTTATTGAGATATCCCAATGCCCCGGCTCGAAGAGCGCGTTCGGCGTACAGCGATTCCTGGAATGTCGAGACCACCAACATCTTGGTCTCCGCGTTTAGCAGTCGAATACGCTTGACTAATTCGATCCCATTCCCGCTTTGGAGGGAGATGTCAACAAGTACTAAATCGGGGCTGGTCTGCACCACCATTTCAACCGCATCATTTTCGCAAGCGGCTTCTCCGCAAACGTGCATATCCGCTTGGGAGTTTATCCGCATCGTTAGCCCATCTCTCATCATGGGATGATCATCAACGATCAGGATTCGCGATTGGAAACTTGAGTGATTCATGTTAACCCTCTTTGATTGGGAATCGAGCAACGAACGGTCGTCCCGTTTCGCTCATTACGTTTAACGAGAAGTTCACCACCGAGGATACTCGTTCGGTACCTCATGATACGGAGCCCTAGACCGTCTCCGTCCAAGGACTCACCGGATGAACCCTCCGGATCAAAACCGATTCCGTTATCGGATATCTCGAGAACAATCCTTTCCACGCTATCCTTGAGCACGATCTGAATATCGCTCGCTTCGCCGTGCTTGATCGAATTCGTGAGTGATTCTTGAGCAATACGGTATAGCTGCGTAGCGACAGCGCTGCTTCGAATAGTTCCTTCACCCTGGGAAGAGAAATGGCATTGAATTTTGTGGGTATCATTCGTTGTCGATGCGAGATGTGCTAGGGCCGACTTAAGCCCATCCGCTTCGATTTGGATTGGCATTATTCCGTGGGATAGCTTATGGACATGCTGATTCGCTTCAATGAGCCCTTGAGTAAGCTTCTCAAGTGACCTTCGGATCCGCTGGTAATCGACATCACGAAGTTGCCACGTACAATCGTGACTTTCAGGAATTGCGTTAGCTTTATCGAGCAGGTCGTTGATCGCCCCTGCGAATAGTGACAGGCCTGTCAATTCCTGTTGTGTACCGTCGTGAAGCTCTTGACCGATCCGCATCTGCTCATCGGTAGCGATCTGCAATACGTGGGACTGAAGCTGCTTTTGAACCGTGACATCCCGGAGGATACCAGTGTAAAGCCCAAGATGATCAACGCGACTCAGAGCGAGTTCGATGGGGAAAAAGGATTTGTCTTTGCGCTGGGCTTGAACTTCACATCGAGTTCCGAGAAGTTCAATTAGCTTCGTCGAGATCGTCTTGGATGTGCTTTGATCTGGATCGGGTTGAAAAAGAGTTGGCAACAACGACGCGATATTACTCCCGATGAGTTCCGTACTACCGTATTGAAACATGTTCCCTGTTGCTAAATTCATACTCTCAATCGTTCCCATCAGATCAATGGTGATGATTGCATCCGCGGCTGTGTTGAGAATCGCCTGCAACCTTTCAGCACTTTCATGAAGCTCTTCGAAATGGCGGGCATCTGAATCGCGCTGTGCAGCTTCCAATTTCTTCCGTTGGGTCAAGTCGATAAAAGTAATCACCAAACCAGCAATTTGATTTTCGGAGTTTCGATAGGGAAGTATTCGGCGCAAAAAGGTTTTGGAACCTTCGGTTTGTACTTCGCGTTCGAGCGATTCCTCGCTTGCTAAGACCTGTCGGCATTCGAGAAGCATCGTGTCATCGGAGAAATTCGGAGCGATGTCCCGTAAAGGGCGACCAATATCGGTCGAAAGAAGGTTCAACAAAGCCTTCGTTGGTGGAGTGAACAGTTTTATAGCTAGATTTCGGTCCAGAAAGACTGTCGCAATTTCGGTGCTCGCCATTAAATTCGTCAAATCCGAAGTAGCTCGGTTCAGCTCATTGACTTTCTCAAGAAGCTGACCGTTGACAGTTGTGAGCTCCTCATTGAGGGACTGCAGTTCCTCTTTCGAGGATTCAAGCTCCTCATTGACAGATTGGAGCTCTTCATTGACCGACATGATTTCTTCGTTCGAGGACTTTAGTTCCTCGTTCGAACTTTCCATTTCCTCAATCGTACTGTGCAGCTCCTCGCTCATTGAGTTTAGCTCAATTTCGAGTTGCATGTCCAACTGAGAGTCTTGCGATGTAATCGCATCTTCGGTTAGCGTTCCGCAGGACGCGTCTGAACTTGGAATAATTTCCGGCGAGGAGTTTTGATGATGAAACAAAACCAACAGCAGACCGGCGACTTCCTTGGGTTCGAAGAGCGGCCGGGCGGTTATCGAGCATTTAAAATAGTGACCGCCTCGATTCACCCTCACGTCTGTTGCACTAATTGTTTTGCCTTCTCGCATTGCAGATCGGCAAGTCGTACGCAGCTTGGTTCGCAAACCGGGTCTGGACATCGCCAAGAGATCCTTGGTCAATTCCCCTCTTGGAAACTCGAGGAAATCGACCAACGGTCCAGTGACATAAAGTACTTCGAGTGCGTGATTGCATAACGCAGCCGCTGGGGCATGGTCGGATAGGACGAGTTGTTCGGTGATGTCCTTCAAGCGTTTTCGGTGCAGCGAGAGAGGAGAATTCGTCCGGAGGTTACTGAAAGAATCCGTTGACTTCCTCATTGGTAAATTGATCAATTCCCTCTTTGCAGTATCGGATCGTCGATACACTCGCCATTTCTTTGAGATCGTTTCAAATAGATCACTTCGCCGACCTATAGTCTCTGACGGCCCAAGGAACAGGGTCCCCCCTGCCGTCAACGCGAAATGAAACAGTGAGATGACGTTCTTCTGCACTTCTGGTTCGAAATAAATCAGCAGATTTCTACAGGAGATCAAATCCAATTTTGAGAACGGAGGATCCCCTATGAGATTCTGATGGGAGAAAACAACCGAATCCCTGATATCCTTGTTGATCTGATAATGCTCATCGTCAGGCTTGATGAAGAACTTCTCGAGTCGTTCAGCAGACACATCCGCGGCGATGCTTGCGGGATAGACACCAGTGCGTGCAATTTCCAATGCGTCGATATCGATGTCACTGGCAAAGAGTTGAATCACCAGAGATGACTTCGCATTGGAAATGGCTTCACGAAGGACTATGGCAAGCGAATAGGCTTCCTCGCCCGTTGAGCATCCCGCAATCCAGACTCTGATTGGCAGATCGCGATCATGGGTGGCGATGAGCGCAGGCAGAACTTCTTTCTCGAGAAATTGATAGGCTTCAGGGTCTCGAAAAAATGCAGTTACGTTGATCAGTAGATCCTTGAACAACGCCGTAGCCTCGTCCGGCCGATTCTGAAGGAACAGAAGGTACGCAGGCAGAGAGTCGACACCGACGATTCCCATTCGCCGTTGGATGCGACGCAGAACCATCGGTTTGCGATAAACTCGAAAGTCATAATGCTCTTGCGTCTGCAATATCTCGAAGATCTGGTCAATAACCTCAGAGGATCCTTCAGCCTGTTCCAGGCGCTCCACATCGGTCCCCACAGAAGAACGCGTCCAATAACTAATCAATGCTTCAGGCATCTGCTCCGGAGGTAATACGAAATCCACAATGCCAGTCTTAATCGCATTAAGTGGCATTTGGTCGTACTCGGCGGTATCTGGTCGCTGCGCCATCACCATGCCGCCCGAGGTCTTTATTTGACGGGCACCAAGCGAACCGTGACTGCCGGTTCCCGAAAGAACAATTCCGATCGCACGTTGAGCTTGATCCTCTGCTAAGGATCGAAGAAAGAAATCGATGGACGTTTGGCCACCAAGATCCGTAGGCGAATTGCTCAACTGCAAATTGCCTTGACGAATAGCTAGAAAGTAGTTGGGCGGGATAACGTACAGACTGTTCGGCTCAACTGCCATCCCCTGCTTAGCTTCGATGACTGGCATCGTCGTGCATTTACTTAGCAAGTTGACCATCATACTTTCGTGTGATGGATTCAGATGTGGGATCAGCACGAATGCCATCCCGCTATCTGCTGGCATCGTCGAAAAGAATCTTCTGAATGCGTCCAATCCCCCGGCGGAAGCTACAAGTCCGACGATGGGATGAAGAGGATTGACGTCTGATGAGTGAGATGTGGATGGAGTATCGACGAGACTTGGTCCAATCGTTTTCGCGTAAGCCTGCTGTTATTCCCTGAATGTACCAGCTTTGGAACTTCTGTGCGATGCAAACCGAAACAAAAGCAAATTACTACTGGTACTCCTAGAACGAAAATCATCCCCCAGATCCGAAAAGCTTTCGAGAACGGCGACTTCGAATCGATCACTAAGAGGATGTGGGTAATTGTCGGATGAACTGCTCAACTTTGAATCTTGTAACGCTGCTGCTCCATCCGTACCTCATGATGAGTAGCTGGATCAACTGCTCTTCGCAACCATCGATCTCATCGATATCAATCGCATCGAGTTTGCCGAAGGTTGTCAAAATCCCATGATTGAATAGCTGTTTAGCGGACTTGTTCTCTAGAACAAACATGATGATCTACTCCTGATCGCGTGATGAATTGAAAATGAGCTCAACAAGCCATTTTCGTTTTGCAATGCTTTGGCGTCGACGTTCGGCACGTTCGTCGCTCGTCCACTGGTTTGCAATCCGAGATGATTTTGACTTCCATTCGGAATCGGGATCCTTTGTCGTGGCGTTGCAGAATGTTTTTCCTGACTGACCAGGACTCGGACTTTTCGGGATCATAAGAGGCATGAAGCAATCCTTTACCTTGTTAGACCTGGAAACGTAACAACTGTTTACTTTTATGGAATTGAGGAGAAATGGTGGCCAATATGATTGTGATTCGGGCCCATTATCGTGCTCGTGCACCTGCTCCGAGAACGGGACCAGTGTAGTTGCATTCAAAGGAAGGTCGTGTGTTATCGGAACGTAATACCACTACAGGCTACTTTCGATGACGAGCACGAACACCGATTCACTGAGCACGAGCATTCACTGAGCACGAGCACGACGCTGCAAAACCGACACAAATCAATCCCAGCCACTAAAATTCTCGAAGCACCACTTTTTTGAGGCTTTCGATAGACGGAGAGCCGGAGATACGAAAAACATCGACGATTTTTTCACATGGCGTCGGAGAAATCCCGCGCCTTAGAACTCTTTCATCGCATCTTGAAATGCATGACTCAGTTCTTGCCAAGCAGCCTTCGCGCCGTTCTCTACATCAACCCAAGCTCTAGAGCTTGATTTCCCGAGTTCTTCGAGTTGAGCATTTGCCAATTTCCTCTTTTCATCAAGGGTGACCATCTTCGCCTCCCAAGTCGCCTTAGCATCGGTTGCAAGCCCCTGACCTTTGAGGCGTAACTCAGTGATGTTAGCGTCCATGATCTCCATTTTGGTTCTCATCTCGGCCAGGATCCTGTCGTTTTCCTGTTTGGAATAAGCCGAGGTTGTGTTGATGGCTGTAGCAGCGTCATTCTTCACGTCGCCTATCGTTACCATTTTCGGCATCTCCTTGTTGGGATTCGTCTCTGATACTTTCTGGTTGCAACCTAGAACTAGGGTAAGTCCAAGAGCATTCAGAACCACGAGTTTGTTCCAATAGCGATACTTCATTTTGAAATGTTCCTAGATCCGTCCAGTGAGTAAAAGTATGAGTAAGACCAGTAGTATGACGCTCACTAGACTAAATCCTCCACTTGGACCGTAGCCCCAGCTACGACTATGGGGCCAACTTGGAAGAGTTCCAATGCCGCCGAGAAGGAAGAGAATCAGTAAGACGATCAGAATGGTTTGAAGCATTTTCGACTTCCGTATTGGAGTGGAAATGTGAGGGGGGACGAAACGGCACTTGTCTACTTTGCCATTCAGCGGATGACCAAGCGGTTCGTCTCGTTCAACGAATGAGAATAGCAATCAGGGCTGGTCAATTGCCTGTGTGTTCCACAACCGTTGAACACCCTAATTCATACGTCCAGAAGAGGCGGTCGTATATCGAGAGTATCCCCAAAACCGAATCGAGGAATCCACCAGATCACCAAGAGCTGTTCGATATCTTGAATCCAAACGAAGATAAGCGCGTCTTACCTACCCGAGACATCTCGGCAAACAAGGGTTCCCGAAATTCCGCAACTGTCGTGACAATCAGGGCCGAACCGGAGCGAGGATCCTCGATGCACCTAAGCGATCGTGATGAATCGTGTTCGTGGCTGCTTTTGCTTCGGAAGGAAAAGACCTGGTTTGTGGGCCACCCGTCTGAGGGTTCGGCTCGTAAAGGGGCGCACCCGTACTAGAGATCGTCACGCGAATTCGGTGGCCAGAATTGAAAATCTGGCTGATCCACCCAACATCAAAGGACACCGGCACAACTTCATCCGGGGAGATGAATACTTCTTTGTCGAACCCTTCTCGATACCTAACTCGATGTGGATACTCTACCAATAGAATCGAACGTCCGTCGGGATAAACATCGCAAACTCTTACGATCAAATCCGTGTCTTGAGCGGTCGAAGAGAGAAACAAGTCTGCGCGAATTCGCCCAGTCCATTCAACTGGATCGGTCAGGACATCGGTAGTAAACGATTTCACTTCCGATTGCTCCTCGTAGCTGCGGGCATCCGCGGCACCTGGAAACCAAGTCCCTGGAATTTCGCAAGGAGCATTAGGATCGCTCAACAACGAAGTCGATGCGGAAACGTCCTCTGGTCGTTCGCTGATCAATCGACCGTTGCTCGCAAGATAAAGTGGGTTCATTTGGTGTTCCGGAGGAAAGTCATCTGCGGATCGCCAGATGTTTCCCGGTGCACCTTCTTCGCCGACAGCTCCCATGACAAAGTATCGAACCGGTGGCTCCCTATCGACTCCTGTAGGAATCCCTTTCAACCAAAAATCAAACCAGCGCACCATGTGCTCAACCTCTGGCCAAGTAGCCTCCGGAGGGTAAACCAACTGACCAACTTTGCTACCCTTGTTCAACCGGCCGTGGTCCCAAGGTCCGATAATCAGTTGTTGTTTGCGGCGTGAATTGGGGCCACCTTCATGCTGCCGCCCTTGAAAGCTCGCGATGGAGCCTTGATTCATAAAGTCATACCAACTTCCGATGGTAAAACAGGGAACATTCATTTTATCGAAGTGTCGGGAGCAATCCTCCGCTTGCCAATACTCATCGTAGTTTGGATGTTCGAACCATTCATCGAGCAATCGATCATTGTCCTCTGGAACGCGGCAATTGAGCCGAAGGGACTCGAACCGCTGCGGACGCGTAGTTCCACCGATACGGTAGCCTTCGTGAAACAAGCTCAAACCAGTATCCACCATATATTGAGCGGTTAGATGCGGTGGTTGAGTGACAGCTAGAAAATTCTGGGCATACCCTGCTTGAGAGCTACCGAAAGTCCCAACCTTCCCGGTGCTCCAGGGTTGAGTTCCAAGCCATTCACAGATGTCGTAGCCGTCTTTTAGTTCTCCCCATCCGAGAGCCCGATATCCAACCCAAGTACCTTCCGAATTCCATGTACCGCGAAAGTTCACCATCGCCACGACGTAACCTTCTTGTGCCAGTCTCGCTGCTGCTTTTCGAGTACCTTCTCCTTGGATATCCACGTAGCGTTGTTCAAAGAGAACAGGCCAGGGGCCATCTCCTTTGGGAAAATAGATCAAAGCGGAGAGATGTTTCCCATCGCGCATTGGAATCATTTGATCGCGCTCAATGACATCGCCTAGATCCAAAGCAGGCAGAGGCCTGATAGCCTTAGCACTGTCTTGGGCCTGCCCTGCTCCCATCAAACATAAAGCGACTGCGAGGAAAGCCGAGAAAACAAGATGTTTCGAAGTCTGCATGATGAACCTGAGGCTTGTAGGAGAGACGTTACCGAATGGCCGTTGAAAAGTCGTTTGCTATTGCGGGATCTTTGATTCAAGCAACGGTTTTAATCGATTCGCATAGACCGCATATCCCTCGGCAGAGAGGTGGATGTTATCGGGAGTGTAGAGAGCTTTGATCAAGCTACCGTCGTTGTCAAGGAAATCACTTGTCAGATCGAGCACATGTACAAGCGGATCGCTTTCTAGTTTCAAGTTGCTAATCGCATCGTTGGTTGCCTTGATATCTTTGTAGAATCGATCGGCCGGCGAGTGAGCTGGCAGAATCTTCGCCACGGTGATTTGTGCCTCAGGGAACTTCTCACGTAGGTTCTTCACGCACATTTGAACCCCGTTCGCGGCAGCCTCAATACCTGTCTCGGGAGTAAAGAACATATTGTTATTACCGATCATCAGTACGATCTGTTTAGGTACAAGTCCTTCGACTCCACCGTGATCGAGTCGCCAGAGGACGTTTTGCGTTTTGTCGCCACCGATGCCGATATTGACTGCTTTGAGATCAGGAAAATGCTTCTTCCATGATTCCCCCCATTGAATGGTGATGCTATCACCGACCAAAAGAACATCGACCTCACCTGCATTGGCTTGAACCGTCTTGACATGGTCTTCGTGCAATTTCAGCCAAGCGTCACCGCCGAAAAATCCAGCGCAGGGAACCACTGGCCAGAGGTGTGGTAGATGTTTGTTAACTTCGCGACCTGGTCGGCGATCATGCTCTGGCTTATCAACGATGTAGGAGCGTTCCTCAGCGGTCAAAGGCCAGCCGGCTTTCTGAGGTTCGGCGGACGAATATGGATACTCGATTGCCCAAGCGCATGCTGGCAGGATAGCTGGGAGCAACCAAACCATATAAAACAATCTTGTCACAATGACGCGTCCTTAATCGGGAGAGCCAAACCTATCAATCAAACAACACAAGCAAAAACGACACAAGCAAAACACCTCATCGCCGACTGTCGATCGGACTGTCGACCGCCGTTGCCTGCGGTGCTGTATCCGATTATACTGAAACGCATGAAACCTTGCGTCGTATCGTTGCTTTTAATCGTCACATTGCTTACCTGCCCTATACGGTGCATGTCTTGCGACTCGTATGCAACTTCACTTCGCAATAGCCCCGGAATGGAGGGGCAACACACAACGGTTGATCCATGCGAGACGCGACACTGTTGCGAAGAGTGCCGCCAGGAAAATCTATCCAACTCCCCTTATCCCAGTTCTCAAAATACCGATCCTTGCAAACACGATTGCAAATGCAAAGGATGCGTCTGTAACGGGGCTGTTCTATCGCTCGTCGTTTCTTTCCCGCAACCGCTCGGAGTTCTTTGCTGGATCACACCTACGCACCTCGTTTCACAATCTCGTAAAACGGCCTCAGAAATTCTCCATCTCTACGAATTTGGACGAACAATTCATGGCATTTTCGGCCGGGATGCGAGAATTGCGCATCACTCTTGGCAAATCTAACTCAGCCCTACAAGTGAGCTTGCTCGTTCACTTTTCTTCTCGGCTTATCCAACAAACCCGCTGCTCTCAATTGACTGTCGGGCTACTGGCTAATGCCCTATGAGACAGCGTTGTAATCCTTCTGTCTACACATCCTCGCGAATCGATCGCACAACCCTGACGCACGAGAATAACAATGCTGCTTCCCTGGGAATACAGCGTGCGCAACCTAGCACGGCGTCCCGTTCGAACCATTCTCACCCTCCTAGCACTCGCCACTGTGGTGATGTTAGTGTTTGTGGTTATTGGGTTTATTCGTGGACTTGAGCGATCCCTTTCCGTAAGCGGCGATGAGAATGTCGTACTGGTCCATTCGATCAACTCCGAAGAAAACATCGAAAATTCTTCTCTCGCATCGCGGACTCCCGCACTTTTAACATCGAGCCTTGACGTTACGGTGAACCGCTTTGGTCTTTCGCACGCCTCACCGGAACTCTTTGCAGGAACGCGGGTAAGGTCCGAAGGCAACAACACGGGGCTCGGTCTAGTACGGGGTGTGACCCCAGCCGCTCCACTTGTTCGGCGAACTGTGCGGATCACTGAAGGAAATTGGCCAGCTAGTGGCGAAGTCATGCTCGGAGGCTTGGTCGCAGCGAAACTTGCCAGCAATCCACAAACTTTGGCATTGGGGAAATACATCGAGTTTGAGGGTCGTGCATGGAAGATCAGTGGACGGTTTTCTGCAGCCGGCGCAGCTTTCGAGTCAGAGATTTGGTGCAATCTTGCTGACTTGCAAACCGCGACGAAGCGTCAAGACATCAGCCTTGTGGCATTGCTGTTATCCCCTACTAGTTCACCTGCGGATGTCGCACTTTTTTGCAAAGAGCGCACAGATCTGGAATTAAGGTCAGTGCGTGAGAAAGATTACTACCAATCGTTGCAGCTACACTACAAGCCCGTTCGAGTTCTTGCTTGGACCGTTGTGTGGCTAATATCGAGTTCAGGTGTCTTTACTGGATTGAACATGATGTACGGGGCGGTTGCAGGTCGCATTCGCGAGATTGCGACACTGCAAGCCATCGGCTACCGCCGCAGCGCGATCCTAATAAGCTTGGTTCAAGAAGGGGTACTTTTAGCGGCAGCCGCATCTCTGATATCGGGCACCCTTGCGTTAACGACACTCAATGGTTTAGCGATTAGATTCACCATGGGTGCCTTTACCTTGCGTATCGATTCCCTAGCGATATTAATCGGTTGCGGCGTTGGCCTGTTATTAGGTGTCGTTGGCGCGTTGCCTCCGGCCTTCAAGGCCTTGCGAATGGAAGTTGCGACAAGTTTAAAAGCTATTTGATTCTTTTTAGAACAGGAGTAAACATAGATGAAATCATCACTGAGTACCGTTTTGCTAATTGCCTCGGTCGCCTGTGCGGGTTGTCTACCTACACCAGCCGAACCAATCGCTGACGGAATTGGGGCTGCTGCAACTACATACCTCGCGACCAGCGAACCAGCGGACGCAGTCCCCGTGGGAATTGCACGCAAAGAATCCGAGAACGGACAGGAGATCACCTTGTTAGGTCGGATCGGCGGTTCAAGTGAACCATTTATAGATGGGCTTGCTGCATTCACAATCGTCGATCCAAACGTGCCTTACTGTGCAGACGATGAAGGCTGCCCGACTCCTTGGGACTACTGCTGTGAAACAGATGCAGTGAAAAGTAACATCGCGACAGTGAAAATTGTTGACACAAGTGGCAAACCGATACAACAAAGTGCGAAAAGTCTTATTCCACTCAAGGAGCTTTCTGTCATCGTCGTAAAGGGCAAGGCAAAGCGAGATGATCAAGGCAATTTATCCATTTCAGCAACGCAGGTATTTGTAAGGCCCGGAGAGTGAGAAATGGATAAACCAACGGTAGACCTGAAGCAACTAGCAATTGAACGATCCATATCGCAACGAGTCGATAATACAGCGCGACGATCGAACCGTCACCGATGGCTGATTCGTTATGCGTTACCGATTGCAATTCTATTTGGTTTTGCAACCTTAGTAATGGTTGCCGCTGGTGATCAGTGGATGTCTATTCGGTCAGTGAAAGTAATCCCTGTAATTGTCAAAAAAGCAGAACACCCTAAGACTGGGACAGCACTTTTCCAAGCTGCAGGCTGGATCGAACCACGTCCAACAACGATGAGTGTTGCAGCAATGGCCCCAGGCATCATCGAGGAATTGATGGTCGTATCCGGACAGAATGTTCAGAGGGGGGAGTCTGTCGCAAAACTAATTTCGATTGATGCGGAACTTGCGGTTCAACAAGCAGAGCACACATTGGAAATTCGCATGGGTGAATGCGACCGAGCTCGGGCTGAGCTAACGGCCGCACGGTTGCGGGTCGAGAATCCTGTGCATTTGCGAATTCAGCTTGCCGATGCGCAAAGCAACCTCGCCAAGTCAAAAACAGAACTTGCGAAGTTACCTTTTCTCATCTCAGCGGCGGAAGCAAACGTCAAGTATGCAAAAGGGATCATGGAGAGCAAGCAATTCGCTCAGGGTGCGATATCGAACAACATCGTTGCCAAAGCGGAAAATGATTATGAGGTTTCAGTTACCACCCTGAATGAACTCGTGCAACGCGAACCAAATTTACAACGCGAGGTCCAAGCTCTTGAAGAAGTGGTAAGTGCTTTATCACAACAAATGGAGCTATTGATCGACGAAAAAAGACATTTGGCCGAATCTGAGGCAAAATTGCACTCAGCCGAAGCGTCTTGCAAAGAAGGGGAACTAAGCGTTCAGCAAGCGAAGCTTGCGTTGGAACGCAATACAGTGAAAGCACCCATGTCTGGACGGATTTTACGCATTATTGCCCAACCAGGATCGCGGGTCATGGGATTAGAAGCAACTGCCGGACAGAGTTCTAGCACGGTCGTGGAAATGTATGATCCTAATAGCTTGCAAGTGCGTGCCGATGTTCGACTCGAAGACATTTCGCTAGTCACCCAAGGGCAACACGTAGAGATCGAAACCGCCTCGACCCCTCACAAGATCTTCGGAAAGGTGCTTCATATCACCAGTTCAGCAAGCGTGCAGAAAAACACGATTGAGGTCAAGATCGAAGTCTTGGATCCACCGTTGACGATTAGTCCCGAAATGCTCGTTACCGCTACCTTCCTGGCACCCACAACAGAT
This sequence comes from Planctomycetota bacterium, assembly GCA_046051705.1. Classification (GTDB taxonomy): domain Bacteria; phylum Planctomycetota; class Planctomycetia; order Pirellulales; family Pirellulaceae; genus JBKCUI01. The sequence continues at coordinate 852 of JBJONT010000127.1, read as the reverse complement.
GCAACGCTTAAGCCTGAGACCGAGGAAAAAATGATCTTTGTGCCACGGGAGTTAATTCAATTCTCAAACTCCGACAGCTTTGTTTGGCTCGTAGATGATCGATCCGTAGCCCGAAGGAGAAAGGTTAAATTGGTTCAAAAAAGTTCTGCGGAGCTTGTAGCCATTGCGTCGGGACTAAGTGTTACCGACAAATTAATAACAACCGATCCAGATAGCTTGCGCGAGGGAATGAAAGTCCGTGTTTCGGGCGATGATCCTTCGATAGGGATGAACTGAATGGTGATTGTAGAACTTCAACGAGTGACCAAAAGCTTTCGTAAGGGGGATGAAATCATAACCCCACTCGATGATGTAAGCATCAGTATTCAGGAAGGTGAATTCGTGTCACTTATGGGCCCGAGTGGGACTGGAAAGAGTACGTTGTTGAACTTGGTGAGTGGTATCGATCGTCCGGACACTGGTTCGATACATGTCGACGGCACAGAAATCACCAAATTAACGCGAGCGCAACTGTCCGACTGGCGAGCAGCCAACTTAGGCTATATTTTTCAGACCCATAACTTGATCCCAGTACTAACCGCTTATGAGAATGTGGAGTTACCAACGTTGCTTCTCAAGCTGTCAGCTTCCGAACGTCGGCGACGGGTCGAATTAGCTTTAGAAGCGGTAGGCTTAAACGATCGCTCGAATCACTATCCGCGACAACTTTCCGGGGGCCAGGAGCAACGTGTTGGGATCGCGAGAGCAATAGTCGCCCATCCTAAGATTGTTGTTGCGGACGAACCAACCGGCAGTCTTGATTTCGAAACTAGTCTTCAGGTGCAAACCTTACTACAACGACTAAACAAAGAG
>JBJONT010000126.1:0-4795 GCA_046051705.1 Planctomycetota bacterium | reverse complement strand
TCCCAAAGTTTTTCGGCGATTTTCTCCGAGCAGCAACTTCCATGACAACACGTCCGGCAAGGGGCCCCCGCTGCTTTCCGAATAGCACTCACGCTTGCAAATCTAACGGATTCGTTGCAATCGTCCATCGCTGCCAAAAACGCCGCTTCGGTATCCGGATAGCATTCTCCACATCCCAGACTCGCAAGGAAATTTATAGCTTTGACCTTCTGCGGTGCTTGGTCCTGTTCAGCCTTTGCCTCTGCGGCTGCCTTGACCGATGGATTCGCGTCCTCTTTCATATTCGCAGGATCAGTAAGAGCGAGCATTGGCGCACGCGCCTCAAGGCCCGGGAATCGCGATCCCAGCCGATTTCGGATCCTCTGGCAACCGGCACTGACGAATGAAGATAAACCTGTCACTCCCAGGAACTGTGGCAAGGAAGTCTGCGGTGCTGCGGTAGGCGCTATCGCGACAATCGTGGTCGCTCCAGCTAGCGCCGATGACGGTGTAGACGTGGACGGACCAGCCAATGGCATTTGCGCACAACCCACCAATGAAAGAAACAATGAGCCCATTCCGTAGACTGCTCTAGTCCTTGATAGCTTGTTGATCGAGGGCGATCGCATCTTGTCTTGTTCCATGATCCCGACCAGCCTAGTAGAATCATACTTCTAGCCGTCATAAGATCGTCATCCAGAAGCCGTTCGATTGACCAAAATCATCTTGAATCGAACAATAATCAAATAGAGACGGATCGTTAGACTTCCATCTAGCGCGGCGTCTTGTCCGTCGCCAAATCTTGGTTGATGCTGAGCGACTTTGGGTCGCTCAAGTCCAATTCCTTCTTGGTAAGAATGACTTTATTGTTGATTACTAGCTTAATTGTCGCAGTGTATTTCCCTTTCGGTATTCCATCTAGCACATAGTTTCCAAATGGTTTGTTATTTGTCCTGATCTCCTTGGGTTTCGTTTTCACATCAGCTTTTGTTTCAGCGACCAAAGTCACAGTGCCGCTATCGATGGGTTTGCCGAGATACAAAACTCGCCCCAAGAGCTTTAATGTCATTCCAACCTCCGATGTTCCTATGGCGATAACAGTGATCGGTGTTAGTCTGGATTCAAATACATTTCCGACCGCATCGGTCGCTCGGACGAACAACTGCAATTTGCCAGCTTATTCTCCCGTTGACAGAGAGCACTTCCATGTATCCTCCGCATCATGAGTCGTTGGGTTCCACTTCGCATCTGCTGGCGGCTCATCAATGTCTGCACCAATGACAACCAGTTCTACGGCGGCCACTCCTGAACCTTTGTCTGCAACACCAATGCTCAGCTCAAGCGTATCATCGACCGAGACGATTCGAGTGCCAGGGGATAGATCAAAAGAGTAAGCGCGAACCACAGGGAGGTACCCGGGCCAATTTGCCCGGGCCGTTTTATCGCTGCCGCTTAAGCGTCGCAGCAACTATCCGGCGAGCTCGCGTTACTTGTTTCCGTTAAGCCTTGTAACGACTCTTTTCTTCACGATACACCCGAATCGCGTCGGGATGCTCTTGGTTCCAGACTTCAGGCATTAGCCTCCTGCAAGAACTCTCGTCGAGTCCCACAGCGGCGTCCTCTTGAAAAAGCTTCCTCATGGCCGAGACGAAACCGAGTAATGCGAAGTATACCTATGCGAATAGATTCTGTAATCTTGAGCGACCTGGTGTCCATCCACGACTGCCGAAGATGTCCGTCTGGCGATATAGCGAAAGGTGCATATCAAGCTTGTGGACAACGATAGCTGCCGCAACACTTGAGTCATACTTATTTCCTTCTACCAAACCTATTGGGCGTTGAGCCGATACGACACCGTTTTCTTTGCAGCACTTACACGCGTACTTGGGGTATTCATTCACCCTGCGAAAGAGTTTTGGGGGTTCATAAATAAGAGTCTCTGTTGTGTCCATCGCGATGATCGACATCGGGCCATGCTTTGGACAAACGCGGTCTTGCTCTGTCACGTCGCACAACGTTTTGATTTCTGGAAGATGCGCTGGAAGCGATTCCTTTCGTTTCTTCTTCGGCTTTGGCTTGCCCTCCGGTTCGATCGCGTCGAGCAGTTTCTGCGCTTCGGCCTGAGCTTCTTCTCTAGCCTTCTCAAGCTCTTCCTGCGAGTCAAACGGAAGCCAAGGGCTGCCGCCGTGAGGGATATGCTTCTCTCGCTTCTTGTACATCGAAGCAATGATCTTCGAAAGCTTGTAGTATTCAGTCTCGAACCACTGCAACTTCTCTTTGAGTTGCTCATTCTCCTTACGAAGCAGTTCAAGTGCTGGAAGAGAATCGTCTTAGTTCGTGTTGCTCGTGGTGCCATCGTGCATACTAGACAAGTACAGATGCGAGAGCAAAGAGACTTATTGAAATCGAAAAAAGCATCTAAAAAATTAAAGGCATTTAAACCCTGAATAAGTAATTCACGTCGATGGAATCTCTAGAGGAACATCATAACGTTTCCGACGTCTAATATCCGAAACATCGATACTGGTTATCGACGGCTTGCATGTACAGGTATACCCGAGCGGTAGAGGCGACAGAAAGCATAGAGCATCCACTCAATCACGAACGATCAATTGCTGGAACCCCGACGATTGCTAGTTGGATGCCCAGGTCAGTACGGAATCGATTGCGAGAACGGAACTCGAACGAAATACGATCCTCACACCACGAGCTTCGATAGTAAAATGCAATAGGTCGTAATTCAGATTGCTGGACTTAGGCAACGTACTTGGATGAACAGGAACGGACGAAGTTTCCGCCATTCGCTTTTTCCAGTAGTTAAAGGACGGAACAGCAAGTTGTTCGTTACGAAAAAATTGAGAGATCGTCAATCCCGACTGTCGTAATCGATCGAGGTGACTTGCAAATAGCTGAGCTTTTGAATTGTTACGTGGCATGTTCAGATCTCCAGGAAGTAGAATGCGGCAGCCCCATCAGCCATCGCTACCGAACACTACACTACGAATCTGCATCGCGCCGAAAACCGATCCACTGGTTGTGGTGTGCGCTTACGATGAATGGCATGGTGCCTCTAATAAGACCAACGCAAATCAAATCGGATAAGAGATTCGTAGAAATGGTTGTTTGTCAAAGAAAATCCTGTGCCGAAACCTGCTTCAAATAGTCCTAAATCCCCGCCCCTATCGAAGACGAACCGAAGCCCCGGTTGCAGATTCGAGATGTAGTCGCCCGAAATCTTGTTTTGTTCATTCCCCTTTGCCCCAGAAAGAACTGCCCAATTCACACTTTCTATCGTTGGAATAATTGCAAACTGATCACTGTCGTACCAAACCCTTGCAACGCCGAAGGAGTACTCAAGGACTTCACCGGAAAAATTGGGATTACCGCCAATTGGAAATAGAAACGTGACCATTCCGTGTAACATGGTGCGTTCGTCTTTGCTATACCTCGCAATTAAACCGGGTTCCATCGAGACATGCCCATTTCCTCGCCCCGAGGATACTTGACCTGTTGGTATGTGCGTTCTTGTTAACTGTGTTAGTTGTAGGGACCGCCCCTTGAGGACTACCAGCTTGGTTGCGATCGACATGTCTCCGAACCCAGAAGTGTTCGAATTTATCGATGGATTAAGCCAAATCAGGGGTAGTTCGGTACCAACCGAAAAAGTGTCTGATCCCGTTTCCATCAGAAGACTATACTCCTGCAGATCAAGCTGTTCTTGCTCTTCCCCGAGTATCTTTGGTCCGTTAGGAGGACCGGCCCAAAGATATTCTGCTCGGTTTGGGAACTCCCATCCGTACTGAAAGTCGGAGCGGATTCGAATGTTGTTGAATGGTTGGGACGCGGGTATGTGCGACAGGGCAAAAGGTATTCTTTCGTGCCCCACTCCCAAATCCCTCGTGCTCGATCGTCTCGCAACCGGCGGTCCGAAATCTCCGACATATGAAGACCGATCTGAAACGGCCCCTTCAGGTGAGAGTAGGCTACTTGGTTCGGAAACTATTGATTCCAAAGTGTATTGATCAACACCATTGAATTCATGCAGAACTCCAATTGGTTCTTCATAGCTCGAGAATAAGTTTGCATTTGGGGTTTCTCGTTCTTCGATTCTGAGATTGGGTCTTAGATATAGATTCCCATCCTGGCCAAACACCTTCAACGCAGGCCTGTAGAGAAAATACTTATTGGAGTCCGGATATTCCTCGCGTAATTGAGTGTTTGCGAATGTGTCAGCAACCAATTCCCCTAATGTGCCTTGTAGATCCTTAGATAAATGAGTTGGTTGAAGTGCTTGGGACGATTGAGGAGACGCCTGCGCCGCAGTTTGGCCTGTGGTCTGACTTAGCAACATTGGCGCATCTGCGATCACTAATCCACTTTTTCTGTCTTCCTTAGTCAGTAGGGTTGGGGTACCAATATTCAATAAAGGAGGCGTAGCCTCCCTCACAAATGGCGATTCTGGTGGATATCCTTGCCAGGTATTGGCCAGGGAATGGATTCCATCAGTGCACGACAGAGTGAGGAACACCAGGATCCTAATGGGCCAAGTGGGGCGGGATGAGGAAACTCGTTTCACGCGTCATCTCGTGTTTGGAAGTCTAAGTTTTTGAATTGCAATCGTATTTGGAGGTTGGACTCCGTCACTGGCTTTTCTTAATGAAGGTCAGACTGTCCGCTGAACTCAGATCGACGAACGGCCACACCAGATTTGATCTGAAACGGGAAAGTTTAACGATTTTCCCGATTCTGATGCGGCGAAAGGGCCCTTGAGTTGCCCACAGGGGATTTCATTGGCTGATTTTGCAAGCATTACCCG
>JBJONT010000125.1:0-6255 GCA_046051705.1 Planctomycetota bacterium | reverse complement strand
GAAGTCGTCGATGTGCTCGCCGTTCTGAATGCTTTGCGGGCCGCTTGGCCGCCGAAACTTCTCTCGGATATGCATTAAAACGCACCGCCCAAAGCAAGCGGCTCGGTAACTGTAGCGGAGCCGCGCAAGCGGCCCGGTGACGGTGAGTTCACGCGACACCGGATGGCTCGCGCCATTCCGCTTCCAATCTAAGCGGAGCTGCGCAAGCGGCCCGGTGACGGTGAGCTCACACGACACACCGGATGACTTGCGCCATTCCGCTTCCAATCTAAGCGGAGCTGCGCAAGCAGCCCGGTGACGGTGAGCTCTCGCGACACACCGGATGGCTCGCGCCATTCCGCTTTCAAGCTAAGCGGAGCTGCGCAAGCGGCCCGGTGACGGTGAGCTCTCGCGACACACCGGATGGCTCGCGCCATTCCGCTTTCAATCTAAGCGGAGCTGCGCAAGCAGCCCGGTGACGGTGAGCTCGCGCGACACACCGGATGACTTGCGCCATTCCGCTTTAATCACCGGATGTCTCGCAGCGCTTCCAATCTAAGCGGAGCTGCGCAAGCAGCCCGGTGACGGTGAGCTCACGCGACACACCGGATGTCTTGCGCCATTCCGCTTGAGTCACCGGATGGCTCTCGCCATTCCGCTTTCATTCGGCGATTCGCTCAATCCGAATACTCTCTTGATCCACCCACAACTCCCCACCACCCTTCGAACGGATCCCGATGAGAACTTCAGCCGGCCTCTGATCTTCAATCACCTGGAATTCTAATTCGATCTCCTGCCACTCCCCCTGCCCCCTCGGCTTGGACCATTCTTCTTGAAACGTCGTTGCGATAAGCAACGTCTCTTGTGCCTCCGAGGAAATGGATCGCAGCCGGTTAACTTTGTAACGACCCCGAATCTTGTAGTGACCTTGGGCTAACAGAAAACCCGCCCGCCAACTGCCAAAGCCTTCGCTACCCTTCGACACCGATACGTGCAAAGCATCAGTTACACTATCCATCGAGCGGACTTCTGCGCGAATCTCTTCGATGTCGCAAACCGGATACCATCCTTCCAAGCGACGGCTTTCTCCTGCGGCAATTTCAAGCGGCAAAGGCTCCGGCGCATCGATTTGTTCGTTGACTTGAGCGATCCGCTCTCGAATGCGCGCGACCAAATCTGCTTGGCGATCCCTCAAGCTATTCCCGAACTCCTCTCCAAGCGTCCCGCAACCCGCTACCACTACTTCGAATCGACTTTGTAGCTTTTCAAGCAATCGCTCCGGCGGATCGATCGAGCGAATAACTTCTCGCACCCGCTCTCGATATCGAGAGCGTAGTTCATTCGAGCTCATGACATGACGCGCTAACATCGATCCATGAGGATCGAACATGTCCATCCCTAAATCACCAAAGAGTTGATCCATGCCGTGCGGTAAGAAGACGGCACCCGATGTCAAATCACCGGAATCATCTTTCGGCACAAAGAGCCGATAGTTGTTCGCTGAATTGCTATAACCATCCCAATGACAGATCAACCGCTCAATCGCCATGAACGTGAGGAACCGATCGAGATCTATTAGCTTGGCAACACGTTCAAGCCTTAGGGCAAACTCTGGTTCCTCCACCGCTTCGACGATTGCGCGCAAGTCGCTGTGATCCTCCGGCCCATCCCCTGCATCCTTTTCCAAAGCTTGCTCGATGTCTTGGCAGAAACCACCGTCGTAGAGATTCCCCGCCACTTCTCCTACATGCTTCTTGATAAAACCTTCGTCATACCCTTCCCTGACCACAACCAAACGTCTGTCAAAGTCGTTGAATTGCAAAACCGCATGGGAAACACTCGGGGCAGGATATCCTGCCATCCGAAACACCTCGGTCCCAAGCCACTCGTTAAAGTACGTCTCGTCTTGAACGGCATTGTTCAAGTGGAATTTGCGAACCGTGCCCACTGCCGGATCTGTCAGCGCTTGGCCTTTGCGGAACTTATCTAGCCGCACGGTCAGTCCTGGTTTTTCATACGGTCCCTGGTAACTACCAGCCGCTCCCTTGAGCTTGACCCCTATCGTCCAAGGCCCCATCTGCGGGGGGTGCTCATCACCCAAACCAGCAATCTTCAATACCGATCGCACATACGGACGCTCTTCAGACTCTAGCTTTTCAAAAGCCGATTCCTCTACGCGAACTTCAAGCAACGGGACTAGCTTGCCTGTAAATAGATCAACGTCAGCCCCTCGGCCATCGTCTTGGGAACTTCGCGGACTCTCTACCGCCAAGTTCCATTTGACAAAGCTCAACGAGGTAGTCGCAGCAATCGCAAAGCACATAGACCATAACAAGCCTTTGAGCCCTGTTCGCTTGAGCCCTGTTCGCAAAGAACGGTTCATGTTTCCTCGCTTACTTGTGCGTTTGCTGTAGGCTTAATTGCGACCGCCTTAATGCTACCGACTTAATAGTTATTGGCGGGACAACGGTGTGACTTTCATTCGCAACGTCTCGCTCCCTCTTTTGACCACAATCTCGGTCTCTTGGCCAACCTTCAAAGCCTCGATCGCATAGGTGTAGTCATATATGTTCTCAACTTTGCGACCCGCCAGTTCGATCACGATGTCCTTCGCCTTGACACCTGCCTTGGCAGCAGGTCCATCCTTGGAAACACCCGATAATAAAACCCCTTGGATGTCTCCTTGTGCGTAATCAGGAATGGAGCCCAAATACGCAGTCATCGCTGCGCGAACCCCTTGGTCTTCCGGTGCTCGCTGCTCGGTGTATTCGGGAACTTCTTCGGAGCTACCAAGCGACCGAGCGATCAGTCCCATCAACTTGGCAATCTGTGCCGCTCCATCGTAGTTGAGCAACTCCGGTGTATCACGAGGGGTGTGATACTCGGAATGCGAACCGGTAAAAGCGGACAAAATCGGGATGCCCTTCAAGTAAAACGTACTTGCATCCGTGGGTAAGTAACTGTCGGATTGCAAGGTGATCGGCAATCCCACCACGGCGTTCCGCTTCTCGATCTCACCTTTCCAAAACGGTGAGGATCCGATCCCTTGGAGCACTAGGTTTTCACGCAAACGACCAACCATGTCGAGGTTCAGATTTGCGATGACGACAGGATACAGTTTGCCCTCGGCACCGATCCCCTCGGACAACTGCGGGTAGACTTCGCGGAAGTGGTCGGCAAAATAAGCGGAGCCCAAGAGCCCCAATTCTTCGCCCGACCAAGCCGCGAACAAAACATCATGCTTGAGCTTTAGCTTGCCACTCTTCTTCTGACTGGCAAGCGATTGGGCAATCTCCAACATTGCCGCAACGCCTGAGGCGTTATCGTCTGCGCCGCGGTGCACTCCGTTCTTCTCTTCTTCTTTCGCCAAGCTCGAGGAGTTACCCCCAGCGCCCAAGTGATCGATGTGCGCTCCGACGATCATGAGTGTTTTTGACGCTACGTTCGGATCATCCGATGCTCGCAGAATACCCAGCACATTCGTTCCAGTCCGCTTGATCGGCTGAACATCAATGTTCGCAGCTACCTCGACTTCGGGTAACTCAAAACCCATCATTAATTCGCCGCGATCCAGCTCACTCTGTAAGTCCGCCAGCTTATCTTCACTCTTCTCGAACCATTTCTCAGCAAGCTCATCCGAGATACTGATCGCAGCGATGCTGGTGCCTGAAAGGGACCCGTCATTTTGCAAAGGAACCAGTTGTTGGCGAACGCCACTCTTTGGCCCGCTGACTACAATCAAACCCTTCGCCCCCCGATCTCTTGCAACCATCGCTTTGAAACGCAATGAACTGTAGCGAGCCAACTGCTGGCGACGTTCAGGAGTGACGTCGCTGGGCATCTGCCTGAGAACCATTACCCATTTGTTTTCAACATCCAAGTGCACATAAGAGTCGTACTCTTTTTGTTCCCCATCGGCCGGAGCGACGATGCCGTAACCAGCAAATACCACTCCCGTTGGAGCGACCTCGCCGGACTTGGAAAATGCCAATGGTCGCCAGTCTTGATCGAGCTTCCATGTCTGCTCTCCGCTTCCCAAACTGTTGGCATCACGAAGTTCAACTCCAGCGTTGTATGGGAATGGATGGAAGTACTTACCAAAGCCGTCGTCGGAGTCTCCTGGTGCAGCCCCGTTAGCAACGCCGGCAGGACTGTTGACTTTATTTAGCAAGCTCGCAAAGGTGTCGGTCCCGGCTGGTGCAAGTCCGAGTTCGGACATAACACCTGCAACATAAGCGGTAGCGAGTCGTTCGCCATCGGTGCCCGTCAAGCGACCGCCGAGCTCCGGTCGGCATAGATAGTCGACATGTCGACCGATATCGGATGCTTTGTAGTCGCTGTCGGTCTCTTTGACATTCTTGCTCGCCGTGCTCGATACTTCTCCGATCGCAGCGCGATCGATAGTACCGCGATCTTTCATGGCCGTAGCGCTTTGAGATCCGCTGTTCTGCGAGGAAGTCTCTCCGATACCGAGCGCCTTGCGTGCCGCTTCGTCATTCCACTTACCCAAGAAGATCTGCGACTTCTTATCGGCCGTTCGGTTGCTAGTCCAAGCTAGTTCGCTGCCATCGGGGGTGAAAACTGGTAGGCCGTCGAAGCCATCGGTCGAAGTGACTCTCACCGGGTCTTTCGATCCGGCAGCGTCGACGAGGTAGAGTTCGAAATTGGCGAAGCCTTGCAGGTTCGTCGCGAAGATTAAGTAATCACCCGACGGGTGAAAATAAGGAGCCCAGCTCATCGCACCAAGCTTGGTAATCTGCTTGGCATCCGAGCCGTCGACGTTGGCGCTATAGATCTCTGCCGTGGCTCCATCTTCGCTGAACCGCCGCCAACAAATTCGCTTTCCGTCCGGAGAAAAGAATGGTCCTCCATCATAACCGTATACATCCGTGATTCGACGAACATCACTTCCATCGGAATTCATCACGTATAGATCGAGAGCTACCGCAGGATCGTTTTCGAAAAGAGTCTTTTGTCTCTCTGTCAGCGGTTTGGAGAAAGCTTCCCGATTCGATGAAAAAGCAATCAGCTTTCCGTCTGGGCTGTAGGAAGCTTCCGCGTCATATCCCATCGCTTCGGTCAGCTTTTTATAAGCACCGGTTTTGCGATTCCATTCGACCAGTTCGAATTGCGGATCATAGTCCCAAGCGTATCGGCGTTGTTGACCCGATGCGCGGAACTCGAGCTCGCCCTTTTGTTTGCTCTGCGCTTCAGGGTCAAATTGCGTAGAAGCAAATAAGACGCGGTCGCCATCAGGGTGGATCCACGCGCAAGTGGTTTTGCCATGACCCGGCGAGACTCGCTCGACGTCCCCCGTCTCTCGATCAAGCAGATAAATCTGGTAGAACGGATTGCCAGCTTCACGCTCGCTCTGGAAAACCATCTGCTTGCCGTCTCGGCTGAAATATCCCTCCCCGGCACGCGAACCTTCGAAGGTCAATTGCCTTACTGAGGACAAATACACCCCTTCGGTGTTTACCGTTTCTTCTTGGGCGCGTACCAAGCCCCCTGATAGAACGCTTAGTGAAAAAAAGCTGAGGACACCTACGTGTCGCAGCCATGCTGGGGCTTGGCGAGCAGGACGAGCGAGTGTTTGGGAAACAGCCCGATGCACGTCCGAAGTATTCGAGACAAATGGAGGGGGATCGATCTTTGTGTGTCTCATATCAAGTTCAAGTTGGGTGTTTGCGGAATTGGGTAAACGACGTATCGTCGGCACGGAATACCTGGGGAACCGAAGTCTTGTATCCCAGTTTTCTAACTGCGCCCGGTTTTACTTACCCGACATTCTAGCTAGCCGTCGACTCCCTAGTTAGACGTTTTAGTTAGAGCTTTGGGACCAGTTAGGGGATTTGTGCCAGCAGAACGTTTTGGGCCAGTGATCCGTTGGGTGAATGAGGCGCTGGATTGACGCAAGGGGTGTCACAAGTACACTACAGCCAAACACTTACATCAGCCAAACACTTCCAAAACGATCGCATCTTCTCCTGGCAATTCCTGTTGAATCCAGCAGCTCATTCTTAGCGTTCGATATTTTTCGAAGTGCATTTCACGGAGCGATTCCCAGATGATCGAGAACATCGCGCCAACAGCCTTGTCGGTGTTCTCTATCCTTGGCGATTCGATGTGCGATTGTTTTCCGGAGGAGCTTGCATTCGTTCGCAACGCGATTGAAAAACGGAAGAAGGAATTCTCACGAGGTCGATACTGTGCGCATCAAGCGTTCAGGCAGCTCGGCGAGTTGCCGATCGCGATTCGAGTCCATGCAACACGGCG
>JBJONT010000124.1:0-11713 GCA_046051705.1 Planctomycetota bacterium | reverse complement strand
TAGTGGGCGTTGAAACTTCTGGCTATATCGCGGCAGACTTCAATGTGCTGGTTCTGATCCTCACCGACCGGAACACACTCCGAGTCGTAAGCAAGAATATCAGCAGCCATCAATACCGGATACGTGAAGAGCCCCGCATCGGCCTTGATCCCGCGGGCTTCTTTGTCTTTAAAAGCCACACATCGTTCGAGCAATCCAAGGGGAGCCCCTGTCATCAAAATCCAATACAACTCCGAGACTTCCGGCACATGCGACTGCACAAACAACGTTGCGCGCGTCGGATCGAGCCCCAATGCCAACAAGTCCAACGCTGCGTCTCGGACGTTCTGACGCAATTGCTGCGCATCGCGAATCGTCGTAAGAGCATGCAGGTCGGCAATAAAGTAGAAACCCTCGTTTTCGTATTGCAGTTCAATGTACTGCTTGATCGCTCCAAAATAATTGCCCCAGTGAAACCTACCCGTCGGCTGAATGCCACTTAAAACCCTCATAGGCTTCTTTCGGACCGCCGCTCCAGCTCCACTCACTGCTCCAGCCCCTGTACCCTCGGTTGGTGCTCCCGACTGCATGTTCGCCTCAATTTCTATCGCTGTATGAGTATTCTTTGGAAGTGCTCTAGTCGACTACGACTTGGTGCTCGGCCGCATGGGCCCATTGACTGTTTTTAAACTGGCTACGCACTCGGAAACCGATCGCATTCCAATCTCCTGCAACGCAAGTGGAATCTGCTGAACCAACCGTGTACTGAGTTGTGGATCGTAGTAATTTGCGGTCCCAATTTGGATCGCGGAAGCCCCGGCGACAAAGAACTCCATCGCATCGTCGATCGATGTAATACCACCAACTCCAACGATCGGTACGGGCACCTTGCAGGCTACTTGGTACACACAACGCAACGCAATCGGCTTGATCGCCGGCCCACTTAGCCCACCGACGGTGTTGGCCAACATCGGTCGACCCTTGCGCCAATCGATGGCCATCCCCAAAACGGTATTGATACACGAAACCGCATCTGTCCCACCCTCATAGGCAGCTTGAGCAATCTCAGCAATGCTGGTGACATTCGGTGTTAACTTCGTAAGAATCGGACAGCTTAACACCTTGCGCACCGAAGAGACGACTCGGTAACATGCCCCCGGATCGGTCCCAAAATCAATTCCACCGGATACATTTGGACAAGAGATATTGAGCTCGACCGCAAACGGTTGCAAACTCTCCAGTCGCTCCGCCAAGTACACAAAGTCTTCCTGCGACTTGCCCGCCACACTGATGATGATGTCCGCTTGCGTCCCCCGCAAATACGGCCAGTGATTCTCGATGAAATAATCGATGCCGTCATTGTCTAGACCGATCGCATTGAGCAACCCGGCAGAGACCTCAACAGTTCGCCAAGGAGGATTACCCGGTCTAGGGTCCTTGGTAATCGTCTTCGGCAGAATTCCACCAAGCGATCGCAAGTCGACGATTTCTGCCATCTCCTTTGCGTAACCAAAGGTCCCCGATGCGACTAACACGGGGTTTCGAAGCTTTAAGCGTCCAAGCGTAACGCTAAGATCAACATCTGTAGCGTTGCTTTGTGAAGCTGTCGCGCTCGAGTGGCTCTTCGTCGGCTCGATTGCAGTCTGGGAAACAGGAAGTTCTCCGCCCATCTGGTTTGTAGGTTGACTCATCGTTGCTTAAGCTTACGCATTCCCCTTGCCAAGCCTTCGTGCGAACACCTCGGCAGACAATGGTATCACTGTCGCATTGGCCATCAGATCGGTCGACAGAATATCATTCGATTCATCGACCATATCGGTTGCATCGTACTTGACGATGAATGCCCCAACTTGCAAATAGTTCTCGTGGAATACCGGCGGCCAGAAATCCTCCGCTCGGTGTGCGAGCGTCCTGGCTAACAGACGTGTCGCTCGCCCAGAGAACCCGCTTAGCACCATGTCGAGTCGACCTAAGGACTCACGGAAAATGTAAAACACCAACGCCGCATCTTTACCAGGCTCTGACCCACCTGCGAACTCCCAAGTGCCATCGGCTTGCTCGTAGTAAATCCCCGGTTCGCTGACCTTTTGATTCTTGCTCAATTGCATCCCGGCAGAACAAGCAGGGGGATGAGGGTCGTGATCGCGATAACGCAGGAAGAACGGTACCGAACGGTCCGATGCTTTTGCCACATTGTCTTGACTGGTAAAGGGCTCGCAAGCGAACGCACTCCCCAAGACTAACTCCACGGTCGGATTGCTCTTTACGCTCCCAAGGCAAACGATCGCCTTGTCACCGTTGATCTCATCAAACTCCTCGAACACGTCGCGAGCTCGACCATGCACCTGCTCGGGACTCATCGTCCCTGGACTCCATACCAACGTCTGACGCAAGTGCTCGATGTGCGGTACATCTTTGCCCGATATCCGCTTCATCGCCTTGGCCGTTCCTCCCAAGGTCGAGACACCATTGAGCACTTCACCAGCCAAAACATTGTCCGAAGCCACAATCCATGCCGTATCTGCACTATCATCCGAGGGTGGTTTGCGGACCCCGACACACAACTCCAATCGTGAACGCCTTGCAAGCAACTCCCAGAAGTTCTCCGGTGTTACCGCAAACAATGCACCAGGTAATTCGTCCGCACGGGCATACCCATGCTCGATCAAGTAATCGCAAAGTCGCGACAGTGCCTCAAGCGGAATGTACTTCGCTTCATTCTTCAACAACGCAGCGACTTGATGGCGATCCAAGCCGGTGTACTCCACGATCGCTTTAATCGTCCCAGGACGCTTCTTGCGGTCGGGTGTGTGTCCGAGCAATTCCGCGAGTCGAAACGCATACCTCATGATGGTAATTCTTTATTTGTTGTGTGGGGGGAACCGATTTAAGGGCGTAATTTACGTTCTAGAAACCATCGCAAACACGAAAGCACCAGGAATTCTTTCGCGGGGTTAATGTATGGTTTCACGCCATTAAGATAACAGAAAACCGTCAACCGCCGATCCAGCGTTGATAAATTTTTCGCGCTTCTGCGGGGTTTTCTGTACCATGAACAACGGCCCGACCATCCGCAAAGACGGTCATGGTCTTCTCATCCTGAGTAAAACGCACTAAGAACGGCGTTTCTACCACGTCCCCCTCGCGCCGCAAACGCTCGGCTAACTCCCGAAGATTCAATCGCCCCGCGATCGGAACTTGAATTTGAACCGCGTTCTTTCCACACATCACCTGCGCATCGGTGCTGTGCTTGCCCTCCAAAAAATCAAACTGCTTTTCACTGCAACATGGGCAGTTTGCAGACTTGTGCAATCGGATGTTTCGTACATCTCCCATCCACAAATCAAACACGGTCAGCATGCTCTCACGCTTAGCCGCAACCTCGTCTTTTCGTTCCACAAGCCATCGCACAGCCCGCAACGCTTGCCAGCTAGCGATCACTCCCACGGCTGGTCCAAGCACCCCGACGGAATCGCATGTCCCCATCGACTCCGGGGAAGGTGGATCGGAGAGCAAACATCGAAAACAAGCGGTGTGCTCTGGCTCAATGAGCATCGCTTGCCCCGAAGCTCCCAATATTCCGCCATGGACCCAAGGAATCCCCAGGGCAACACAAGCGTCATTGATCAGATATCGAACTTCAAAATTGTCGGTCCCATCGAGGACAATGTCGACACCTTCCAGCAAACTGCGGATGTTTCGGTGGGTGATATCTGCAACGATCGGCTCAAGCTTGGTAACAGGGTCAATCGCTGAAAGATGCGCCGCAGCCGCGTTGGCTTTCGTGGCATGATACTCTGCGTCATGCAACGTATAGAGTGCTTGCCTGGGCAAGTTATCTAACTCTACCCAATCGCGATCCACCAGACGAAGTTTTCCCACTCCACATCGCACAAGTCGCTCGGCAATCGTCGAGCCTAATGCCCCCAACCCCAAGACGGCAACCGTTGCATTCTCAAGCATTCTCTGCCCATCAACACCAACGGGAGAAAAAGCAATTTGACGACGGAATCGATCAGGGGATTGTTTCATGATGCACGCTGGTTATTCCTTACAAGCCAACCCCAAAGAAAACTATCGAGCGCAAGAGCACGCTGAGCGAACTCACGCGTAACGACTCTTGCCCGCTCCTTGAACGGCTTCGCCAATCGGCCAGCACTCATAACCCAACTCTTGGATCATCTGCTGAATATTCGTCGCAAAGTATGGGCGCACCACCAACACGAACCCAACACCCATGTTGAAGACGTGCTCCATTTCGGACGATGCTACATCGCCAAGCTTCGCAATCCAGTCGAAGACCGGTAGCACAGGCCATGAACCCCTACGAAATACCAAGTCGACGTTTGGCGGCAAGATCCGTTCGGTGTTCTCCAACAATCCACCTCCGGTAATATGCGCCAAACCATGAACCACTTTCTTGACCTTGTAGTGACTCAACACAGTGCGTGTAAGCCGACTATAAATCAATGTTGGCTCAAGCAAAGCATCCGCAACGGTCTGTTGCAACTCGGGTACGTAACTGTCGAGCTTGAGTTTGCCCGCTTCGAAGATCGCTTTACGAGCTAGACTGTACCCATTGCTATGAATTCCGGATGAATTAACCCCTAGAATCACGTCCCCGGGTTGAATCTCTTTCCCGGTGATCATGTCTTTTTTGTCAACGACACCAACACAAAAACCTGCAAGCTCATAGTCTCCGACTTGATAGTGATCCGGCATGATCGCTGTCTCACCACCGATCAAACTGCATTCGGCATCGACACATCCATCGGAGATCCCATGCACTAAATCTTCCAACAACCCAGGATCATCTTTTGCCATCGCGATGTAATCGAGGAAGAACAGCGGTTCTGCCCCCGTGCATAAAACGTCGTTGACACACATCGCAACTAGATCGATCCCAATGGTGCGATGTCGTTTCGCACCTATGGCTACCTTTAACTTCGTTCCCACCCCATCGGTACCCGAGACCAAAATAGGTTGCTTGTAGTTCCTCGCAAACAATGGCTGCGAAAAATCCAAAGCGCACAACCCTGCAAACCCACCGTCATTGCGGAGGATCCGCGGAGTAAAGGTCCGATGCATCAGCTTGGGTAAGCGTTGCATGGACTCTTCGTAAACCTCTAAATCAACTCCGCTGTCTTTATATGTTATGGCCATGCGCTCGCTGAACCTTGTGCACGTGCTGCAAGAACGTTTTCTCGCTGAAAACCTTCGGAAATTATCTACATTCTGGCAAATTCTACGAGGGGCAATCAGCCCTATGTCGAAGGAAATTACCTCTCCGAGGAAATTACCCGTTCGAATGCAAATCGTACAATCGCTCAATCCCGAATAGATCGCCGCAATCGCGAAGCCCGCAACAACGCCGAAAAGGCCGAACGTGCCTCCTGCAACGAAATCTTAGATTCCCCCAACCTTCGCTCATGGTACACAATCGGTACCTCCTGGACCCTCGCTCCAATCCTCAAGAAATGGGCGAGAATCTCCTCCAGAAATCCATAACCTCGCTCTTGCATCTGCGATAAGTCGATCTGCTTTAGACTCGCTACGCGATACAGCCGATAAGCGCTCGAACAATCGCCAATCTTCCAACCCACAATCCAACGCGCCAAGCGATTCGCCATCTTGCTGACAAATACCCGGCGCCACGAGCACCCCTGCAACCCACCACCAGCCACATACCGCGAACCAATGACTAAATCGACTTGCGGCACAAGCTCTAACATCGACGGAATCACCGAAGGATCGTGACTCATGTCCCCATCAAGGTTGAGCATCCAGCTATATCCGTGCTCAATCGCGTACTGCATGCCAACTTGAATCGCCGAGCCGAGCCCAAGCTTGCCTGTTCGCTCAATCAACCGAAGATTGCTTCTGCGCTGCTGCTCTTGCTCAACCCACTTGGCCGTTCCGTCAGGCGAACCATCGTCAACAATCAAGATGTCTGCTTGTGGTACCGCCTCGGCAATCTTGGGAATCAGAATGGGCAAGTTCTCTCGTTCGTTGTAGGTGCATACCAACACCAACAACGAACCGATACTCTCTCGCTCACTCAATTCTCTAGCCTCCGGCTCCCGCAAGGCATTCACCTTACTCGTCTTCATCCGATAGGGAATCGTCGTTCGAAGCACTCTCTCCATCTTCGCCATCGGTTGAATCCGCTGGCCGACCTGCCGAGTCGCTTGGAGTTGCTTCACCAGAGAAATCACCGGAGAAATCTGTGGAACTTGCTGTCGCTTCGCGAGCGTTAGGATCGGACGAGACGGCAAGTGCCGCCGCTTGAGCACTCGCTGCATCGATATCCTCAGCCGGCACTCGCACAATAGCCGCTAAAGTATCGTTCTCATCGAGACTCATGATCCGAACACCCTGCGTATTGCGCCCGATGATGCTGATGTCACTCGCAGCAATCCGCTGAATCTTGCCCCGCGATGTCATCATGATCAGCTCGTCGCCATCATTCACAGGAACGGTTCCAACCACCGGCCCATTTCGCTTGGAAGTCTTGATGTCAATGACACCCTTGCCACCGCGCCGCTGAGTTCGATACCGAGTCGCCGATGAACTATCATCTGCTTCCTCAGTTACTTCATCTTCAACCACTACTTCATCTGCAACCGCATCCAATGCAGACTCGTCATCGACCGGAACACCATCTTCCCCTGTCGCTAACTCCTCTTTGATCTCTAACTCATCACCTGGACCGAAGTATGTTCGCTTGCCATACCCGTTCTGACAAATCGTTAGCAACGTCGCGGCGGGATCTGCAACGACCATCCCTACGACATGATCACCCTTCTTAAGGGAAATCCCCTTAACGCCCGAGGTATTGCGACCCATCGGCCTCGCATTGTTCTCCGCAAATCGTATGGCCATCCCATTAGCGGTCGACAATACGATTTGGTCTTTCGGCTTGGTAATCACCACATCGACCAACTCATCGTCTTCACGAAGTTTGATCGCGATAATCCCACCCTTCTTCGGCCGACTGTAAGCTTCCAGCGGCGTCTTCTTGATCACCCCCTTCTTCGTCGCCATCATCAAGAAGTGACCAGGCAAGTTGAAATCGCGAACTGGTACGCAATCGAGAATCTTTTCTTCCGGCGTCAAATTCAGCAAGTTGACGATCGCGCGACCTTTGCTCTCGCGACTCATCTGCGGCAACTCCCAAACCTTTTGCCAATACACCTTGCCTTGATTGGTAAAGAACAACAAATAAGCGTGGGTACTTGCAAGGAACAAGTGCTCGACGGGGTCTTCCTCCTCCGCCTTCAAACCTGTGATACCCTTGCCACCACGCTTTTGTGACTTGTACACCGAAGCAGGCAACCGCTTGATGTACCCTTGGTGCGAAATCGTAACCACCATGGTCTCCTCAGTGATGAGGTCTTCCATGTTGTAGTTACCCAACTCCTGATCGGAGATCTCGGTGGTGCGATCCGTACCGTACTTGCGGGCGATCTCAACCAAATCCTCGCGGATGATGCCGTAGATCTTCGCTGGATCCGCAAGGATCGTGCGGTAGCCTTCAATCTCCTCGAGAATTTCGGAATGTTCTTGGCTGAGCTTTTCTTGCTCAAGCCCCGCGAGCTGTCCGAGCGTCATTCGCAAAATCGAATCGGTCTGCACGCTGGTCAACCGATACATATCGGCAATGCCTCGTTCAAGTTGGAAGTCGGCGTAACCGCGATCCCCCAACGCACGTTGCATCATCGATGCTGGGCACTCAACCCCCATCAACTTCTCTTTCGCTTCGGCTTGCGTACGACTCGAACGAATGATTGCGATGATTCGATCGATATCGGCAAGAGCTAAGAGCAACCCTTCGATCACGTGCTTGCGTTTTCTCGCCGCACCCAACAAGTGCTGCGTTCTGCGACGTATCACCACCACCCGGTGACGAATGAACTCCTGCAACAACTCCTTGAGATTCAACTCCCGAGGCTTGCCGTCGACCAACGCCAACATGATGATCGAAAATGTCTCTTGCAATGACGAGAACTGGTACAACTGATTGAGAACCACATTCGGATCGGAGTTCTGTTTGATCTCGATCACCAACCGAACCGGTTCCTTCAAGTCGCTCTCGTCGCGAATCCCCGAAATGCCCCGAATCTTGTCGGTTCGAACCAACTCGGCAATCTTCTCAATCACCCGATCACGTGCTTGCTGGAAAGGAATGTCGCGCACGATCAACCGCGACTTACGCCCCTCTTCGACAATATCCACGTGCGAGCGAACCACAATGGTCGAACGCCCGGTCATGTACGCTTGGCGTATGTTGTACCGCCCGCAAATGATCCCGCCCGTCGGGAAATCCGGACCAGGCACTAGCTCACACAACTCGGGTATCGACACCTCGGGATCATCGATCACCTTGACCAACGCATTGCATACCTCCCGCAAATTATGGGGTGGAATACTCGTGGCCATCCCGACCGCAATCCCCTGAGCTCCATTGACCAAGAGATTCGGGAACTTCGATGGCAAGACAACCGGCTCGTTCCGCCGATCGTCATACGTCGGAATAAAATCGACCGTATCAAGCTTCAAATCCTCAAGCATCATCGCGGCAGGACCTGCCAGACGAGCTTCGGTATACCGCATCGCCGCCGCAGGCAATCCTGCAATCGACCCAAAGTTCCCTTGCTTGTCGATCAACACGTGGCGCATGTTCCACTCTTGAGCCATCCGCACCAACGTCGGATAAATGATGGCTTCACCGTGCGGGTGATAGTTCCCAGACGTATCACCGGCGATCTTGGCACACTTGACCCGCGCCGCTCCCGGCGTGAGATTCAAGTCGTTCATTGCGACTAGAATCCGGCGCTGACTAGGCTTCAAACCATCGCGAACGTCAGGCAACGCGCGACTGACAATAACGCTCATCGCATACGTTAGATAACTGTCGCGCAGCTCATCTTCGATGGGCTCTTCGATTACCCGCTCGCCAGATCCACCACCGTCAGATGTAGGCAAACTCGATGGATCATTGGGGTCAAAATCATCAGGAGGAACGGTCGACACGGGGTTCTTCGTTTCTGATCCAAAGTTACTATTCGCGGTCTATCCAAGGTCGAAACAACACGTGCTACGACCCCTGGAAACCAAAACGTAAAGTATACCAATTCTGCGGATTTTCACAATCGGAGGCCCTCCGCCCCCCGCCAGCGCACTACTTCGCTCCGCCAGCCGATTTACCGTCTCGAAGTGAGTCAAAATACTCGCGAAGCTGCTCGCGGGCAGCCTTCGGTAAATCAAGATTTTCGATCGCGTCGGGAGCGTCAGGCTTCGAAGATCGAACCGCCTCTTGCAACTCCTCCCGCGAAATCCCCTTGCGATTGCGCCCCTTGCTCTCCCCACCAGAGACGGTCTCCCCCTTACGCATTTGCTCTCGCACCTGCGCATCATACTCCTTCACCCCAGTCTCCTTCTCCGCTCTATCCCCAACTCCTCGCCCCTCACCCTCTCCGTCGCCTTCTCCCTCGCCTTCACCTCCTTGGCCCTTCCCCTTGCTCTTACCCTTGCCACTACCGGACTTTTTCCCTTTCCCCTTTCCATCTCCATTGCTATCCCCATCGCCCTCGCCGTCCTCTTCTCCCTCCCCATCTTTACCGTCTTTGCCCTTGCCGTCCTTGCCCTTGCCATCTTTACCCTTCGAGTCCTTGCTCCCCTTCTTTCCATTCCCACTCTTGGACTTGCTCCCTTCCTTGCCACCTTGGCATTCGGGACAACCCTCCCCATCACACTCGGGACATTTCGAGGACTCTTTAGCTCCCTCAAGCTCTCGGATCATCTCCTCTAACTCGTCGGCCGCCGACTGGCCTTCCGCAAGCTTTTCAAATTCGCTTTGCATCGACTCCATCGCCTC
This sequence comes from Planctomycetota bacterium, assembly GCA_046051705.1. Taxonomy (GTDB): domain Bacteria; phylum Planctomycetota; class Planctomycetia; order Pirellulales; family Pirellulaceae; genus JBKCUI01. Next base: position 1,857 of record JBJONT010000124.1, on the reverse strand, counting down.
GCTCGCTTTCTGCGAGTCTCCCGATTCGAGAGCTTGATCCAAATCGCTCAACTGCTGCTCAAGCTTCTGCATGGATTGCGAAGTCCGATCGGAAGCCTCGAGCTTCTCAATCTTTTTACGGAGATTAGCGATCTTCTGCGTGTTCCCCTCACGCTGCGCATCATCAAGCTCTCGCTTCGCATCATCGAGCAACTCTTCCCGCTTATTCCTCGCCTCGCGCATCGCGTCGCGAAGCTGCTCCAACTGGTTCTGCAGTTGTTTTGTCTGCTCAGCATCTAACTTCCCTTCAGACATCTTCGCAGCTAACTGAGCTAACTCCTGCTTGGCTTGCTCGAAATCCCCGTCTTGCATCGCCTTGGCCATGCTCTCCGCAGGTCCCTTGTCGAGATCCTTCAAACTATCAAGCGACTCTTTGAACTCCTCGGAATCCCCAATGGATGCTTTCTTTTGCTGAAGCTCTTTTTTGACTTCGTTCAAGTCGGCGATGACCTTCTTCGGATCCGGATTCGGATCATTCTGCAACTTTTGCACCTGCTGCTGTAACCGCTTGAACTCTTCGGCTGCCTCTTGATCTCCATTCTCAGCCGCTTGCTCAATTTTCTTTTGCAAGGTCTTAAGGATCGGTTCTGTGGCGTTCTTGACCGTTACTAAAGGATCGCTCTTTCGCTTCTGCGCCAAAGCACCTTTCGCCTCGGAACTGACATCCGGTACCCACGACAAAGCGAAACATGCGGCCACGGGAAGGACTACCCAAGCCCACTGCGGAGCTGGCCTGACCGGGAAATGATCGCGCAGATCAATCCGCTCTAACTGCCGCTGAGCATCGTCAAGAAGCGCTTGGCCAACCGGCGATTCTCGTTCTTGATCACCAATCGAAAACACGCTGGAGCATCGCTCATTCAGTCGGTATCTGCGATCGATCTCAACCGCCGCATGCAATGCACTCGGACGCTTCGCCCAAGCTGCTAGCGATGCTGCCAACACAGATACAATCCCCGCCCCCACCCAACAAATCGTTTCCCACCCATCTGGCAAATTCTTGATCGCAACCAGCTTGGGTAACAACAACAAAACGAACGCGGCGGCAAACGAAAACAATACCGCCCAATTCAACCAGCCAAGCCAAGACTGGAGAAACAACCTCCTCGAAGCGATGGCAACCTGCTGACGGATCTTGTCCATACGATAGATCAACCTATTCTGGCTAAACCTTCTTCAAAGGTCGCTTCGGTGGCGGTGGCTTTAACATCCTAGCCTTATCATCCTCAGGCATCGGCGGAGGAGGGGGAGGGGGTGGTGGTGGATTGTTATTGTTTCTCGGTGGCGGATTCAAATCCGTAAAGGACTCGACCCATTCCCAACCGATCGGGTGATCTAACTCGCGACCAGCGAGAATTCCCCAAGGAGTCCCTGCGTGCTTCTCGACGACGCTCTGCAACAGATCCTTGGCCAACTTCGCTTCTTTCTCAAGCTTGCTGTCGACATTCACTTTGTCGCTCGGTCGCAAATTCCAAGTGTTATTCTCGGGCTTCTCAAAGTTCATCCCACGCTTGGCTTTGGCCAACATCGCGTTATAGGACTCCGCTCGAATCTTTGCCGCTAACGCCGTTCCATAAGACAATTCAAAACTCGCAAGCCACCTTGGAGAGGTTTCACGACCGCGAAACTTCTCTCCGTCGGCAAGAATCGAGCACATCTCGGCAAGCTCCGGGTAGAGGCGAGCAGATTCAAGTTGAGCATCGGTTAATTCGCGAGTGAAGGTCGCTTCGTCGCGTTTGATAAACAACATCTTGGGCTTCGATAACGTACCGACTCGCGTCAATTGCGCGGCGTTGAGCAACGCGTAACGCAATGGAG
>JBJONT010000123.1:0-9100 GCA_046051705.1 Planctomycetota bacterium | reverse complement strand
TTGGGAATTCGGACTACAAAGGAACCGTCCGCAAGCGGTCGGATTCGAGTATTGCCAATCGCCGAGTCATCGAAATCCACTTCGATCGTGGTATTCGAATCGACCGCTCCTAAAACTCTTCCGACAACCGTGGAGACTGAAGTAATCCGATCTGACTCGGAAACTCCATCATCGCTGAGCAATCGGAGAGACACACCCGGTGCCTCAAGCGGTTCATAACGCCACTCGAAAACTTGCCAATCACCTACCGATTCCCAGTCGCGCGTTGTATCGCAAACTCTCGTTCGAATCCAATATCGCTGTAGTCCAGGTGCGATCGAGGGGTTGATAAATGTAATCCGCTCTTGGCTCGATATAGGTATCGAATGTATCGATGAACCGCCTTGGCCTGAATGATCTCCACGCGACTCATCCCCCGAGACATCGATATCGATATAACCTTGCAGGCCATGACGAAGCGACTCAGCTATGTCGATAAGGACAGCTGGGTCATTGGTGGTTTTTACAGATAACAAATCCGATTCGGATCCTTGGTTCAACTCCGTTCGCAGCGCAATCGACTCGATGATGAGTGGTTCGATAGGATTCCAATCAAAAGCATAGTTCAGCCATGGACCATAGCGCAAGGTTTGACTCTCAGAGTCCCACTCTTGTGCGCGGTATGCAAAAGAATGCCTTCCAGGCGCTAAGTCTTCTAGCCCATGCTCAAACGTGAAATCGTCAGCAACCGGTAGCACCGCATCGAATTGCATATCACCGTCCCAATCGACGACGACCGAGAGGTTATTCGGCGAAAAAGAACCAAAATCCCCGTCGTCCTGATTCCATTGAGGATGACTCAATCTTCCTAGCACCGTACCTGATTTCGTCCCTGAGAAAGCATCTTGCGAAGTTTCAAGTTCGATCGATTCGACCGCCCAAGAACTCGAGGGTATATCAAGAAGTGTGAATTCATAAGCGATCCAGTTCGTCAGTCGCTCCCCTGTTCGATCATCGATCAATCGCGCACGAATGATTTTCTTACCGCTCGAATCGCTGTAATGCTCGTCGATGATGCGTGGATCGTATTCAATGCAGCGACCCGAAGCTGAGTTGTCGTCCGACAGACCGGTTTCGTGATCTCGTAAAGGTACGACTGCATCTGGTACACCATCCCCGCTGTGATCCCATTCGATAAGAGTCGTGTTCCATTCTGGATCCTCGGGATGGAAATCACCAAGAACATCAACAAGAACAGTTGGATCAGAGGTGATGTGATCCCCGACACGCCCCGTGTCAATCCGCAGCCGCAGATTGCTCAAACGTACCGGACCAGCATCTGGATCTTCGACGACATAGTACGCAAACGTTTTCCAATCTCCCGATTGAACCTCCTTACCTTGATCGCTCAGCAAACGCGTACGAAAGTGGACGGCGCGAGGGCCGAGTTGATTCGCAAGCTCAGGATGGATATCCCTTGGATTGATCGCCAAGTCTCCGGGCAGTTGCTCGTGCGTCGTCGAAAAATCAGGAACGCCATCTCCCGTCCAATCGAATTCGCTGATCAGGGTTCCACCGACCCAATCCCCCGAGTAGGAGACAATCAAGGACTCATCGAAGGTGATACGATCTGTCTGCGATGCACCTGTATCGGAACGTAGTACCACTTTGCTGATGGTGGGGCCAGCAACTTTTCTTCCATCGCTATTGCCAGGATCACTCCCCGGTTCCTCGAAGTCATTGTCGAGCAAGCTTAGGGTCTGCTTTCGGCGGCCCGCTAAACGATAAGTAGCATCGGATGGTTCTACCAATTGCAAATCGCACCACTCGGTCGCTTCTGCCAACTCATCATCAACAACGATCCACGGACTGCTCGCTAAAGCTGCACCGGGGGTAAATCGCAGTACGCCCGTCCGGTTCTTTAAGTCAACCTCACCTCGCTGAAATCGAAGGTCTTTTTCGAGGCTAAGTGTGGATGGAGATTGAATTTCGTATGAGACCAGCAATTCGCTATCAAGCGGACCGGTTCGCCGCGCACGAATAACGGCATTGCGTGAACCCTCTTCCCCATCGACGAAATCAATCCATTCAACAAAGGTTCCTCGATTCGCAACATCGTTATCGCTGATCTGGAGAGGTGCGACATCCGAGGACACCCACGTTCCTAAACGGGACGTATCACTTAGAACGATTTGAATCAATTCCGTTGACTCAGGAATAGGATCATCGATCACAGGGAAGAAAACGTCGATATAGGTCTCGCCGGGAGCGAACTTGACTATCGGGTTCGGTGGGTAGTAGTCGATCTTTTGTTGTGCGGTGGACGTGCGGAGAATGCTCCACATCACTTCTAGTGGAGGTGTCGAATTTGTTCGCTCGATCCGTATACGTCCCGGCACACCTCCTTCGATCGTTGGATCAAAATCAGAGATCCATACCAATTCGCGAGGCCCGTAGATTCCACCAAGATCACTCAAAGGGGGCATGATCCTCGGTGGTGTAGAGCTAGGTGGTGTAGAGCTAGGTGGTGTAGAGCTCGGTGGCGTAGAGCTCGGTGGCGTAGAGCTCGGTGGCGTTATCACCGGTGGGAACGTCGACGGTGGGGATGCTAACGGGGGGAACGTTACCGGTGGACCTACCGGTGGATCGGTAGCTGGGGACATCGGTGGCAAGCCGGTCATCAAATGCCGCGCTTCGAGGGATTCGAATAGAACCCTGCGAAACTGTTTGCGATTGGATTTTCTGTGAGGATTGCGTTGGAAATGCGACGGACCAGCACTGATTGGAAACATCAGTAACCCTCCTTTGGTTTTAGGAATCGGGCGTATACGACTCCGCACCTCCGCGACGATCGCGGAGGTTTCCTTAGTTGGTTTTGAGGGACTTAGCCCTCGTTCGCTGGCCAGCGAATTGCCCTTGTGAGCACTTGTGCGATTCTAGAAAAGAACTGAATTTTTTAGTTGGATTTGGTTCATAATTTTTTTGAACTTTTTTCCGACGCAAATTTCCCATGGCGATGAACCGAACAACATAACCCTCTTCATGCGACGAAAAACAGCTCACGGCAACCTGTTACCGCTTCCCTCGATCCTACCCATTTGGAATCGCGATTATCAATTAAGATAAAGCTTCCACACGCATCGAATCCGAACCCTATCTGAACCACTCATACAGGTCCTTATGAAACCCCTCCTTACTCGAACGACCACTGAAAACACCACGCGATTTGCCTTAGTCGGCGCAACAGCGATCCTACCGGACCGACTTCTAGAAAACAGTTACATCGAGTTCACTCGCGGGTTACTTACTCGTGTCGGAAAAGCCCCCAAACAACTCCCAAAGGGTCTTGAAGTAATCGATGTGACGGGCAAATATCTCTCCCCAGGTTGGATCGATATCCATGTGCACGGTGGTGCCGGAGCAGATTTCATGGATGGTACGCAACAAGCAATCGAAACCGCCGCACGAGCACACCTCAAACACGGTACAACCACCATGTTTCCAACAACCACAACAGGCTCTCAAACGTCGATCATGAAAATGATCCAAGCCGTTGCTGATGCATCAAAAGCCAACGACAACGGATTACCAACATTGGAAGGTGTCCACCTATATGGACCCTACTTTCTCCCCGAGAAATCAGGATGCCATAAAAAGACAGGTTGCCGTACCCCTGAACGCGATGAATTCGAAAGCTACTTTAAAACTGGCTGGATCCGCATCGCAACATGCGCCGCTGAATTACCCGGCGCAGACGCTTTCTACCGCGCTGCAAACAAACGTGGATGCTTGATCACCTGCGGTCACTCCGATGCAAGCTGGAGCGAAATGGCCGCCGCCCATAAACTTGGTATGTCACACGTCGATCACTTCTGGTGCGCAATGTCCTCCGTCCCATCTGTCCGAGCTCGACTCGGATCTCCCATGCAAGGTAGCATGGCGGAATTCGTTCTCGCAAACTCGACGATGAGCACAGAAGTTATCGCCGATGGATTTCACCTTGCTCCCGAACTTCTACAGTTCGCTTGGCAAATCAAAGGTTCGAAAATGTTGGCGTTGGTCAGCGACACTAGCCGAGCACTCGATATGCCACCAGGACAATACACCTTCGGGGATCCCAAAGAAGAAGTTTGGATCGAGAGCACGGGTAAAGTAGGACTGAACCCCACAGGCGGACTAGCTAGCTCTGTCGTCGCTCTGGATCACTGCGTGCGGCACATGGCGAAAGTCACCAAGATTCCGTTGCACGAAATCGTACGAATGGCAACCCTCACGCCAGCGGAAAGAACCGGTATCGCTGAGTCACGCGGAAGTCTCGAAAAAGGAAAACGCTCCGATGTGCTTGTGCTCAACAACAAATTGAACGTCGAGCGCGTTTTCTATTGCGGAAATTAAAGCAACTCCAAGGCCCCTCGCACCGCTACGAACAATCCTCATCGCGATTGCGCACGACGAAGGATCTCCCTCTGCGCATGCTTGATCCTCTCCGGCCAAACGAACGTCGGAGCCGTCGATGGATCGTATCCGGAGAGATGATCGCTCAGTCGCGTTTGCGGCTTCGTATAACGCAACTGAGTTTCACCAAACACCTCCTTACAAAGATCCGCAAGCCCAGGATCGTACTCGATAAGCTCCTGCCTTGTGTTGACGTGATTATGGTCGTGATCGTTTTCTCGATTGTTATCAAACCAAGACTGAACCCCTTCGGCGAAATACTCGTGATAACTGACACTGGCGTATTTGCTCTTCCATAACCCTTGCTCCATCGCGGATTCATAAGCCTTCTTCAATCGATTGTCGAAAGTCGGATCCACGTTGACGAGTCCGCGCAAGTGAATGTTATGAGCGAACTCATGAATCAGAATGTTCTCCGTCGAGTAAGGATCGCCCGGATAACAGAGCAAGTTCTCTTCGCCACACGAACAAAAAGGATCGAAGAGACTTCCTCCCATCCCGCGAGCGCGTGCATCATAGAAGTCTTTAGGGGAGATCCCCGGATAGTCCGGTAACGGGTTTCGTGCAAGCCAATCCCACTCGGGAAGATCCGTTGTGAACTCGTTCCAGCCGATGATGCATAGCCGCGCACCACTTTGAATCATCGCAGTACGTATATCAGGGCGATGCGCAAGCATTTGATCGACCAAGTACACCGCCTCTTTAAGTGCATACGGTGAAACGTTTGCCGTCGCGACGATCGGGAATCCCTGCGCATCGGTCCGCTGCGTATAGCACTCGGGAATCCCACCCACTCGGTATCCTTGGACCGGCACCACACAGGTAACGACGCTCTGCGATTGAGACTCCGGCTCCACTACTGTTATCTTCTCTCCTATTCGCGTTCGAACCATCTTGTTCTTATCAGGTTCAACAACTGCTACCAGCTCACGATTCCCTTCTCCATCATTCCCTTCACCATCAATCCCATCTCCGTCCGTCACTACTCCAATAAGGCGATAGATTTCGACCTTCTTTCCTGAACCATTAAGAATTTGCAGTCTTGCAAGTTCAGGTTCCTGATTACCCTCGGACTTTGCAGTGTTATTAGGCTTCGCGGTAGCCTCAGGCTGCGCAGTTATCGCGGGCTTTTTTGGGGCTTCATCGCTTCGCACCGCTTCCTGCGCTGCTATTTGATCTCGCCATGAAATTCCTATCGGTAGGTGTGCAATAGTCAAGTTGCATACAAACGCTACGGCAACTGCAAACAGCTTGGGTAGTCGAAGCATTGGAGATACCGAATTCACAATGAGAATCCTACAAAGCGTGTGAAGGTCAATACAGAAGAAGTTAACGCACAGGATGGATGCTAGGAGGAAGATCGACGCGGTTACCGAGCTCCATCGCATCGCGTTCGAGTCGTGCGAGAAGCTCATCATCGAGGGCGTGCTCCGTGTAGTCCGCACAGCGATCGATCGCATCGGGGCTAAGATCGGCCCAATGTGAAAAGTAGAGTTCAAGCAATCGATGGCGTCGGACGGCACGATGGGATTGCTGAATTCCTGAAACACTCAGGGTAACGGTTTGATCCCCTCGATCATGGATCCAGCCCAAGCGGACCAAGCGACGGAGGACTTGTTCGATCGTGCGAGAATCCCACCCTAGCGAACTTGCGATTCGGGTTTTAGCAACTGGCTGTGAACGTACCGAGCCGTGCAGCGAGGGTGCTAGGTTTTCTTGTTCAAGCGATTCAAACATGCCTCGCAATACGTGTTCTTCTTGAATCTGCCGCTGCATGCGCCACTGTTCGGTCCATTGCCATAGGATCCCGCGCCGATTCGCTAAGAGCAAGCTGACGGAGAAGAGCGCGGCTGCGGTTAGAACCATCGCAGCACCGGAAGGAAGATCTTCGATCATCCAACTGCTCATCGCACCGATCACTCCCGAAGCAACTCCAATGATTGCGCTGATCAGCAAGTTCCAGTGCAGGCGATCTGACCATAGCCTCGCTGCTGCGGGTGGGATGACAATCATAGCGACGATCAGCAACACACCTACGATGCTTGTTCCAACCGTAACTACCCAAAGCGTGCATGCCATCAAGAGCAAGTCCATCGCAAGGGTCGGCCAGCCTTGGGATGCGGCATAAGAACTGTCGAAGCACAGCAATTGCATTTCTTTGCGAAGCGAAAGCAAGATCAGCGTTACACTTCCGCACAGAATCGCGATCCAAAATGCGTCTTGTGCGATAATCCCAGCGGTGTTCCCATACAGGAAGCCTTCGATCCCTGCGGCGTTACCCGATTCCGTCTGCTGAACGAGACTCAAGAGGGCCATTCCAAAGGCAAAGAAAACACTCAGCACGATTCCCAACGCAGCATCTTCTTTGAGCGTCGTCCAATGCCGAAGTCCCATTACGCTTAAAGCTCCCAGCGTCCCACTGATTGCAGCACCGACCAAGAGCCAGACCGGGTCGCGGCCAGAACCACCAAGCGCCAGGCTTACGAAGAATCCGATTGCGATTCCTGGAAGAGAAGCGTGGCAGATCGCGTCCGCGATTAGCGACCGCTTCCGCAACATCAAAAACACCCCCAGAAGGCCACAGACTCCGCCGAGCATTGCGCAGCCGACGACGACCCAAGCCGTGTTGTAGTCCAGCCAAGCGACATCGAGCAGTCCAGCTGCAAATATCGGCTGTCGATGCGAACCGCGCGAACCGTGCGAACAGAGGGTATAAGCCAAACCGGAAATCATGAAGAACAAAAACGCTTGTTGGTGATCATTACGAAAAACGCTTCCTTCATGCTAAACTAACGGTCGGACTTGGGAATAGCTCTTTCCTCGAGAAAACGGGGCTCGCAATTCGGAACGATGGAATTTAGGCACTAAAATTACTGCCCTCGGCTACCCGATTCTCATTTCACTTCGATCATCGCAGAAAGGCCTTCAATATGGCGATTTTGAAAATGGCAACTTCGCCCGGCTATCTCCCCCTGTTGAGCTTCGACGCTTGGTCCCGCCGAAAGCTTGTATCGACACACAGAACAGGGCTTTGGTTGAAGGTTGTAGCGAGCGCACTTGCGATCGCCCTATTGAGCGCGCGATCAGCCCAAAGCCAAGACAACCGATATCAAGTATCGAGGCGTGCGGCGGAGATTCATGCACAAGGGTACGTGTTCGACGGACACAACGACTTGCCTTGGGAGCTGCGAGCCAAAGCGCCGAAGCTATTTGATGACATCGACATAGCGAAACCGCAACCGAGTCTACATACCGATATTCCAAGGCTCAGAGCGGGGAACGTCGGCGCACAGTTTTGGTCGGTATTCGTTCCGGTCGATACGATCGCAGCGGGAAACGCATTCCAGACCACCAAGGAACAAATCGATCTTGTTCATCGCATGATCGCCCTTTATCCCGACACCTTTGCACTCGCACTAAACGGTAAGGATGTCGATCGCATCCGCGCAGAAGGAAAGATCGCTTCCCTGATAGGAATGGAAGGTGGACACAGCATCGAAGGATCGATCGGAAAGCTTCGGCAACTGTATGCTGCCGGTGCGCGATACATGACTCTTACCCATAGCGAAACGCTCGAGTGGGCAGACTCCGCAACCGATGTTGCACGCAACGATGGACTGAGTGAGTTCGGCGAAGAAGTCGTCCGCGAAATGAATCGACTTGGAATGCTCGTAGACATTTCGCACGTCTCGCCAGCGACCATGCACGATGCGCTGAGAGTCTCAACAGCCCCCGTGATTTTCTCCCACTCTTCGGCAAGAGCATTAGCAGAACATCCCCGCAATGTACCCGATGACGTGCTCGAAGCGTTACCGAAGAACGGTGGAGTCGTCATGATCAATTTCTTCTCGGGATTCGTAGTTCCGGAATCAGCCAAGCAGTTGATGGAACTTACAGAACTCAGGAAGACGCTCAAAGCAAAGTATCCTGGCGACAAAGAATCCCAAGAACGGGAGATCAAACAGTGGCAAGTGAAGAATCCTTACCCAGCGGGGAACGCTGAAATATTGATCGATCATATCGAGCATGTCATCAAAGTCGCGGGGATCGATCACGTTGGTTTGGGATCGGACTTCGATGGTGTAACCAAACTTCCCGTCGGCATGGAAGATGTTTCGAAGTATCCGGTGATCACCGAACTATTGTTGCGTCGCGGTTATGACGAAGAAGCCATTCATAAGGTCCTCTACGGCAATGCCCTCCGAGTGCTTCGCGAAGCTACGGAATAGGTCAGAGTCAGGGGTCAGGAGACTCATGTGACCCATGTGACCTATTCGACCTGTCTGACCTGTCTGACTTGTCTGACTTGTCTGACTGTCTGACCTGTCTGACCTGTCTGACCTGTCTGACCTGTCTGACCTGTCTGACTTGTCTGACTTGTCCGACTGCCCCCTAACCCCTACTTAGTGTCACAAATCAATACGATCTGCTAACATGCTAACATTCGTCAAAACCACTCGTCATTTATCTAGCTTTGCCATTCCATGACTGCATCTCTTCCCGGGACCACGGAATCCTCATTATCTACCTCGAATACCGCGCCATTCCCTACGCCGACGGCTCCGGCTGAGAAACCGCGCGATCCGAGGCGTCATGATCTCGATGCTCTCAGAGCTTCGGCGATGTTGCTGGGGATCATCTACCACGGGGCGTTGTCGCTCGCGGC
>JBJONT010000122.1:0-12164 GCA_046051705.1 Planctomycetota bacterium | reverse complement strand
TCGAGTTGAAGTACACTCGTTGTACGGTGCTTGTCACGCGATCGATACTTAGGCCATCTTGTTCTTGAAGATAGATGCCATTATCCGCGTTGGCCGAAAGTGTTTCGACGCGGGTAGTGATCGCACGAGAATTCGAAGTGCCTACGCCCGAGTTACCGATCTTTTCGCTTGCTCGAAGGATAGCTGCCGAGGCGGTGATGTTGATCGTGGAGTTGAAGTTGTCGCTGTCGAAGATATTCGCAGCCGAGCTTAACCAAACTTTTGCGTTTCCAGCGTCGATCTGACCGACGAGTATGTCGTCGTTGGCAGATACCCCAAGTTCAACACCTTGGATGTTCATCGAGGAGATCGAAACGGATCCTTGGGAGCTCAAGTAAATGGTCCCCGGCGCAATGGTCTTGAGGCGATCGCCAATCGCAAGATCTCCTCGGGTAACGATGTTGATGTCGCCGGAACCCGAAACGATGTCTGCATTGGCAATCAGCGTTCCGCTTAATCCGGTCTGAAGCAATACATCTCCCGCACCACTTGCATTAACGCCAGGAGATCCCAAAGTCCCTGGGTTGATAACGATATCTCCTTGGAGACTTAGAAGCTTGATGGGGCCTTGATTGGTTGTAACCAGATCTTCAGTACTCGTTGAGAGGTTGGTAGTCGTCGAGTTGAAATGGACTTCGGCGATACTGGTATTGATACGATCTACGGTAACTCCAGTTTGTTCGAAGATGTAGATCCCCGTCGCGCTGCGTGCGGCAAGGGTCGCGACGTTCGTCGTGATTGCATTGAAGTTGTAATCGTTGACGATGTTGGTGGGGTCAGCGTCCCCGATCTTTACACCTGCAATGAGCGTCGCAGTTGAGGCCGTGATGTTGATCTCGTCTTTACCTGGGGTGATGCGTGCGATGCTTCCTGTTGCATCAAGGTAAACGTTTCCTGTTCCGGCGTTGATCGCTCCCAGGGAAATATCACCGGCAGCGAACAAGGCGAGGTTCGCGTTGTTGGTGCTCAGTCCACCATCGCCGGTCGAGACCGAACCACCCGAACGAACGAAGATCGAACCCGGAGCAGCGGTTCGCAGATAATCACCGATCACCATGGAATCGTTTGCAGCAAGAGTGATGTTGCCGCTGCCTGTGGCGACTGTGCTGTTCAAGACAACAGTGCCGCTGTTGAGCGTTTGTAGCAGGATATCTCCTGACCCGTTCGCTGTGATAGCGTTTGTATCGGGTACTTGAGAATCGACGACAATATCTCCAGTGAGGCTGAGAACTTTGATAGAGCCATTGGAGGTAGTGAGCAGTTGCTCGATGATGATACCGTTCGCTTCATTGACGAAGATATCGCTTGCGGAGGTGGCTGTAAGGCCGTTGATATCCGTCTTCAAGGAGATTATGCCCTGAGCTTGGGCGTCGAGCGAATCACCTTGGACGGACGCATCGATAGAGCCATTCTGGGAGATCAGCGTTGTGTGATTCGAATAGATGTCGAAGTCGTTTGGGTTAGAGTCGGCTTGAAGGATATCCGAGTTCGCGACAACCACGAGCGAATCGGATTGAAGGTGATCGATTAAGACTGATCCGCCAACGCTAGAGACATTTAGTTCCCCTGCGACGGAGAAATTGATCAACTGGATCGAGTTCGAGGCTGAGAGTAGGGCATCCTGAGCAACGGGAGTTTGGCCGAGAACGTCGAGTGTTATGGTGTTGAGGTTGTTGATAGAAACTTGGTCTAGTGCCCAATTCGACTGGAACTGGTCATTCCAGATGAATTCGCCAAGATTACCCAGGGGGGAGGAGGTTCCATTGACCGCCAGGGAGCGGAGCAAGGATTTATCGCCGAGGAGATCGACACCGAGGTCGAATTGGGCGTTCCCGTCAGTATCTACGAAGAATTGGGAAGCATCGAGTCCGGCGAGGGTTGCCTGAGTATTTCCCCCGGCCGTGATGTCGACGGATAGAGATCCTAGACCCGGATCGAAGATGGCTTGGACAGTTAGGACGCGTCGGGGTTCAAGTCGTTGGAAGCCTTGGGCGATTTCTGCCTCGAACGCTTTGCGTCGAAGTTTACGGAGTTGCTGGCTAGCAAGTTTCGCGAGGGAATCAGTAGCCAGCTTTGAAAAAGCCTTGAACATGGCAGGCATCCAGTCGACGTAAAACCAGAAACGGATTGGGCGAAGCGGTGGTGCTGCCAGCCCGGGACGCTGATACCATTTTAGGGCGAGCTAGAATGGTTCAACGATATTCTGGACGTACTAATGAGATTGGACTGGATATTCGTTTGATAACGATGAGCGAAAAAAGTTGCCTGATGGAGGGAAAATTGGTTGTAATGGTTTTACGGGTGAGTTTTGTATGCTGGGTTGCAATTCCCCGGTCTTAGGAATCCCAGTGTGGATGTGCACCCGTGCGGGGGGGATTGAAGCATGTGGACAGGGAGCAACGTAGCATCGATAAAGAATCTCGAACCGGAGACCAGCGCGTTCAGTGGGCGAGGATATCCTATGCCGTAGCGTTCGAGGTTGACTTGCTCGAAATAGAGTGGGTTATGAGAAAACGCAGGTGAATTCCAGGGCAGCGAGGTGGCTCCCCACAGTCCATAATCGCGAGGATCTTGGGCTTGCATTGGAGTGGTCGCAACAGCTTTATTGTCCAAAAGCTTCGATACGGAATCTGGGTTTTTAACCACGCGACGGATGTCGAGTCGTTGAAAGATTTCGGCAGGGTTTACCGGTTTATTGAGGTTTTTGATCCCTTCCATGGAGAGCAATTCCAAAGGTGCATCGCTTCCGATTGTACGGGTTGGGCTTTTGGGAGTGGCATTTGGAGCCTCTCCAGAAGCATCACCGGGAGCCTCTAAGGTTGGAGGTTTTGGGCGAGGCAGACTCGGCAGAGGGGTGAACGAAATAGCAGTTGCTGGTTGGATAGTTGCAGCGGAAGCTTCCACTACTTTGACGGTAGCTTCAGCACCCGCAGGGGTGTTATTTGTAGCGCCGAGAACGGAAGGCAATGGAATGAACCTCGAAGCCTTCGCCACGACAGGTTCTTGAGCAAGTCCCGAGGAAATAGAGCCCACGAGTGAAAGGGATACCCCTAAGGTTGTTCGCAAAGACGATAGAAGCGGGTCATTCATCATTAAGTCGTCCGCGATGATTGGGTATGGGATAATGCTAGAGAATTGCCGCATGGATTCGGCAATATTGCCGTTTATGGATGCGATTGGTCTTCATCGTTTTTATCGGTTGATGCGATTGCCATCGATTTGAGTTTTTTACCGGTTTTCCTAAGGATAGTGAAGGTAAGCGTCACCGAGCACTAGCGGTTGCGGAAAATGGTACGATTATGTCAAGTTAACGGGCACCCAGGCGAAACGGGTTGTAGAGTTGTGAAATAAAAGTTGAAACTGGACTCTCAATATGGTTCGTACCATACTGGTGATGATCCATGTTTGTTTTTGAGACCGGCAACAGCATCTTGAGTCAAGCTCCACGCAACTTAATCCTGGTCATTATCGATGGCCCCAAAAAAGGGGAACGGGTAGTGCTGCGCCCAGGAGAGGTATGTGTCGTCGGAAGGACGAGTGCGGCGAACCTAGCTTGCGAAGACCAGTACATGTCCTCAAAGCATTTTGAGGTCGTCAATCGAATAGAAGACTTTTCGGTTCGCGATTTGAACAGCCGCAACGGCACGCGGGTGCGTGACGAATCTATCTCTGAGTTATCGCTAACGCACTCTAGTACAGTAAAAGCCGGAACAAGCATTTTCGAGCTTGCATGGGAACATACGCATGAAGAGTGGGGGACTCAAATGGGTTCGTCTCTCTCCATGAAACGAAATTCGATCTTCAACGGTCCTAATAGCGCTTTATTAAATCGGAATTCATCCGCTGCATACAGCACCGCTCCTGGTGAACAATCCCATCACTCCGATTTAAATTCGCACAGTGGAATCGGATCGCACGAGAGTAATTCCGTCGACTGCTTGCATTCAGCGATCTTCGCCGATCAGTGCTTACGAGTCTTTCATCCACCAACCGGACCAATACCTAACGATCCCTTATCAAGCGAGTCGCTAACGGGTGGCAGAGAAGGGGTTGGAGACGGGTTCAAGCGTCTTTACTGTAGACCGACAGGTTTAGGCGGCGGTTCGATCTTCTTTCACGAAGGACTCCTCGGGAATTTCAGTTTCTTCGCGATTGCTAACTTTGCAAAGCTCGGAGTTGATAACCCAACAAGCCTTCCTTGGTATCCTGTTTATCCAGGATTGGATCTGCAATCACGCTGCTCACCGGTAGCCATCGCGAGAAAACCCTGGTTGGAGTCTTGCCAGGCTCGATGGGGCAATCGACTTGCATCCTACGATAGCCTGATGATTTTACTCACGGAAACATCGGTCAATCCCGAAGGTATCTTGCGCCAACTTCATGTGGGAATGAAGTCGCTGTTTCAGACCAATTCCGCTTCGGGTGTCGGAGGCAACGGAACTAGTTTCTCAGATTCACCTGGAAACTTTCCGTGGTACGAACCCAGCTTGATGATGATGTTCATCGGTGGCAAAACAGAAAGCCAACTGTGCCAGTGGATTCCTAACGAGGTCTTCGGAATCTTGATTCCTCACGGTATGAGCAAGACCACCTATGCGATCGTACGCCCGCGATATTCGACTTTATTGGTTGATGCTGGTTTCCAGACCATCCCCTGGTAGTGCTACTGGTAACACACCCTGGGTTTCCGGAAGCACTGTAGATGCCGGCAAGTCGAGCGATGTCGTGTCAGGTGATTGAATACCAGCAGGCAATGGATTTGCGTTGATCATCGGAACTGTTGGAATCCCAGCTTGGTTTCCTATCACCACATCGCGTTGTGGCGGTGTGGACTGATTGCTGTGCATGGCTATTCTCGAGATCCCCTCGCTTGCCATGAAATCCGAAGACGCCGATTCGTTGAGGAACACCTTGCAATACGGCAATAGAGTGCCGCGCTCAAGGTGAACGTTACGGATTGATAGCTGATACTCAACAGCGGACTGATGGTAACGTATCAACGCATCGAGCCCTCGCCGCTGCGCTTCGAGCAAGACGAAGACCTGCTCGACTCGAGCTTCTTTCATTCGTTCCTTCAGCGCATTGATTTGTTCAACAACGGCTTCAAGGCGTTGTTTTTGAATCTCGAGGTTTCGGTAAGCGCGATAACTCTCGTTGATCGCATTGCTCAAGCCGAAGTGAACGGCTCGTTCTTGTTCAAGCAGGATCTGAGATTCCCTTGCGAGTGAAAGCTGGGTGTTCCTCAGAGCCGCATTGCCTCGCCGGTAACCGATCGGTTTCAAGTAATCGAGTCCAAGCGACCATTCTTGAAAGTCATTATCGAGCGGTGTATTGAATTGACTATCGAACCCACGAATCCGATACGCTGCGACCGCATCAAATTGCGGCTTGAGGAAATTGCGATTCGCAATCAACTCCAACTCGCGCTGCTTGATCACCCAGCGTTGCCGACGAAGCTCCTCGCGGTGAGCCATCGCTTCTGAAATCGAAGTTTCCCAATCGAACTCGATTTCGGCAATACTCGGTTGATCCGTTGGATGAATCAATTGAGCGTCGTTGATGGGCATCCCAAGAAGCAGTCGCAAGCGTCTTTCACAGATGCGCAAGCCACCCGTTCCGCGGAATGATCCACCGGTGGAACCGTTATTGGTACGCGTACCATCGATCGTTCGACCATTGAGCGAGTCGACTACGTCAGCTTCAAATCGCCAGAACTGCTCTAAGGCTTGATTGTTCCCAACAACACCCTGCTGGTCGCGAGCCTTGATCGACTCGTAAGTGACGTAAGCTTTGTTGCGAGCTTCCGTCTTGGATTCAAGGTCTCGGTAAGCGAAATATAGATCCCAGTAAGCGTTCTCGACATCGGCGACGAAATCGCGGACAGATCGCTCGAAATCGATCAAACTGATGTCGGTTCGAACACGCGCTAAGAGCACACCGTTGAGCTGACCCGGAACCGCTCCCGGACCGGCAATTCGATTGAACTCGGAACCCGCTCCTAGCATCAAAGGCTGACGGACTTGGGCTTCAAGAAACGTATCCCAAGTATAAGGCCCGAATCGATTCGACTGCTGATTGTTGCGATCAAAGACAGTCACGTCTCGAAGGGTTGCTAAAGCCCCCGAAGCGGTCCGCTTACTTACGCCGACTTGTGTCGTACTCAGATCCTGGCGAAACTGACCGTTTCGGCCAAAGAAATTATTGTTGTAACCACGGTCGTTGTTGTCGTAGGTGCTTGAAGCAAAAAAGTTCGCATCAAAAGCACTCAGCGCGGCCTCTTCACCGATCCTTGGATCGGTATAAACCACCGCCGGATCCATCGTTGTGGATAAAGCTTGAGGTGATCGCAAGACGGTTACACCCAAGTCACGCATCAACTTGGAATTCGAAACCGCGTAAGCGATACAATCTTGTAACGACATCGCCCTCATGCGTTCTGGCGTCAGAGCGCTGACGTCGAGTTCCATCGGCCCTGTCGCTTCCCGATACTCGGGCATGCATTCGCTCTTCAAAGGGTCCGAGCGTTCCAACTGGGCAATATAGGCAGCAGGACTTCCAGAAGCTGCAACATTCCCCGCCTTGAAAGACTTGCTTCTCGAACATCCACCGGAAATGATTGGAAGTGCAAGACTGCTGGCAAGCGACGCCGCAAATAGACTACGGCTCAAAATATGCCGTGATACCACCCCAAGCCTCGGAGCGACTCGAATGCGAGCTTCGAATTTTGGGTCGGATGTCTTCATTTTTCAATGTATCCCTACATTCATTACAACACTACGGACTGTTTCGACCGAAAAACTCGTTAAGCTTCATACATAGTGCAGGGTTCGACATAAGAATCTTGCGAAAACCCCCAAGCCAAAGCCTTCGCATTCCAACCGCTCAATCCTGTTCCACTGGCGATTTGATATCATTCCGAGATGACCACGTTTTCCCATGCCAAGACGGACTCCATTCTCGACGAACTCGAAGGTATCGCCCGCAAAGGGGATCCGGATTACCGCTTCTATCCCTATTTGCTCGATGCTATCGAAGCCTTGATCGGCCCATCAGGGATTGCGATCACCACGACTCAGTCCCCTTCTATGGTTCTGATGAAACGGGGCGCCGTGTCCGACTCCGACATCGCTGAACTCAATTCCCAATCAAACCAGCGAGCAACTCAGTGGCTCTCGTATGAGATTCCCCGAAACAATCCATCGTTGGTCTTAGCGGTTCGAACGACCAACGAAGATTCTCAACAGCACTCAACTAGAATCCTGAACTTGCTAAACGCGTTTGGCGAACTGGCGGAAATGCGAGAACTGGTTGTCGAATCCTCGCGTCGCAGTGGACTCGTCCGATCCGTGCTACCTCGCACGGCAGAGATCGGTTCATCCACAAGCCTAGCGGGCGCCGATCGAATCTTTGTCGAGACGTTACGCGAGAGCATGCAAGCAGATCGAGTAGCGTTGTTTGATCAAGGTAAGATGATCTCTTGCAGCGGTACCTCGCAGATCGATCCGGCATCACAGGTTGTCCAAAATCTAGAACAAATCATTTCGTCCCTCTCTTCATCAAGTCACCCGCAATGGGTCGAACGGGACACCCAAAGCCTTGCGTCAGAGAACCAAGGTGTCGCTTTGTATGTGCCTTTAGGGACGAATGCCCAAGGTTCTCAGAATGATTCCCATGGGGATGCACAGCGCGATCCGAAACAAGACCATCGCGATCTCCCGCAATATCGTTTGCTCATTGAATGGGGATCCAAAGTAGGAGTGGTCGATCGCGTTCAAGGTCTCGCGATGGTGATGCCGGTAATCCAACAAGCTTGGATGCAACAGCGGCGGTGGCTGAGTGTTCCTGAAAAGACTCGCGGACGTGCGATGAGCCGTGCGGGGAGTGATAGTAACGTCAAAGCCAATAGACGAAGCGTCTTCTCTCGTTCGCTTATCGCATCAGCAGTTGGTGCTTTGGCAATCGGACTAGCATTCATTCCATATCCTCTTGAGATATCGGTCGAAGGTGTTCTCGAGCCGGTTGAGCAACGGTTTGTACACTCCCCTACCGATAGCTTGATCGACTCCTTGTTCGTCAACGACGGGGATGCGGTTAAGCTCTCGCAACCGTTGCTCCAGTTAGTCTCACCTAGTTTGAATATCCAGATCGAAGAAGTACTCGGTCAGATTCGGGCGCTAGAAGAAAAGCGTGACGGGTTGCGCATAGCAGTCAACCAACTCTCGAGCAACACATCGGACGTCGCAAATCAGATTCGGTTGTCCTCGGAATTGAAATTGATCGAAGCGCAGCGATCCCAAGCGGACGACAAGTTGCGTTTTCTGGAGAAGGAACGAACAGACTTACTGATTCGATCTCCATTAGACGGTGTCGTCATCGCTAGTGATATCGAGCGGGAACTTCGCAATCGTCCTCTCCGACGCGGTGAAACTTTGTTTCGCGTCGCAGCTACAGATGGCCCATGGCAACTTCGATTGTCGATCCCTGATCGAGAAAGTGGATATGTCGAGCAGAAGCTGCAAGACGGTCCAATCGCAATCCGATGGGGACTGGAGAGCTCTGCGGGACACAAGGAATCTGCAACGATCGATTCTGTTCGCAGCGAAGTCCTTGCACATCCAACCCGCGGCGCACACCGCTCTGCGATCGCATCGTTGGCAAGCGAGCGAATGGATCATCCCGTGTTAAATGCAACGACCTATGCGCAGATCCCATGCGGTAACCAGCCACTTTGGTATGTATGGAGTCGACCTTTGGTGGAGTACTTGCAAAAGCGATTCTGGCTCCCGACACGACACTCCACTGCCATCAACCCCGATTCGAAAGACCCTCCACGATGAGTTTCATGTTCAATAGATCGTTGCGAATCGCGGCAGCAATACTCGCCTGTCACTTAACTGGTGAATCCATAACGCGTGCTCAATCCTCGACGTTAGAGCCTCCCAGTCTGCAACCCGAAGTCGCAGCAGATACTTCTGCAACTTTGGCCGTGCTGAGTGTCGATGGAGCAGTTCTGAAAACCGTAGAGACAACCTCTGTCGCAGCTCAAGTCGCCGGGGTACTAAGTAAAGTTCACGTCCGTGAAGGTGAGCGAGTAAAGGTTGGAGAACCCCTAGGAACGATTGAATCGAAAAGCACCGAACTGCAACTTGAACGCTCCAAAGTTGCTTTAGAGGTCGCTCAACGGAACCTTGAAAACACGATCGACATCGATTTGGCACAAAAGAACTTTGCCGTTGCACAAAACGAATATGATCGAGCATTGGAATCGAACAAAGTCGTCAGCGATGTCTATCCTGCCGTTGAGGTCGAGCGATTAAAACTTGTTCGCGATCGGGCTGAGCTGGAGGTGTCCAGGGCGAGATTCGCGAAAGAGATCGCGAAACTCGAGTATTCCAAAAGTCAGATCGAGCATAAACAATTGGTCGATATGGTGAGCAAGCACACTATTGGTTCACCGGTTTCCGGAATGGTTGTAGCCATCGAGAAGCGAACGGGTGAATGGGTCGAGCCAGGCGCGGTTGCTGTCCGAATCGTTGAAATCGATCGGCTAAGGATCGAAGGATTCTTAAAGGCTGAGCAAGCCGACAACGCTTTGCTCAATCGCGAAGCACAAGTCGAGATCATGCTTGCTGGTAAGAAAATACAATCCAAAGCAAAGCTGGTTTTCATTAGCCCCGAAGTCAATCCGATCAATTCACAAGTTCGAGTCTTTCTAGACATCGACAATTCCGAAGGGAAGCTCCGACCAGGCTTGAGAGCTTCGGTGTGGTTCACTAACAATGAATCGAAAGTAACTGCTGCAACGCGATGAGTGACCCGACGAATGCGGAACATTCCGGGAATAATCCTCTCGGACGATTTCCCCTGCACACTCTTCGCCTGAGGTTACGCAAGGATTTGCAATGGGTCCCGTTTCGCGATACGCAGCGATGGGTGTTGATCGATCCCATCGCAAACACATTTTACTACTTTAGTGGTTTGGAACGCGCTCTAGCGATTGCTCTCGATGGTGCGAGTCCGTCTTCGGAAGTGCTTGCATCGCAGATGCGACAATCGAGCCAAGCCCCACCGAGCCCTGAATGGTACGAGCTGTTTCTTCACAAGTTGCTGCGGGCAGAATTGTTGGAAATCCCAGTCGGGATGAAGGGGGCCGGACGCTCGAGCGGGCTATCGTCCGACTCGCGACGAACTAGCCCCAATTGGCGAAGCTGGTTGTCGAATCCTTTATCGATTCGTATCCCACTCTTGCGGCCGAGGATCGATTTCGCATGGGCTCGAGTCGCTGCGAGCTGTTTGTTTGCCCCGATCACGATCGCCGGTGTCCTCGTCGGACTGCTTGTAGTTAGTCTCACTGTTTTACTGCAAGTCCTCGCTCACCCTGATCAATTGGTTTATGACATTTCCAAGATCCAAGGAGATCGTTGGATTGCACTCGCTGCATCGATCATGGTGATCAAGTCCCTGCATGAACTTGGACACTACTTAGCTTGTGTCTATCTTAAAGTACGATGCTCGGAAGTCGGTGTTTTACTCCTTTGCTTTACACCTTGTCTTTACTGCGATACCACAGATGGTTGGAAGTTACCTTCGAGGTGGCAACGTGCAGGTATTGCCGCTGCCGGAGTATACTTTGAATCGATCATCGCTATTATCGGCGGTCTGTTGTTCCTCTATCACGATCATGGGTTCCTCCATATTCTCGGAGGTGGAATGTGGTTGATGTGCACCGTTGGCACATTGATCCTGAATGCTAACCCATTATTCAGGTACGATGGTTACTTCGTTCTCTCCGATCTACTGCGAGCTCCGAACTTGGCTACACAAGGCACGCGATCGCTCTGGGACGGGTTCATCTCGTTGCTTGGTGGTCGTTCCCTCAATCCTCAAGACTACGACTTGCCTTTGCGTTGGTTGTTACCCTTCGCCCTTGCATCGTTGCTCTATCGGGTGCTGATCGCCGCAGGTATCGTAACCTTCCTCTGGAAGTTCCTTCTGCCACTTGGGCTGGGGTTGCCTTTCTTGGTCTTGTCATCTGTGATGGCTATGGGAATGCTTCGTGCAGGAGTTCGCAATATGCATTCGGTAATCGCTGAACTCTTCGCGCGAGAGCCGATTTCTTGGAAACGGCTCTCGGCCTTGATCGCTCTCTTGGTCGCATTAGGCGTCCTCGCTGTTTCTTGGCGATTACCATCTGGTTCAGTGCATCGCGGGTATGTTGAGATCTCCGGTAGCCAACCGATCTACGCTTCCACCGATGGGGTACTTACCCAAGTCCACAATGGTGACATTCCCTTACAAGCAGGTGAAGCGATTTTATCCCTGACCAACAGTGAATTGGATTGGAGTATCCTCAATGCGGAACATGAACATCGCTTGTTAGTCGAACGGGTGAGTGTTTTGAAACAAGCGAAATCGCTTGATGAGAGCTTTGCAGCAGAGATACCGACACTCGAGCAGATGGCGAGTGAATCCGAAGCCAAGTGGAAGATGCTTGAGAAGGAACGGCAGCGACTGTCGTTTACCGCTCCTACCCAAGGTCGATTTGTACCGAAGTCGCATTGGATCCCTGCTGGGTTCAATCTTGGAGAAGTCGTACGCGAGTTCGAACCTGCAATGGCTCGAGAGCATGTTGGAATAGGGGTCGAGCGAGGTCAGCTTTTAGGCTGGTTTGAATCCTCGACGGGATCTCCTCAAGTCGTCGCACTTGTCCCTATGAAAACCCTACGGTATTTGACTCCGAATCAGAGTGTACGATTGATCAGCGAAGCGAAAGCGAACGTCTCGTACTCGGGACGAATCACCCACATCGGCAGTGAACCAATCGATGTATTTCCAGAAGAGCTCGTCGACGACCCGAGTTTCGTTCTGGCACGCGATGAACAAGGGAAGTTGCGTTCGGACGAATCTCTATATCGCGTTCGGATCGAGATAGATCAAGAGCACTTCAAGAACGAATCACATGAGCCGGGTGCCGGGTGCTTCACACGTGGAAGCAGATGCTCGATCCGTTTCGAGCTGCCGAGCAGAACGTTGTGGCAACGTGCGGTCGATGAATTTCGCAAGACGTTCGAGCCAGGCGGCTCGAACGTTGACCGGTAGAAGACCTTTAGCACTTCACACCGCGA
>JBJONT010000121.1:0-7539 GCA_046051705.1 Planctomycetota bacterium | reverse complement strand
TGTGTACGTTGGCCTGCGGCCGAGTGTGATTTATTTTGCCTAGGACTATCACTCAATCCATTTAAGATCTTGCGCTTCTGATGCATATCGAATCACCTCTTCCAAATCGGATTCAGTATCGACGCACTGCCAATCACCTCCCTCACTCCATACCGGTCGATTCAAAAATTTAGGAATACTATCCCGCAACGCCTTGGTTCCATTGGCCTTCAACTGGTCCCGTACGATATTCCCTCGATGACTCGGTGCGCTTACTACGACGTGCACATGATTCGACCTCGCATTTGCAATCCATAAATGCCATGAACGAATCACACAATGCCTCGCAATAATATCATTAACTATCGCTCTTCCACTTTGGTCGAGTAACATGATCGGATATTTCAGTCGCTTGGCATGCCAAGCTTCTAGAAATGGCTGTGGTGCTTGAAAACCTTTTCCATATTTACGCCACCCAGTTTTAGCACCTTGAAGATGTGTGCCATAAAGTGTCCAAGTGATGTAATAAGCGATCGGAGCATCTTCGCTCATAGTAATCTACCTCCGAATTAATGGTCGATCTCCTGTGTGCTATTCGGCTCCTGCAATCGTAGCGCGATGCTTTTCAAAGTCACCTGTATTAAATAAAAAATTGCAGAGTTCGGGGAGTTTAGGAACAGGCTGATTGTGGTACTTTTCGTCAACCGGGGGCTAACGCCCGCGCGGCTGATACGCCGGCCTGCGGCCGCATGGTGGACACCGGCCTGAGGCCGAGTGTGATTTCGTTAGCTCATTTACTCAAACAATCACGAAGCATTTCAAACAAACCAAAATGCAATCATATCCATCGAACCCTCTCCGACGGAACCCATCAGCCGGTTGGCGCTAGCCTCCGGTTTAATATCCATCGCACGGCCAACCTAGTACTACACGACAACCGGGGGCTAGCGCCCGCGCGGCTGATACCCCGGCCTGCGGCCGCATGGTGTACATCGGCCTGCGGCCGAGTGTGATTTCGTTAGCTCGTTTACTCGAACAACGACGAAGTATTTCATACAAACCAAAATGCAATCATATCCATCGGCCCCTATCCGACAGAACCCATCAGCCGGTTGGCGTTAGCCTCCGGTTTAATATTCATCGCACGGCCAACCGGGTACTACATGTCAACCGGGGGCTAGCGCCCGCGCGGCTGATATGTCGGCCTGCGGCCAGATGGTGGAGGTCGGCCTGCGGCCGGATTGTGTACGCCGGTATGCGGCCGCAGTGTTTGTTACGGCCGAGTACACGACACGCGGTGTGCGGCACCCCAAATCGAAGTCGGCACTGTTTTAAAATACGACTGTTTTAAAATACGACCATTCAGAAATACAACGGTCTGAAAACAACGGCTTGAAAACAATGGCATAAAAAAACAGTGCCACCAAAAGGGGGCACTGTTGTATTGGATCGGTCAATTGTTAACGATCGACCTAACTACGATGCATACTGGCCAAAAGCCAATAAACCTGCGAGAATTTCCTCGCTTAGTATCGGTAGTGATCTGGCTTGAACGGACCTTGATCGCTTACCCCAAGGTACGCTCGCTGCGACTCATTGAGCTTGGTAAGCTTGACCCCAAGCTTCTCCAAGTGCAACCGCGCAACCTCTTCATCAAGGTGCTTAGGCAACGTGTAGACTCGCTTGTCGTACTTGCCACTGTCTCGCTCTTGCCACAATTCCAATTGAGCAAGAACTTGATTGGTGAAGCTCGTGCTCATCACGAAGCTTGGGTGACCAGTCGCACATCCAAGATTCATCAAACGACCTTCGGCCAATACCAAGATGCTCTTCTTGGTGTCGTGGAAGTACCATTGGTCGAACTGAGCCTTGATGTTGCGTCGCTCAGCCTTGCCGCTCTTCTGCAACTTCTCCAAACCAGCCATGTCGATCTCGTTGTCGAAGTGACCGATGTTGCAAACGATCGCCTTGTCCTTCATCTTGAGCATGTGCTCGGCATTGATGATGTCCTTGTTCCCCGTCGCAGTGACGAAAATGTCTGCCGTGGAAACAAAGTCTTCGACCGTCTTGACTTCATAGCCTTCCATCGTCGCTTGCAACGCACAAATCGGATCGATTTCGGTGACGATCACGCGGCAACCTTGTCCTCGCAACGCTTGGCAACATCCCTTGCCCACATCCCCGTATCCGCAAACAACAGCAACCTTGCCAGCAAGCATCACGTCCGATGCACGGTTCAATCCATCGATCAACGAGTGACGACATCCATACAAATTGTCGAACTTGCTCTTCGTCACCGAGTCGTTGACGTTGATCGCAGGGAACAACAATTCTCCACTCGCTGTCATCTCATACAGACGCTTCACACCCGTGGTGGTTTCTTCCGATACCCCACGAATGACTTTACCCATCGCTGTATATCGACCGTTGGCGACGACCAACTCCTTACGGAGCAGATCCAAAATCACACCGAACTCTTCTGGTTGGGTCTCTGGATCGAAGTCTGGAACCTTGCCCGCTGCTTCGTACTGCGTTCCCAAGTGGATCAACATGGTGGCATCCCCACCGTCGTCGACGATCAAATCTGGTCCGGTTCCATCTGGCCACACCAAAGCTTCCTTCGTGCACCACCAGTACTCGGTCAATGTCTCGCCCTTCCAAGCGAACACTGGGGTTCCAACCGGATGATCCAACGATCCACCTCGACCTACAACCACTGCCGCTGCTGCGGTGTCTTGGGTCGAGAAGATATTGCAACTTACCCAACGAACGTCGGCACCGAGGTCGACCAAAGTCTCGATCAAGACTGCGGTCTGGACGGTCATGTGGAGCGACCCCATAATCTTCGCACCCGACAACGGCTTGCTCGTTCCGTATCGCTTGCGAAGCGCCATCAAACCTGGCATCTCATCTTCAGCCAACTGAATTTCTTTGCGGCCCAAGCTCGCAATTTCTTCAGCGTCTTTTCGCTTGCCTTGTTCAAGCAAATCAAAGGCCCGCACCTTGAACGGTACGCGGCTCGGGTCACTCGAAGCCAAGGACTTGCTAGTTGCTAACTTACTCATCAATTATTCCTACCCTTTGTTGAAGGAAAAAAACTCAACGCTTTCAAAATTCAAACTGCTTTTGTCGCATTGCCATGCGATGAATGCACGGCGGTGGCAACAAACACCTGTGTTCCCTTTGATTCAGGTTCTGGTGGAATCGGAACCCAATGCTCCAGTACCCAATTGGCCTGACTCATCCATTCGAAAATCTGCGACTGTGAAAAACCTAACCACATATGCCCCAACTCATCACGATACTCGGTGCGATCATGGGACAACAAATCTAACACCACTAACCTCGCTCCCGGTCGGCTGACGCGATGAGCTTCTCGGAAGACTTGTTCGGGATCAGACAAATATGGCAACACCAACGCAAGGATGGCATGATCAAGCACCGGTTCGTCGATCGGCAATGCCGTCAACTCACCCTTCCTTAACTCCACGTTCGCACAATCCTTCAATCGCTTCTTCGCCGTCTGAATCATCGAAGGAGATGAATCGACCGCAATCACCTTCGTCACCCATGGAGCTAACGTTTGACTGATCGCTCCCGTACCACATCCCAAATCCCCTACGACCGCGGAACGACTTACGCATGCCGCCAAAGCCCAGGCATCCAGTCGGTTGCCGAATAACTCAGCCCGAATGCGATCCCACTTGCCAGCCGACGAGGAAAAAAATGATTGGGAACGGTCCCGGCGACTTTCTAAGACTTGGTCCAACCTCGCTTCGTCTTGCTCGCATGTCGATTCAGGCAAACAGTGTAACTTGGCGACCCCCCAAAGCTTCTTTTGAGGTGCGGGCATCCCCGCTCCGTTCATCCTGTAACAGTTGCTTGCACCTTCCCGCCGACCGACAACCCACGCATCATCAAGGAGGACTTTCAAATGCCGCGAGACAGTACTCTGGGGGAGTTGCAAAGTCGCACACAATTCCGCAACAGACAATTCCGACCTCTCCAAGACGCGGAGCAATCGAGCCCGTGTCGGATCCGACAGGCTTTGCATCCAAGCGATCATTGAGTGAGGAGGGTTCATCATCGAGTTTTTCGGAATTGTTTGTTCGAGCGGGGAGCAGCCGAATCGGTTCGGGGACTTGAGCAAGTCCGAGTTTCGCCACTGTCTAATCAGCTTTTACGCTGGTCGATCCGGAGATCATCCTCGCCAAGACTCCATCCGCTTATCCGGATGAAAGATTAACAGCGTCGTAGAAATTGACAAGTTACCCGCGATGGGATTCCAGGATTGCGATTGCAAATTCCTCAAAAATCGATAGGATCTGAGTTCTATTGGAAAAACTAGCAGTTTTGTCAGTCGTCTTGAACGAGAAGAATTCGAGAATGCCGGTAACGAAAGAACGAAAAGAAGAAATTATTAACAGTTTTCGCAAGCACGAAGGGGACAATGGTTCACCAGACGTGCAGATTGCGATGCTCACCGAGCGGATTAACTCGATGACCGAGCACATGCGTGGTGCAGTCCGAGATTATTCGAGCCGCCGTGGGTTGCTGAAAATGGTTAGCAAGCGACGTTCTTTGCTGGATTATGTCCGCAAACACGAACCGCAACGCTACGTTGAACTCATTACGCGACTAAACATCCGTAAATAATTGGCTGTCGCACCGTCGGCATCCCTTTGTTCGGTACCCTGAGTCCGATCAAATTTATTCTTGCTTTACGTACTTGCGGTGCTAGTTTTCGCGCCGCATGCGAGGAGCAGAGTAATCATGTGTCTTTAGCGGACTACACGGATGTTGCCTGCAATGGATCCTTCACCTGCGATGGATCCGAAGAGTGGTGTGCTTTGATGGGCGGTCAGTCCTTGAACTGCAGTCTGTATTGTTGACGGAATACTTGGATTTGCTGCGCGTTACGCTGATCGTTTCAACACTGACGAGTTACAACTTTGGAATTCAGTGCGTGTAATGGCAGGTGGGATTACAGCAGTGCCATGAACTGGACAGCAAACGCGGTTCATCGTTAGGATGGGCTTGGTCAATGCGAAGTGAGGATGTGTAACGGGCTACAGCCCGGAACCTTGGCAAGAAGCGAGTTAGGTCGCGGAAGAAGGATTTGGCGGTCACGGCCGAAGTGGTCGCAGACGCCAACCGACAGTCGACAACTGATGGTGGCAACATACAAAGCCTAGGCAGGACGAGACCGATGGGGTCCGTTGTTTCTGCGTGCCAGACGGTTAGTAGCGAGACATTAGAGCTGAGGAACTCTTCGCTGAGACAGGTTTTTAAGGGCACTTGAAACCCACGTGTGGATCACTCTGGTAGAATCGTCGTCGTAAGTTGCCGAAGTGGAATAGGGCAGCGTTCAAGCGGCTAAACACCGCAATGCAAAATAGAAAGACTTGGAAAATCGGAAAGGTCATCTTTCCCGTAAGTTCGGTTCGAAACATTGTTGTTGTTCGTTGATGGTAGGTTGTTCTTTGTGGGGAGATGCTAGAGGAGTCGTAGGCAGTAGCATCACCCAGAACGCGACAGAAGTTCGTTGGTAGCAATGCGGTTGCGGGAAAAGTCACCTGCAAATAGGCGACGCACCAAAATTCTGATCGCTTGGTAGGTAGCAAGAAAAAGTAGTTTGAAATGTGTTTGTAGAGAGGAATAAGAGTATCGTGAAGATTCGTGTAGAAAAGCAAATTGGTGATTCGGTTCTGTCCTTTGAAACCGGTCAATTGGCTAAACAAGCAGCGTCTTGTGTGCTTTGCCAATATGGTGAAACAGTCGTATTAAATGCAGTGACGACCGGACCATCGCGTCCCGGAACCGACTTCTTTCCATTGACCTGTGATTACCGCGAGCGATTCGCTGCTGCTGGCAAGTTCCCAGGGGGATTCATCAAGCGCGAAGGGCGTCCTACCACCAAGGAAACCTTGACCAGCCGATTGATCGACCGACCGATCCGCCCATTATTCCCAGAAGGTTTTATCGACGAAGTCCAAGTTCAATCGATCGTCTTGAGCAGTGACACTCAGAACGACGCTGATATCCTGGGTATGAACGGTGCTGCTGCAGCTCTGTTCGTGAGCACCCTGCCGTTCCTCGGCCCGATCGCTTCGGTCAGAATCGGTCGTATCGATGGAAAATTCATTCCGTTCCCAACTGTCAACCAACTCGACGAGAGCGATTTGGATATGATCGTTTCGGCTAACGAGCGAGAAGTTGTGATGATCGAAGGCTTCGGCCAAGAGATCCCAGAAGCAGAAATGCTTGATGCAATCAAATATGCACACAGCGTTTGTCGTGAAGTAATCGCATTGCAGAAGGAACTGTTCGAGAAGATCAAGCCACAGCGCGTAGCATTCGAGTCGCCTGACGATTCGGCGTTGATCGCAACTCTTCGCCAACGCTATTTCGATCGCTTCCGCGATGCGAAGCAAATCGATGGCAAACAAGATCGCAATGAAGCTTGTGCGAAGCTCAAGGAAGCTGCTCTAGCTGAGATGATCCCTGATCCGCAAGCCGAAGGCGCGATCTTGGCACCTGTTTTCCACCGCGCTTGGCATACACTTGAGAACCAAGTCGTACGCGAACTGATTTTGGCTGGTACCCGTGCAGACGGACGCGATTCGAAGAGCTTGCGCTCGATCTATTGCGAAACCGACTTGCTCCCACGCACCCACGGCACCGCTTTGTTCCAACGTGGTGAGACCCAAGCGTTCATTACCGTGACGTTGGGAACGCCACGCGACGAACAACGGATCGATGGGTTGATGGATGAGTACAGCAAGAAGTTCATGCTCGATTACAATTTCCCACCGTTCTCGGTTGGAGAATGCAAGCCGAATCGTGGACCTGGCCGTCGAGAAATCGGACACGGTATGCTTGCCGAACGCTCCCTCGAGCCTGTTCTTCCTGATCCAGACGACTTCCCTTACACCATCCGATTGATCAGCGACATTCTCGAGAGCAATGGCTCCTCGTCGATGGCTTCGGTCTGCGGTGGCTGCTTGGGATTGATGGTTGCCGGTGTTCCTATTACCAACCCCGTAGCTGGTATCAGCATCGGATTGGTTCGTGAGAAAGATGATCGCTACACGTTGCTTACCGATATCATCGGCGACGAAGATCACCACGGCGACATGGACTTCAAGATTGCTGGAACACAAAACGGTATCACCGGCATCCAGCTTGACCTCAAGATCGACGGTATCAGCGAAGAAATCATCCGTGCGACGCTCAAGCAAGCTCGCGAAGCTCGGATTGAGATCCTTCGAAAGATGCTTACCTGCATCCCACGTCCTCGGACTGAGATCAGCCGTTATGCACCTCGCTTGTTGCGAACCAAGATCGATCCAGACAAGATTGGTCTGCTGATCGGCCCTGGTGGTAAGAACATCCGCGCGATCCAAGAAGATACCGGAGCGACGATCGACGTCGACGACGAAGGCAATGTAACCGTAGCGAGCTCCGATGCTGAGTCGGCAAAGGCCGCTTTGGGCCGTGTTGAGGCTTGTACTGCCACCGTTCAAATCGGCAAGATTTACGACGGGGTTGTTACCAGCG
>JBJONT010000120.1:0-4467 GCA_046051705.1 Planctomycetota bacterium | reverse complement strand
CGATGGCAAAGCCAGGATAAAGGTTGTGGAGTTTTTAGAAAAGCATTTTCATCGACTAGGTCCTGCAATCGAGAATCTGATAGCGGTGGCCTTCGTCGAAAACATTGATAATCAACATGATCTCAATATGGCAACGCGTGGAGTGAATGCCGTGAATCTTGTGGAAGAATGGAGACGACAGAGATCCAGGTAATAATTTTTTAGGTTTTTCCTCAGAATTTATGGGTAAAGGTTCAAGCATTTCTAGGATGGAAGCGTTCGGATTTTTCGCTTTCCCCAGATAACAAGCCCTGCTCCGCGTCACAACCTTCAGCACTTTTGTGTCCGAGAACTCGGCACTAGGAGCGGCCGAAGTAAGTCCAGCTATTCCATGGCTCTCAAACGAGCTCCGGATTTGTGCATTTTACCGGTGTTTTTCATGGTTCGCCGGCATCTCCCAAAACAGAGCACGGTTGCGAGTTTAGGACGCCGCTTCCATACACTTGGTCACCGCAACGTGACCATAGAGCTCAAGACCCGCTGGCTCACCCCAGCGGGTCTTCTCGTGTCTACCCAATAAATTCAAAGGGATTGTGAGTTAGCCAACTTTTCACGTGGCCAAACTTCGGGACGCGCT
The DNA here is from genome assembly GCA_046051705.1 of Planctomycetota bacterium. Taxonomy (GTDB): domain Bacteria; phylum Planctomycetota; class Planctomycetia; order Pirellulales; family Pirellulaceae; genus JBKCUI01. The sequence goes on along the minus strand of JBJONT010000120.1, from coordinate 3,851 downwards.
TGGTGAGCATCACGCACACAAAAGGCTCAATTTGGGGTAAAAGGCTCTAAATCGCGGGACTCACCCCCAAACGGGTCCCGTGCTCGGAAACCCTGCAAAACATGGCCCTTTCGTGATTTCGCATCGGCGTGAGGTTTTGGCGGAAATGCCAGGAGGCAGTTACCTGAAAAACCTGTCCATCGCGTCCCGAGACTTGTCTTAACGATCAAGATTCACCTGCTGTGACTGAAAGATCAGCCTGATAGAATCTGCACTAAGCCCACACACAGCCGCAACGTGGAGACAGCCCAAACAATCAAAACAGCACGAAAGCGAGACGCCTATGCCAGTCCTGGATTTCCTGACAATCATGCTTCCCTTCATGAGGCTCCTCGACGATGGCCTGCCATGCTCAATCGTTGAGGGCCGCTGCGAATTCGGCAACTCGCAGGAAGGCGCGTTCTATATCGAACTTTTGAAAGTCCGCGTCACGGATTACAGGACGTAAATTCGTGTCCACTTGAGCCCGCAGGGCCATCAGCTTGGCTTCGGAAGTGTCAACCGGTTCGTTTTCGGGAATTGCCAACTTGTCCTGAAGCATGCGAACCAAGGAAGGATCGGACGGACTCACCCTGCCCATTTCAAACGCATGATCGAGGTCGAAAAAATCTCGTATGGCAGGTTCGCGGCGGCTGAGTGCAGCACGGATTTTTTCGGCATAAGCTTCACGCGGCGTCAAGACTCGAACTCTAAACGGTTTGACAGCAGCAGCCCTCCGGAAGGGATCAAGCAACATGGTGCGGGCCGGCAGCAAGTCGTGCGGTTCGACAATCGGTTCGCGGACGCTCACTTCCACCTTGAGGAAATCGTCTTGCCCAGAAATCACCGATCGGTAGGCGAGCCGAGCACCATATTGCAGTGAGTTGTTGAACCCAGTTAGCCTTTGATCAATGCGAAAGCAGTCGCATCGATTAGAGACTTCAGCGAAGTGGCGTTAGAATCCGTCCAGCCGTTGACTGCGCTCACTGCGGGTTGCATCGACTGGTGTGGAGAGTGAAAAATCCAAGTCCTCACTCAGTCGAAAGAAGTCGGCGTGAACTTTGCTCAGGCAAGTGCCCCCCTTGAACACGATCTCCGTCTCGTCCGATGCGCTGAGGTCGGCTAGAGCAGCCGAGCAGAAGTAGTCCTTCTCGATCAGTCGCTCACTGAAACCAGTTTGTGCAGCCGTGAAACTCAATGCAGCCCGGAAAAGTACTGTATCCAGGTGATACTCAATCCGACTTTCAGGCATTGAAAACGACCCCCCATCGCCGATGGACGGTTCCCCGTTTGGCGTGCGTCGGGCACCAGGGGATCTCTGCGGAGGTCTTGGGTAGCTCACGCTCAATCTTGCTGACTAGCGATTCGGCGACGCCTTCCATTTCCAGCAGCTTGCCGATACGCCGAAGTGTGCTTGTGTTGCTGTAGCGGATGGCAGCCATGGCAATCGCCTCGGCTGCCCCAGGGTCACGAGCTAATTCGTTGCGTATCCAATCGTAAGCGCGGGGCAAGCTGCCAAATCTTGACCAGTCATAAACGGCGTCAACCAACGTCCGAGCGCGGGACGAATAAGCCACCTTGATCCCATCGGGCGTTGTGAAGGTATCGATGTCACCCAACCGGGACTGGTCGACCTTGATCAGGGTAAACGTAGCCGAGCCAATCTTCCTTTGCCCGGAAATGACATCGTTGTAGGCGTAGATCCGGTTGGGGACCTGTTCATCGAAGCCGTACCGCTGAAAGGCTGAGGGGCCACAGATTTGGTACCTTCCTTTTCGATCCTTGATAAGAGTCTCCAACGCTAGATACTCGCTGGGCCCCCATTTACCGCCGGGAGGTAGGCGTGAAGGTACCAGATACAGCCCTCGTCGAACTCGTGCGATTAATCCACGCCGCGACATTCGGCTGAAAAGTTCCCGAGTTTGGGCCGGCGTAAGGCCGAGTGCTTCGATAACATCCTCGGAACAGACCGACGAGTTTCCTCGTAGCTGGGTGTAGGCCAGCAGTTGTGTTTCAAGCGTTCCAAGGGCCACGGGGATTACTCTCTCCATTTCACACTGATTGCCCCAGAGGCAATTAACTAGAAATAGACTACACCTCCGCATTGCTCCTGTCAAATCGTACAAGGGGCGGATTTGCTAGATGTAGCACGATTCGGCGGATTCTATTCTTTCTTTCGTCATCCCATCAGCCAACCGGTTACCGCTCTGTTGTCCTGGATTACCGCTCCGGTTCGACAGTTGATCTCCGCTTGGTCCACGAATCAAGATAGCGACTCTGTCGATCTTTTTCGAGAAAGCCCCCTATCGAATCGCCCCTCATTTGACCTTTGGCGGTGGTACCGTTTCACTCTCCGCCGGTCGCTCAGCGCATTTGATTGTAGTTATGCACGCCGACCGTGGTTTTACCGCTGACCCACAAGCTGGTGTTTCGTGGTCGGTACGATCTTCTTCCCTGGACTCAAGAAACCTGCAAGTGGAAGCATCTGCATCCACGAGCACGACTCCAAATCCCCAATATACAGACCCGACATGGCTTGCCGACGGTCGAGTCCTAGGGCGAACCGATGATCCGGAAGGTCCTGTCCCAGTCCCGCGCAATTATACTAGCGGAGCATCGCTTTCGTTCGGAGTAAATGTTCAGGTTTCCTTCGGAGGATCGTTAAATGCAAGCGGAACACCCGTGTTGGTTCCAAACTCTCTGACCGATGGATTCGACATCGAAACGGATCTTACCTATTCCAATAATCGGTTGGCTAATCTGGGGATCGGACTTCATTCCAGCGCTGGTTTTCATTCTGGTTCTGGAAACATCGACTCGTTGGTTCCGATTTTGGGCCGATTTGAAAATAGTTCTTTTGCAGGGTTGCGGCTAGGGCCGACCCCAGACAATTCCGATATACCGAGCGATGTCCCTCCGATTCCAGCCCCGGCCAGTGGCGTAGGCCACTCGCTGGGTGTTTCATCGAACTCTTCGTCCAATACGCAAACCTCGATGGATCATCGAATTGGGATGAGAGCCAGGTTTGACCGCGACGGTAAGTTAAAAGCCCTCGAAGGCCAAATGCGCAACGAGGCACAAGACCAACTCAGTCAGCAAGGGAGCGACAACCATGCGCTGACCCTTCGTCACGAAGAAGGGGATTCCATCAAAGGCTACTTGAGCGTCATCACCACAGGACGCAATGCGAACGGAAATGTGGTCATCGACGCAGGGAACAAGTTCCAAGCCGAGCTCGGTCTAGGCCAAGACCAACAGGCAACGTTCTTACCCGACGAGGTAAAAACCGACCTAGTGGTCGGAGGCAGTACCGGCGGAGTCAATTTCGAATTTGTGTCTACTTCAGGCTGGGGCCAGGACTCAACGCCGACTTTTTCCTCAATATGGAATTCCACGATCGAAACCCAGGAGCTCAAACGAGCTGCCGAATCGATCGATGCAGACACCGGGATCGAAGATCACACAGCGCTATCTGGAGAGGCTACACGCGAAGGAGCTTTCAAAACATTCGAGTCTGAGAGCTACAAAAGCGAAGTGACTCTCACGACGCTTTTTCCCGACTCGCAATCGGTCAGCGGCGGAGTTGCTTTCGATACCGTGAGAATGACCAACGAAGACTCGTGGAGTTTTCTAACCATTGGAGGAGGCCAAATCCAGACCTCCGCAGGGCAAGATGGCGAAGTTATTGCCACAGGGGGCAGTTCCGCGCAAGCCACCGAGACGCTGACTTACACGGCCACTGCGACGCGCAACGTAGAATCGATCCATCCCGCCTGGGACTATCTTGCTAACGAGTCTCGAAATGCCACCTACAACAAGCAGATCGTCAGCAC
>JBJONT010000119.1:0-33321 GCA_046051705.1 Planctomycetota bacterium | reverse complement strand
CCCTAAAGTTGATGTTCGATCACATCGTCGGGATGTGCTTCATTGGTGGATGGATCAGCCTAGACCAGAGACAAGTGCAACGACGACTTCGTCGTTCCTTTACTCAAATCTCGGTTACATGGTGCTCGGCTCTATCCTTGAAGAGTTGCATGATCGAACTTGGGAATCGCTTATCACAGAGCAATTGTTTCGTCCCTTGAAGATGGACAACGCGGGTTTTGGGATTCCCTCGAAGGTGTTAGGGGACGATGTCCCTTTTGGCCATATTCGAAAGTTAAATTCTCTGGTCGCTGTTGAAAGGGATAATCCAGCGGCGCTTGGTCCTGCGGGAACCGTTTATGCGCCGATGAGCGAATGGGTGCGATATCTGAACTTGCATATGAAAGGTGAGCGAGCATCTGCACAGCAAAAGAAACTTGGGCTTTCATCTCAAGCCATGGAGTTCTTGCATCGCCCCGCAAGTTCGGTTCAGCCGTTGGGCAAAACTGGACCGGGGGAAGACTATGCAGGTGGTTGGCACGTTCTGCGAAGAACTTGGTCACAAGGTGAAATCTTGCATCACAACGGTTCGAATACTTATTGGTATTGCGTAGTTTTTTTGGCTCCTGAAGAGGGACGTGGGATTTTCGCTGCGTGTAACTTTGGGCTCGATGCAGCCAAGCCTTGTGATGAAGCATTACAATGGATGCTGAAAAACCTTCCTTCCTCTTCGAACGAGTAAGCCATGTTACCGCGAGCTTTTTGTTGGTTGATACTAGTCATCGGTTTGTCGCCATTTACGATGCAAGCCTTAGGCCAAGTCTCCTTGCCTGCTTCCGCTTCTTCGAAGAACCCCATTCAAGTAGAGAATGAAAAACCGGGAAGCCGCGATTGGCAATTGACTCGCGTCCGGGTGGATTCAAGCCGATACCGTTCACCATGGATTGAGGGATATTGTTCGAAGCAGAGTGTGAAGGCTGGCGAGAACATCACCCTTTTTGTTTCAACGAAACCGGGTCGCAAGTTTAAGGTCGAGTTCTTTCGCACGGGGTACTATGGAGGGAAAGGTGCGCGATTGATGTTAACCACCGATCCGTTGCTTGGGGGTGAGCAACAGACTCCCTCACCCGGTGAAAAAGACTTGCACGAATGCCGCTGGAAACCTAGCTACGAACTGACAATCCCGAAGGATTGGACAAGCGGAGTATACCTTGGTCGCATGACGACGATCCCTGAGAGTGCTGACGAGCCGTACTGGCAGAGCTATGTAATCTTTGTTGTTACCGACGATCGTCCTTGCGATATCCTCGTTCAATGCTCGGATAATACATGGCAAGCTTACAATCAGTGGCCGAGTAAGTATTCGGTTTACACCCATCCCAAAGGGAATCAAGGACCGTGGGCAGATGTGAGCTTTGATCGTCCTTATGGACGTGAAGCGCAGTACGATAGCGTAGTCAATGATCCTTTGACGCAAGGTGCAGGAGAGTATTTGCCCTTGGAGTTCCCGCTTGCATATTGGCTCGAGCAACAGGGGTATGACGTTTCGTACTGCTGCAACAGCGATATGTTAACACCCGATCGTGGATTGCGATCGCGAGCGTTCATCAGTGTCGGGCATGATGAATACTGGGATATCCGCCAGTTTCGATCGGTCGAGAAGATGCGAGATGAAGGAGTCAGCTTACTTTTCTTATCTGGGAATAGTGTGTGTTGGGTTTCCCCCTATCGAGCAAATGGGCTTGGAGAGCCGAATCGAATCATTTTTCGCGGCGGCCCCTACGGTGGTGATCGACCGATCGCTTTAGCGAGAGCTAAAGAACACGGGCCGTTTCCTGAGCACGGTCCCGACGAAGGTTTTTTGATGGGTGCTCGAAACGTTGAGCCGGTCAACGGAGGTGGAGATTGGATTTGTACAAAACCAGAGCATTGGATTTTTGAAGGGACGGGGATGCAAGCGGGCGAGTCGATCCCCGGATTGATCGGCTGGGAGTATCATGGAGATCCTGCCGATATTCCAGGTCTTCAAGTTGTCGGTGGGGGTACTGCCTGGGTCGGTGGTGAGCAACCACAACAGTGGGCGGCAACCGTTTATGAAGGGCCCAAGGGGAACGTTGTCTTTAATGCGTCGAGCATCTTCTGGGTCCAAGGGCTCTCAGATCCTCCTGGGCATACCTTGCCATGGAGTCACTGGAGCCGTCCTCATGGACCAGACGAACGGGTACAACGCATCACAACGAATGTTCTCAAACGGGCGCTTTCAAGTCGCCCGTAGTGTCTGTGAAGTGAAACAGGCAGAATTGTTACACTGTTGAGCCTGCTGGTTTTAGACCAGCCAACCGGCCAATTCCGAAGCTCGTTTGACGCGTTGGATTGCCAAGATAAACGCGGCGGTTCGCAAGGAAACCTTTCGGCTGACGGACTCTTGCCAAACACTTTCAAATGCTTCGGAGAGTGTTCGGTCCAGTTCTTGTCGAACGCGATCGAGGGTCCATCGGTAGTGTTGACGATTTTGAGCCCACTCGAAGTAGCTGACAGTGACCCCACCGGCGTTTGCCAGGATGTCTGGGAGAATGATCACACCTCGATCTTTGAGCTTTGTATCCGCTTCTGGATCGATCGGACCGTTGGCACCTTCGATGATAAGACCTGCTCGAATTCGATCGACGTTGTTGTGATTGATTACATCACCGAGTGCAGCCGGGATCAGCAATTGAACATCGAGTTCTAGCAAAGCATCTGCATCAAGGCGTTCTGCACCTTGATAGCCTTCGAGCGATCCTTTGTTCTTTAAAGTGTACGAAAGGACTTCTTGGATGTTCAACCCTTTCGGATTGTAGTACGCTCCGGATACGTCGCTTACAGCTACGATCGGGAACGCGGCTTCGGTCAAGTACTTTGCGGCGTGGGAACCAACATTGCCGAATCCTTGGATCGCGACGGTGGTTTGTTCGGGTTTTCGGTTCAAACGTTTGAGCATTTTGACCGCCAGGGTTCCGACCCCACGACCCGTTGCTTCTTCGCGACCTCGTGAGCCGTATTCTTCTACTGGTTTACCGGTGATGACAGCGGGATTGAACCCGTGGTATTTCTCCCATTGGTTGCGGAACCAGGCCATCACTTCGTGATTGGTTCCCATGTCGGGTGCGGGGATGTCCGAGTCGGGCCCGACGATTTCATGGATTTGATCCACGAAAGCTCGCGTGATGCGTTCGAGTTCGCGTTTCGAGAGCGTCCGAGGATCGATCCCGATTCCACCTTTTGCACCACCGTATGGAAGATCTACGACAGCGGTTTTCCAAGTCATCAGCGCGGCTAACGAACGGACTTCGTCGAGGTCGACTGCGGGGTGGTATCGCAACCCACCCTTCATCGGTCCCCGGGCGTTATCGTGCTGGACGCGATAACCAAGCACCGTATCGATTCGCCCGTCATCGCGTTCGTAAGCGACTTGTACAGTCATTTCGCGTTTAGGCATCACCAATAACTTCCTCATCCAATCAGGGAGTTCCAGTTGGTCAGCGGCTTGATTGAAATAGTAATTCGTTGCTTCGCTCGGGCGCATACCGTTGGGCTCCTTGATTGGGATGATTCAGTTGATGATCGTATGACTTCGATGTTTACTTCTTGACAGCCGAAGCAGCTTGAACGATCCCTGAGAAGGAATCGACTTTCAAGGATGCTCCACCGACGAGTGCCCCGTCGATATTCGGTTGCGAGAGAAGTTCCAGTGCGTTGTCAGCTTTAACGCTTCCGCCGTACTGAATGATGATTTGTTGGGAAGTCTCCGAAGAGAACATGGTCGCGAGTAGTTCACGAATGTCTCGGTGTACTTCTTCGGCTTGATCTGGCGTGGCCGTGCGTCCGGTACCGATAGCCCAGACGGGCTCATAAGCCAGCACGGTTGCGCGCATTTGCGTTTCGGAGAGTCCGGCCAGCGAACCGCGACATTGGCTGCGCACGACTTCGGCTGTCCGTCCAGCTTCGCGTTCTTCCAAAGTTTCCCCGACGCACACGATTGGAGTAAGACCCGCTGCGAGGACTGCGTGAAGTTTCTCGTTGATCTGGGCATCGGTTTCGCCGAAGATCGCTCGGCGTTCGCTGTGGCCTAGGATGACATAGCGACAGCCGACATCTTTGAGCATCGGGCAACTTAGTTCACCGGTAAACGCGCCATCGGGTTTGCTGTAGACGTTTTGAGCCCCGAGTCCGATCGAGCTTCCTTGTAAAGCCCCGGCGACTTCGCTGAGGTAAACTGCGGGAGGGCAAACCGCGACATCGACGTTGGTGGTGGTGCGGAAGGCATCAGCAAGTCCCCGGACCAATTCAACAGACTTCGCTCGGTCCAAATTCATTTTCCAATTGCCTGCGATAAACAGCTTTCTCACCAGCGGATTCCTTTGCAAAAACAAGTTTCTAAAAATGCAACTTACCCAGATTATCAAGATTGATCTGGATTTAGCCAGGGGAGTCTTGATAGTGTCCCAGAAGAAGTCCGAGGCTCATCACCTTGGAAACTCTGGTTACTTCAAGCTCCTTTGATGGAATTACAACGAACGACGGGTCGAGAGTTACTATGCGAAAGATCGCGATTATCAATCAAAAAGGGGGTGTTGGAAAAACCACCACTGCCGTCAATCTCGCAGCAGGCCTCGCTCAAAGCGGCAAACGCGTATGTGTCTTGGACCTTGATCCACAAGCTCACGCGTCGCTGCATCTCGGGGTAACTTTGCACGATGGTCAACCGAGCGTCTATGACTTGTTGTGCGGTGAAGCGAGTCTTGCAGATGTCCGTCAAAATATTTCAAGTAATCTTTCGGTCATCCCTACCAATCTGGATTTAGCAGCAGCCGAGCTTGAGCTCGCCGGAGAGGTCGGCCGCGAGGTCATTCTTCGCGATCGCATCGAGCAAGACGATGACGACTCTGACTTCCTGATTATTGACTGCCCGCCTTCCTTGGGTGTTTTGACCCTTAATGCACTTACTGCCGTCGATGAAGTATTCCTTCCGCTACAACCTCACTTTTTAGCGCTACATGGTTTAAGCAAATTGCTGAGAACCATTGAGATCGTATCGAAGCGGCTGAATCCAAAACTTCGACTTGAAGGGATCGTTTTGTGTATGTATGAGTCGAGCACACGGCTTGCTGCAGAAGTCAGCCGTGACGTCGAAGAGTTCTTGCAAGCGAGTGCAAGCCAAAGTCCTGTTTGGGCATCGGCCAAGTTCTTTCAAACTAAGATTCGTCGTAACATCCGGCTTGCAGAAGCACCAAGTTTCGGGCAATCGATCTTTGATTATGCACCCAATAGCCATGGTTCAGAAGATTACTTGAACCTTGCAAAGGAAGTGCTCGCGACGGGTAGTTCAACTGCAAAGATTTGTCCACCGATCGCAACAACTTCACCTAGCGTCGTCTTCTCATCCCCTACTATTTGACGAGATATGTTATGAGATCATCGAAGGCAACACTCGGTTCGCGCACCAAGGTATATCGTCGCTACGCGTTTATCGCTGCATTGGCTGCGATCACACTGCCGGGCTGCCAAGGTTGGTGGAAACCTGGAAAGTCGAAGTCGCTCATCGGATTTGTCCGCGAACAACCCGAGGAGCCTCTTGAAGTTCCACCGCCATCGAGCAATCCGACTGCGAAACGTGTTATGCTGCCGCGCGACCGCAACAAGCAGGGAAGCGAAGTGGCATCTGACCCAGTCGTCAACGGTAAACCGAATAGCAATCATCTAACCCGAAGCGAACTCGCTTCGATGCCATCCCCCAAAGAGTCAGCGCCTGAGCCGACCACCGCGACCTCGGCTGAGCCTAAACTGCAGGCTACTCCGTCTTCTCAGATTACACCGCAAACCGCTCAACAGAACGTTCCACAGTCGGCTTTGCCGCCAACCACATCCGTCGCAGCACAATCCCCATCGCAAACCTCCCAGAAGTCTGCGGATGTTATCCCCAGTTCAACTGATTCTCAGTCCCATAAAATCGAATCGCCGGCGATCAAAGAACCCGTTGCGGCTACTGAGGCTAAGTCCAATACAGCGATCGCATCGAGAACGCCCGACGAAGTAGATATCGAAGAAGCGCTTTCCCTTTTGCCTGCGGCTTATCAAGCCAAGATGCGGCAAGCGATCGCAAAAGGGCCAAGCGACCGTGATAACTTAAATGGCGATGCCTCACACAAGGAAAGCACTGCACAGAGTAATACCGCACAGAGCAATACAGAGCCCCGATCAGAGGTCATTCCTGCGAGTTTCCGAGATGCGAAAGATTTGAGCAACGATCCGAACCGCTGGACAGAGGATCTAAATCGCACGATTCAATCCCTTGAACAAAGGATCCAGAACGCATCGTCCCTTGATCCCTCGCTGCGCACCCATCTGGAGATGAATCTTCGACTGCTCTACCTTACACAACGCAATTTAGAGCAAGCTAAACGACCTGTTTCTGGACTAACACAACGCGAGCAATCATTTCTCGACCATCAATTGACAGCTTGGTATCAGACTACCACTCCGGATCCGACGCCGAGTCGACCGAGGTATTGGTCACAAGTGATGGCCGAACAGCAGCTTGCTAATCATCACCTAGCGGCATTGGGTGCATTGCAAATCAATTGCATTGAGTTTTGTACCCAAGTTGACGGCTACGGGGCGATTTCAAAGTTTCAGAAGAACGTATTTCAGCCCGACCAAGAACTACTGCTTTACTGTGAACTTGATAATGTCACCTCGGAAGCAGTTCGAAACGGTTTTGAAACCAAGGTCAAGGGGACCTACGAGATTCGTGATTCACAAGGCAAACGGTTACTTGAACAAGCCTTGCCGATGGAACCGGATGTTTGCGAACATCGTCGGCGAGACCATTTCCTGGTTTACAAGATCTTTACGCCTGTCACCATTGAAAGTGGCAAGTACGAACTTCAACTTACTATGGAAGATCTCCACGGCAATAAATTTGCAGTGTCGAAGTCGGAATTTGAAATCCGAAGGTAACCGGGATACACTTAAGTCCTGAAGTTCCGTTCTGCCTAAAGGGCTTTTTCAACAAGGAGCCAACGATTATGGCTTCGTCGACCCAATGCTCCTGTGTGAATCGCGATCAATATCACGAAGTGAGCCGATGTAGATCGCTTCGATTTTACGGGATGATAATGACCCTTTCGAAGGGAATCGCCTCGATTGGCTTCATCGCTCTTTTGATCCAATGTTCCGTAGGTCAGGAAGCGCCGGTTGTAAATGATCCGGCCGTAGAAGAGGAAGGCGCAAACGGGCAAGAAGTTAAAGTTGTGGATACGACTGCTCTTACCGAGGATATCGCCGAGGCTCACAAGAAATTCGAAGAGTACATCAAGCAGCAGAAGACCTTGTTGGAATCCTACCAAGACTTGCAAACGACCCTCAAACAGTCTGAGCAAGAGTTACAAAGGATTCAATCGGATGGGATCCGACGAGAATTTCAAGCGATGCAGTCAGCGATTAAGGATATGCAGATCGCTGGAGCGATAAGCAACCTTTCGTTGCCGACAACGGGGCAAGAGACGCAGGCGACCGCGCAGATGCGGTTGCAGATGCAGCAGCAACTGATGGCCAACCGCACTATGCAAAGCCTCGATGCGATGATGAATAGCAGAGAGTTGCAATCGCTTACGCTCGAAGCTCAGAAGACCATCCGGAAACGCTACGAAGCGATACAAGCGGCAATGCAACTCGAAGAGAAATATCGACAATGGCAGCTTGGAGCTACTCAGTTCCTGCCTATCTATTGGGAATTTTCTGATCCGGAGGGAATCGCTTCACCTACCGAACGCTCCGCGATGCTTGAGGCGTTACGACAAGGTGATAAGAAGAATGAAGCCTGTTTATTGGCCCAAGTTCTTTTGCTTTATCGCGATAAAGACTATACGCAAGCGGCAAATACTATTGAGACGATCGCAGAGAATCCCGGGGCTTTGCAATCCATCGCATTGATGACCCAAGCATTGATCCAAGCAAAACGGGAAAAAGAGAAGGACTCGAAGCAAGCGATGCAAGCTTCGATCAAGCTCGATCGATCCAATCCGTATTGCAGATGGCTTCGGGCACAATTGGCACTTGCGCAGAAACAAACGACGGTTGCTGAGACAGAGTGGAAAGCACTGGCTGCTAATCCATACTTTTCCGCTGCGGCAAACCGACGACTGGCCTTAAATTTTGCGCAGCGCTCAAAGAAAACTCCCGGGGATGCTAACCGAGCAGTTATCGCTGCAAACAAGAGTCTGCAAAGCGACGATACGAAAGCGACTTGGTTCGCACACTACGTTTTAGCGATCGCACTGTACACCGCAGGGAAGTCAGATGAAGCGATCGAATCGCTCGATAAAGCTGTTGAGCTCGCCAAGGAAGATCAACTTGAACGTTGTGAGTCGCTACGCAAAACGATCGAGGCAGCCGAAACACCCGATTTTGACTTCTGACTCCTTCTATATTCTTCAATATTCCAAAGCTCTGGTTGCTAAGGAAAAATTATCGACCAAAATCAGCGCTAAATTTGCAATCGTCCTAAAATACAGAGCATGGACGATTCGCAGCTTCCAACACCACATAACAACTTTTTCCATTACGCATTCTCGCATGTTTCCGCCGCTCGGAGTTTGATCGAGACCCATTTGCCATTGAGCGTGATCCAATCATTGGATTTAAATACGCTTGAGCTGATGAAAGATTCTTTCGTGGACGGCTATTTGCGAGATAGCTACTCGGATCTCCTGTATTGCGTTCAATTAGCAGGTGCCGAAAGGGACACCGAGGCTACTACCTCCGACGCCTTGGTTTACATGCTTTTTGAACATAAAAGTGCTTCGGATACTTGCACTTGCTTCCAATTGCTTCGTTACATCGTTCGTATTTGGGAGCATCGCCAACGGAACGGGTTGCGGCTTTGCCCTGTAATTCCAATGGTCCTTTATCATGGCACGAGAGCGTGGTCAGCCCCTCGCAGCTTGGAGGAGCTCATCGATGCCCCACCAAGCGTTTCTCAATACAGCGTGCGGTTCACTTTTCCTTTGCTGGATTTGACTCAAGTTCCAGATGAATCGCTTGCCCGCGATCCCTTTTTGAAAAGCGTATTGCATCTGCTAAAATACAGCCGACGGGATGAGTTTTCGGATTGGTTCGAGCAGATCTTGCGTTGGTTGCTTGAACCAAGCGCCACTTCGTTCCGAAAAGAGCATGTTGATGTTTTTTTGGTCTATGTGATGGCCACCAGCCAATCGATCCCAGCGGAGGTCTTGTCAATGACTCTACAGAAGGTATTCCCTACTCAAATTGAACCTGGCTCTATTGCCGATCAACTGCTGAAAAGAGGCCGACAGGATGGGCGTCAGGAAGGGAGACAGGAAGCAATGCAAGAGTTTGAGATTTCGTTAATTCAGATACTACAGGAGAGCTTGGGTGTACCTGTGGAGAGTACATCGAGCCTGCAGTCCTGTTCGCTTGATGAACTGCGTCTTAAAACAGCGGATCTTCGAAGCCAGATCCAACGCCGTTTGAAGCCATAGTAACAGCGACCTTGTTGGTCGCAGGGGAGTCCTTGTCGATGAAATCGCCGTTTGTTTTTCCAACTCAAATTGAACCTGGCTCTATTGCCGATCAACTGCTGAAAAAAGGCCGACAAGAAGGCTTCGAGGAAGGGTGGCAAGAAGGCTTCGAGGAAGGGTGGCAAGAAGGATTCGAGCAAGGCCGTCAAGAAGGCTTCGAGGAAGGGCTTGAGGAAGGCCGTCAGGAAGCAATTCAAGAGTTTGAGATTTCGTGCATTCAAATACTACAGGAGTGCTTGGGTGTACCTGTGGAGAGTACATCGAGCCTGCAGTCCTGTTCGCTTGATGAGTTGCGATTCAAAAAACTGGAACTTTTAATGGAAATGCGATGTAGTATGAAACGCTAGTCACAAGAATCGTCCCCCGGTACAACGAATACGGCATCGCCTACGGTATGCTCCAATCTGCTTTGTTCTATCGTTTTTTGCTCAATGTGATTTCCTGAAGTATCCGAACAGCGAAGGGTTGTAGTGAATGGAACGGTCTCCAGCTTATCAAGACAGAAATGGGATCGTCACTCTCTACCTGAAATACTTCCTTTCACTTGTGAGCTGCTTCCTTTCCCTGCGGGACGTTAATCTTTCCTTGGCCGAAACAAGGGGCCGGCCAAATGTGCTTGTGATCTTAGCCGATGATCTTGGGTACTCGGACCTAGGCTGTTACGGAAGTGAAATTCGAACCCCTCATATCGATCAATTTGCAAAGAACTCGTTACGCTTCACCCAATTCTATAACTCTGCGAGATGCTGCCCAAGCCGAGCAGCACTGATGACCGGTTTGTATCCCACGCAAGCTGGTATCGGGGATTTCACCACAAACATTCCCGATGAAAAACGAGGACCTGGATATCTCGGTCGCCTCAATGGGCAGTGCGCAACAATCGCGGAACTGCTCGATCCGCTCGGGTACGGTTGCTACTTTGTTGGTAAATGGCACATGCATCCCCAGACCGGTCCGATCGACAGAGGGTTTCACCAGTTCTACGGCTATACTCGCGATCACTCCCACGATCAGTTCGACCGCAATTTCTACGTTCGTCTGCCGAATCGCAGACAAAAAGAAATCGATCCACCAGCCGAATCGTTTTATGCTACCGATGTCTTCAATGCATACGCGATTGAGTTCATACGTCAAGGACAAGCTCGTAATCAACCTTGGTTCGTATTTCTGTCCCACTCCTCACCGCACTTTCCGATCCAAGCTCCAGCGGATCGCGTTGCACCTTACCAAAACACCTATAGAAGAGGATGGGATGTGCTCCGAGAAGAACGCTTTGAACGCATGCGAGCCATCGACTTGATCGACGGAGAAGCTTGGAAACTAACCGAGCGATCCTTAGTTCCAGTTGACCAAGAACCTATCGCGAACGGATATGCTGGACGACAGAACCCGGCTTGGAACGACCTTTCCGTCGAGCGTCAACATGATCTTGCACAACGCATGGCAGTTTATGCGGCGATGGTCGAATCGATTGATCGAGGGGTAGGTGAAATCATGGCACACCTCCAAGCCACTAATGCTTTGGAAAACACTTTGATTATCTTCCTGAGCGATAACGGTGCTTGTTATGAATGGGGCCCATTCGGTTTTGATGGCGAATCTCGCAAGGGAACAACTAAGTTGCATACAGAGAGTGAACTCAGTTTGATCGGTACTCCTGGTACCCACCAATCCTACGGAAGCGGCTGGGCGAACTTGTGCAACACGCCTCTGCGTAGCTACAAACACTTCACGTACGAAGGCGGCATCATTAACCCTTGCATTGTGCATTACCCATCACGAATCGGTCCTGATGCGGCGAAAATCAATCCTGGTTGGGTGCACCATCCAGCGCACATGATCGATATCCTGCCAACCATCCTAGATGTTGCAAACGCACAATACCCCACTCGCGATGAAGAACCGGACCTGCATGAGGCTCAAGGATACTCGCTTCTGGAGGTTGCTCAAGGCTTGCATGCCGACCGCACCTTGGGATTTGACCATCAAGGTGCCCATGCGATCCGTCAAGGAGACTGGAAAGCGGTATGGACGAAACGTTCTTCGACACCCGTCAGCTGGGAGTTGTATAATCTGCGGAACGACCGTTGCGAAACCAACGATGTTTCCAGTCAGTTCCCACTGCAACGCGATGCTTTAATACAGGCTTGGGAGCAATGGGCCAAGCGTGTGGGTGTCGACTGGGACTCCGCTTGGCGGTAGAAGTTTGAAATAAGGACAACAAGGGAATTCTTGATGAATTTAAATAGGCAAGCCAGCTGGGAATTGGTTCAAGAATATGTGCAAAGTGACTCACTGCGGCGGCACATGCTGGCAGTCGAAACTGCGATGCGTGCCTATGCTGTAAAACTAGGGGAAAACGAAGAATTGTGGGGAACGGTGGGGTTGTTGCACGACTTTGATTATGAACGCTGGCCGAATCCACCGGATCACCCGTTGCAAGGAAGTTCTATTTTGAGAAGCAAAGGGTACTCGGAGGAAATCGTCTACGCGATACTATCGCACGCCGATTATTTATCGCACGAGTATCCACGCCGATCTCGTTTAGATCATGGACTGTATGCTTGCGACGAGCTATGCGGTTTCTTGACGGCTTGTGCTATGGTTCGCCCACAAAAACTTGAAGGCATCACCGCTTCGAGCGTCAAGAAGAAGCTCAAGAATTTGAGTTTTGCAGCGGCGGTCAATCGGGAAGATATCACGCGAGGCGCTCAAGCCTTCGGTGTGGATCTCGATGAACATATCGAATTCTGCGCGGCTGCGATGCATGCAGCACAAATCGTATGAACAAGCTAAATCGGCGGAGATGCCTCAAGCAACTGAGCCTGACAACAACCGCTACGGCGATCAGTGAAATCGCTTGGATCGAAGCGAAACTGTCCGTTAACTCCGCTTTGGCGAATGAGGCGTTGCTGCAACCGAGTTTGTCATTGGCAGATTTTGCAATCGATGTGACTATTCCGATTGGGCATCGCTGCATGGGTGTCTTGCCCACGAAGTCCAGGTCGATCGCTGATTCGCTTGAACTGCACGGCTTTGTTTTGCTAGGGCACGACAAGCCAGTCGTTGTCGTGGCGATCGATTGGTGCGAAATTCGAAATGGATCCTATGATCGATGGCGAAGGACACTCGCAAACGCAGCACAAACCGATCCAGATCATGTTCTATTAAGTTGCTTGCACCAACACGATGCACCGGTGGTGGATGAAGATGCCCAACGCTATCTAGATCAAGTCGGACTGCAAGGCGAACTATTCGATCCCGCTTTCCATGCCGATGTACTTCATCGAGCGGAGCAAGCGGTTCGTCAAGCGATCGACGAGGCAAAATCGGATCCGACTCGTAGGATCTCTCATGTTGGATATTCACAAGCTCCAGTTCATGAAGTTGCTTCAAATCGTAGGATTGTTCACGCAGACGGCAGCGTTAACTTCGCAAGAGGCTCAAGCAGTGGCAAGGAGCTGCTTTTTCGTCAAGCTGACGAAGGGCTCATCGATCCATTGATGCGAACCGTCTCCTTCTGGAATGACGACCATTGCTTGCTTGAATATCACACGTATGCAACGCATCCAATGAGCTACTACGGACGTGGTGAGGTCACTTCTGATTTTGTAGGGTTGGCACGCAAGCGACGTCAAAAGGAAACGGCTGATACTCATCAGATCTATGCTTCAGGATGCAGCGGAGATGTTACCGCAGGGAAGTACAATGACGGAACGCTTGAAGCTAGAGTTGCTCTCACGGAGAAAATTCGTGATGCCATGCAACGTAGCTCCGAAGGAGTTAACAAGCAACCGTGCAAGGGATGGCAAATCCACAGTGCTCCGCTTGTATTGCCCTATAGCCGAGAGCCTACGTTGCAAAAAGATGTACTGATGGAAGTGCTCAAGGATAAGAAAGCCACGGTAGAGAATCGGATTCTCGCCGCAATGGGGCTCGCAAGCTTCGACCGAGCCGTTGTAAGACAACAGCCGATCGATTTGGTCTGTTTGGATTTGGGGCTTCTCAAACTCGTGCTCTTCCCAGGTGAAACCTTCGTGGGTTATCAGCCCCTAGCCCAAACGATTAGCCAGGAAAGCACTAACCGTGTCCCGATCGTACCCGTTGGGTATGCAGAATGTTGGACCGGTTACGTGCCTACTGAAGCGGCGTTCGACGATGGGTTTCACGAGTCGTGGCTTTGGGTCGATAGAGGATCCGAGTCCTCTATCGATCTCGCACTTCGAAAATTGTTCGATACGATCAATCTTCCAAAGTGATGACTTCGCCACCTGCACGTGTTCCGAGGGCTCGCCAAGTTTCAAGCTGGATGTTGCTACTAAGGGATCGAACCGATCCGTCCATCAGCAATCCATGCACCATTCCGGTGTGGTAACTGCGGCTAGTGATCACCGCTTGTGTTGCATTGACTTGATTAATTCCTTCGCGAATACCACTGATGTCAATGTCATAGGCCTTACCGTCGGTCGCAGTAAATAGAACTTTCGTCTGCGGAGGGAACTGAGTAGTAAACCCGCAGTGAATCGCTCTGCCGCATACCCATTCCGTATGACCGGCGACGGCTGACCATGCTCCACCAGTATAGGTGCCGATCTGCTGCGGCGTCGCTGGGCCGGTAACCGGCAAGTTGGGAACGTCGTGGAATCTCGGGTTGTAAGCTTTGACTTCTGACATGCCAAGTGTGTTGCTCAGGCCATCGACGAAGCTAGCGGTGGTGAATCGTGCATTGGGTGCGAAAGCAGCCCCACCACTTTGTTTCGAGATCGGATCCCAAACCAAGTATTGGCCCATCGAAAGAGCGTAGTTAAGAGGATAATGCTCCGGTTGATTGGTAGTCGCATTGATGCGTGGTTTGTCCTCCGGCTCACTCGGGCATAGCAGTACGGGGACTCTCACCGTGGCAATGCCATTGGGTGGGAAGTTGGCTTTGTTGATCGGGTTATGGTAGCCGACCGAAAAATCAATGTTCTTGTAAACGTTGTCTCCTTCGAGGAAGGGAAGCAACGCGGCTTGGGCAGACCAAGGCTGATTTGCCGATCCACCCGTCGTGTTTGCCGATGGAGGAAACCGTCGCATGGCACTTTCGTAATTGTGAAGAGCCAAACCGAGTTGCTTGAGGTTATTGCCACAACTCATTCGCCGGGCGGCTTCCCGGGCGGCTTGTACCGCTGGGAGTAACAGTCCGACGAGGATTCCGATGATGGCGATGACGACCAAGAGTTCCACGAGGGTAAACCCACGGCGTGGGGAAGGGGTGGACGGAAGGTCCATGCTAGCCCGGAGGCGAGCGAAACGCACAGCACTCATAATTTCACCTAGATACGTTCGCGCGAAAAACGGAACGAGCGAGTAAGGAGTTGGCTGGCTAGGATGAAGGAATTCTAAGGCTTCCCGGTTTCCGATCGCTTGCTCAAAAATCAACGCAAGGTATTCTTATTGAGACTCAGTATCATTTCAAGTGCAGGGCAAGGTTTTTGGGCAAGATTTTCGCAGTATTTTATGCGAAAAAGGGTCGGGAGGTTGGGTTTCCAGATGGAAAGTCAACGAGTTCGCTAATCCAAAGGTTTTCAAGAAGAAGCAATGGACGAAAAAACAGCTGGCCAAGACCCGGAGAAGTTTGCCCCTAAGGAACTCAAAAACGTTCCCAAAGCGAATGGGCAGGGCGATGATGGGGCAGGGGGAAGGGGCGAGAATGCAGGTGCTTTGGCACGCCTCCCTAAGATCATAGCGTTTCGTGAGCTGTGTAGGTGCGGTGACGAAGTTTGGATTGAGAACGAAGGACAATTGTACCGGTTGAGGCGAACCAAACAGGGAAAGCTGATTTTGACGAAATAGAGGCCATAAAGCCCCTCCTTGCAGCTTTGAATTTAGGGTGGCCTGTGAGGAAAATGATCGAGATTCCAGGTAGGCACCACAGAGAAGGAAATGTACAAGGGATGGATGGACATGGCTTTCGCGGAAAACCTTTGGCAATCGAGAATCAAATCGAGAATCAAATACGGTGCGGCGAAGAGTCAAAACTGAAAAAATGTCCGTCGACGAGCGAACCAAGGGAAGCGATACTTGAATAACTTGCCGCAATTCCTTTAAGGATCCCCTGCGTTTTGCTTGTCGCATGCCTCTCGGTGAGGATCGAATCTCATCGTTTCAATGCAACCACTAACCCAACAAACACGATGTCGATCGATTTATTGCCGGATAGTCAACCAGAAGCCACCGAGGGATCGGTTTCTCATCACCGAACGGTCGAACCGGCCGATCCTGCTCATGCCCTGCAGTGGCCGGAGACAGCAGTCAGTCCAGTAAAAGTTCGCTGGCGTTATGCAATCGGAATCCCGGTCATTCATTTGCTCGCTTGTTTGGCTTTCTTCCCTTGGTTCTTTAGCTGGACGGGGGTCGTTCTCAGCATTTTGGGACTTTACGTTTTCGGTACCTTGGGCATTAACATCGGCTTCCACCGATTGCTCACCCATCGAGGAATGGTAGCCCCAAAGTGGTTCGAGCACACCTTGGCCGTGCTTGGAGTATGTACGATGCAGGATACTCCTGCATGTTGGGTTGCAATGCACCGGATCCATCACCAACATTCAGATCATCGACCCGATCCCCATAGCCCTTTGGTGACCTTCTTCTGGGGGCATTTTGGCTGGTTGATGTTCGACAACCGCGACTTTACAAACGTCAAAGACTATCAGCGATTCACGCGTGACTTGCTCAAAGATCCCTTCTACATGAAGCTCGAGCGGAACACGAATTGGCTCAAAATCTACTTGGCAGTTGCGATGCTTTTCCCTGCGGTTGGGTTTCTCGTCGGTTGGTTGATGACGGGCGATGTGTGGGGAGGGGTTAAGTTTGGTGCGAGCTTGTTGGTCTGGGGCGTCTTCGTACGAACCGTCTTGAATTGGCACATTACTTGGAGTGTCAACTCGGTCACGCATATCTGGGGCTACAAGAATTACGAAACGAAAGACAATAGTCGCAACAATTGGATTATCGGTCTGTTAGCCAACGGAGAAGGTTGGCACAACAACCATCACGCAGACCAACGCGCGGCTGCCCACGGTCACAAGTGGTGGGAATTCGATGTAAGTTGGCTGACGATCTTGGTCTTTGAGAAAATCGGACTCGTCTCAGACGTCGTCAGGCCAAAGATTTGGACCGACAAACAGAAATAGGCTATCGAGGAAAAATCGTGGCCAATAAGGTTGCGATTCGGGCCCAGTTTCGTGCTCCTGCTCTTGCTAGGATCATGGGACCTGTTTTGTTTCCTTCAATGGTAGGTCGTGTTTTGAACGAACTGAAGACTACTACAGGCTGCTTTCGATTACGAGCACGAGCGCCGTTTCACTGAACACGAGCACGGCGCTGCGAAAAACCGATACAAATCAATTCCAGTCGCTAAAATTCCCGAAGTACGAAGAAGTAAAGACCTTCCGCTGACACTAATGCTTGCCCAGGCATTACTCTTAACGCTTACCGAACTCTGTTCGGTAGCTTGAAGTTCATGCCTTGGCTGATATCGGCCAATGCAAGTTGCAAGATGTGAATGGGTTCCTACCCTTAGAGACGCCCTAGGATTGTTGAAGGTTCAAGTGCCTAGAATGCCTTCGAAGAAAACGTATACCGCCATCGGACTAACGTCCTCGGTTTTCTTGTTACTGATCTATTTACTAATGAAGTTCATTCTCCCTGGCGAACAAGATGTTTTGTGTTTAGGCGACTCGTACACCATCGGAGAGAGCGTCGAGGAAACGGATCGTTGGCCAAATCAACTAGTTGCTCAACTACAAGATCGAGGGGTTCAATGGAACCAACCTCGCATCATCGCGAAAACTGGTTGGACGACTGATGAACTGCAAAGTGCGATCAGTCAAAATCCTTTTATTGGCCATACGTACGGTTGGGTAACACTCCTGATCGGTGTGAATAACCAGTATCGAGGTCGGGACGCAGAAGTCTTTCGCAAAGACTTTCGACAACTCTTGCAATACGCCATCGGGCGGGCTAACAATCGCCCCAGTCGTGTACTTGTTTTAAGCATTCCGGACTGGGGTGTGACACCCTTTGCACAAAGCCGTGATACCAAGAAAATCGCCTTCGAAATCGACGCATTCAATCGGATCAAACGCGAGGAGACGCTTGCTCAGCACGCTCATTTTATCGATATCACGGACATCTCGCGCGAAGCCCCTGAGGAACCCAGCAAATGGCTTGCACCCGATGAACTACATCCTTCTGGCGCGATGTATCAGCGTTGGGCGCAGCGCGCTGCGGACGTTGTGCTGCAAGAAATAAAGAAGGCCGCTGAATTATAGTACTATTTGTTACCTGGGATAATCATCACGTAACACCCTGTCGCTTCGAAGAAAACTCGCGATAAGATTCGGTGCGAATCGAGCCTACCATCGCTTCGACCGCACGCTCAATATCGCTGAGTTGATTCGTAAGTGGTGTGATGCCAAAGCGAATTACGTTTGGTTCACGAAAGTCGGGAATGACCCGGTAACGTCGAATCAAATCCTGAGTGATCTGCCAGCCATTTTCATGGGTGAATGCCAAGTGCGATCCTCGCATCGCCGGATCGTGAGGGGTGATAAGGCCGTATCCTAACTGGGCTAATTCGGTCTCGTAGCTCTTTAAAAACACCTTGATCAATCCGATCGATCGTGCATGTAGCCATTCGATGCCGGCTTCGAGCACCAAATCAACGCCCGGTTCTATCGCCGCCGTTGAGAGAACAGGCGGAGTCCCGACCAGGAATCGTTCTAATCCTGCGTTCGGAGCGTAATTTGGTTGAAACTCAAATGGACTCGCTGCTCCAAACCAGCCCTGTATGGGGTTGTCCATGATGGCCTGAAGGTCTGACCGCAAATAGAGAAAAGCTGGTGCTCCCGGTCCACCGTTAAGGTATTTATAAGTGCACCCCACGGCCGCATCGGCGTTGGCTCCAGCAAGGTCTATCGGAATTGCGCCGACGCTATGGCTAAGGTCCCACAAAATCGGAACACCAAATCGATGGCATAACTCTGTTGTGGCCTTTAAGTCAAACGCATAGCCGCTTTGGTACTGGACATGGGAAAGGGATACTAGTGCCACCGATTCGTCGAGTTGCGACTCTAGGACTTGTTGCACACGAGTGTGGGAGAGCGAAGAGAAGTCCTTGCCGCAAAAATCCAACGGTTGGACTTGGATATCCCGCCCAACTTGTTTTGCTATACCAGAGAGAATGTATAAATCGGAGGGGAAGTTCGCTGCGTCGGTCAGGATTCTCGTTCGTTTACCTCGATGTGCAAGCAACGCCCAAGCAAGTTTGTAGAGGTTGGTAGAAGTTGATTCACTGACAAGTGTTTCGCCAGTTTTAGCTCCGATTAGCCGACCGATTTTCTCCCCGATCCGATTTGCAAGCCCAAGCCAGTGTGCATTCCAGCTACTGATCAGTTGATCGCCCCATTCCCGGCGGAGGACTTGATCCATGCGTTCGAGGGTACTCCTAGGTAATCGTCCGAGAGAATTTCCATCGAGGTATACCGTTTCGTGTTGAGACACGCCATCAATCGCTTGCGATTCGAAGGTCGCTTCAAAAATAAAGCGATCGCGAAATGGGTTGGATCGCAAATCCTCAACGCCTACACCAGTGCGAGTTTGCGATGATAGGGATGTGTTATCCATGAATCGCTAAATCCAAGTCCGTATCGCTTTGAGTTATCTTGGATTCTCTAACGGCCCAGGTAGTCTCACGAGCTCGCTAGCGACAAAAGCTTTCTCAATCTGCATATCAATATGCTCAATGGTGTACTCGATAATTTTTCGTACTGTCGAGTAACGCATCGCGATGATCGTGGCGATCATTGGGTCGTTTTGAAAGTTATTTGCTAAGACCTCTACTTGGTCTCCTACTCGAAAACCTTCAAAGTCTACTGGCAGCCATAAAATAGGTTTTACTCGCAAAGCAATCACGTTTGAGATTCGAACATGGTAATACTCTCCATCGAATGCGGTTCGTTCGAAAACATGCTCGCTGGGTACCCAACCCTCTACTTTGGATCTGTCCTCAGGGTGGAACGCTTCGATTCCCTCTTGGGGCCAGACCGAATAAACACCGTAGTCCGGTAATGGAGGCCAATTGATCATGGATTGCTCTTACTGCGCTGCATAGCGTTTGAGGACTTCGATCATTTCAATCAGGCGGCGCTGCGCTAAGGGTAGCGTAGATTCAGCTAAGTCGTCGAGTTGCCGTATGCTCGATAACGCTTCTTGCGCAAAGCGTTCCCATTCCATCGCGAGCTGAGGGACCAGTCGAGCGCGTTGTTCACAGAGTTGTCGCCGATGAGTTGCGCGCTCAAGTGCTTTGCGTTGCAACAAACAGGACGTTTCGTCCTCGGATCGTGTTTTCGACTGACAACGCATCAGCTCTTCCCGAGCTTCAATCCATTTGTTCTGAGCGATTCGAAGTTCGTTAGCCCAGTACTCGGGTAGTTCTTTACCGAGCCACATTGCGACACGCTGGAACTGATCACGAATATCGTCGGAATTCTTTGACGTTTCGGATCTCATCGCTTCGATGGATCGTGAAAACTCCTCGAGCGCTTCGATGTTCTCAACTTTGGCGTCAGCCATGGCCGCGTTGGTACTCTTCGATAAGTTCGGCTTTACGCATCAAATAAGGAACATGCCGCTCGCTCGCTTCGATCAAGCGAGCGAGTTGTTTGAGTTCCTGCTCGAATTCAGCGGCGAATTTAACATGCTCTTGATCGCGCCAGGAAACAGCTAACTGCTGCATCTGCTGTGAAAGTTTTGCCGTTGAGTCGGCCAACCCTCCAGAGAATCGCTTCAACTGCATCGCAAATTGACGCAGTTGCTCCGGATCGACAATCGCTTGTGTCATGATACAGCTCCACTGAATCAAAGGATCAATCAGAAGCCACTAGGCGACGGTCTTCGCTGATCGCCTGTTGAGCTTCTCTTGATAAGCTTTCAAATCGATGACGTCTTTTGCCAACCCAAGGGCTCGAAGAAGGCGAATCGCTTGGAAAGTAATATCGAATTCCCACCATTTGTGGCCGTGTTGAGCCAGGCGTGGAAGCGCATGGTGGTTGTTGTGCCAGCCTTCGCCGTAAGCGACGATCGCGACCCACCAAAGGTTGCGGCTGTCGTCACGAGTCTCGTAATTCTTGTAACCGAACATGTGCGAAGCCGAGTTGACGAACCAAGTTACGTGCAAGACAGCTACCATCCGAACGCATACCGCCCAAACCAACCAAGATACCGCATATGTTGGTCCACCATAAAGGTAGCCCGCCCAAGTCAGCAACGCACCAAAGACAATGTGAATTGGAAGGAAGAAGTTCTCGAAGAACATCAAACCCTTGTCTTTGACCAAGTCAGGAACCCAGTGCTTGGCAAAACCAGCCGAGTCGCCATTGTCCGTCGAGAAAGCCAACCAAAACATGTGAGCCCACCAAGGACCATCGTGTGGGGAATGTGGATCTCCAGGTTGATCGCTATAAGCATGATGCTTGCGGTGATTCGCTGTCCAACTAATGGGACCACCTTCTCCCGCTAATACCCCGCAAAATGTCAAACCGTACTTCACCCAATTCGGCACCACTAATCCCGTATGAGTCAGCAGGCGATGGTAACCCAAGCAAATTCCGAGGCTACCGTTTACCCAGTGCATGAAGACACAGATCGCAAGTCCGCTCCAAGTAAACGTCCAAGGTGCTGCGAGAGCACCGATATGCAGTGCGATCAACCACGCCGTCGCGCCCCATTGAATGTGATAGACTTCAGGGATCCGAGGCTGTGCCTTTGACCCCGACTTGACCGTCACTACGCTTTCCATCTCTTCCGCTACAGGACTGATCGGAGGAGTCAGTACAGTCGCATGGTGTTGCCTTGCCCCCGGGTTTCCGGAGAGCGTCGCTGATGAAGATGGGCTGCCAGAAACCACTTCTGACGGATTCGATGCACTTCGCATGATGACTCGCTATTTGGGGGAAGCTTCGACCTTAATACTCGACGCGTTCAAAAGTGATTTGGCGTTTGATCACACCAAAAGATTAACGTCTGGGGATGGGGCAACGCGTCGGCGGTGCATGATTCCTGTGTCAAAGATGTGTAAAAGTCGATCCCAAGCTGGTTTCAAACCGACTTTTTTGCAATTTCGCATCATTTATTGCGAAAAATGGAGTTGCTTTATAAACCGAAACTTTAAAGTATCGTAACGAGTAAGCCGAACCTGTTAATTTCGATCAGTTTGTCTAATTATAGAGCGCGGTATGTTGCAGCCAAATCAAGACGGCCAAGTCCGACACTCAGGGAATCATCGCGATTTGCTTCGTGCTGTCCTTGCGGATCTTCTGCTAAGACTCGAGGTTCCTTACGAGTCCTCGAGCATAGCGCAAGCGCTCACCGACACAATTTTAGAAGACAACGTCAGTCCGGATGCCACTGCACTTTCGATGATGCGGGCCGGATCGGCTGTCGGGCTTCGAATCGCTCCCGTGGAGATTTCCACCGTCGATGTTTGGGAAGTACTCCTCGATGAATTTCCTGTCGCGGTCTTGTATCGGGCAGATAACGCGGAATTGTCCGCTGTTGTTCTCTCGCACGTCGCAGGTGGGCGAGTCGATACAACGTTCTTGAGTGGCAAGACCAAGAAGACCGATTCTCTCTCGCGGAAACAAGTTGGCCAATTGCTTGGTCGCGCCAAAGACGTCCAGTACTTTATCGCCGAACCGTCCCTCTCGTGTGAAAAAATCACATCAGGGCACGACCCGGAAAATGTTCAGCACGCCAATGTGGACTCGCACTCAGATCACGAGCATCACGCAGAGCATCTCTCGCCTCAAAAGAGGTTGCTTCGTCTTCTAAAACTTGATTCTCGCGACATCTGGACTCTTGGGGTCTTTACGATCGTTGTGAGCTTTCTGGACCTTGCGACGCCTCTGGCCGTCGAGCAGATGGTGACCACGATCGGCTTTGCATCGGTGATCCAACCTTTGATCTGGATCGCTGTGTTATTGTTTGCAATCCTTACACTTTCTGCGTTGATCAAGTCCTTGCAGTTATTCGTTGTCGAAATCTTGCAACGCCGCATGATCGTCCGTGTCATCGGGGATCTCGCCGAACGATTTCCACGTTTGGAACGCTCCGCGATCGATGGCATTCATGGTCCAGAAATGGCTAACCGGTTCTTCGATGTGATGACGTTGCAGAAAGCGACCGCTTCACTCCTTACAGATCTGCTCGCCCTAGCCATCCAAACCCTAGCCGGTTTGTTGCTACTTGCGGTCTACAGCCCCTATCTGTTGGCCTTCGATATCGTGCTGCTGATGTCGATGACGATCATGATCTATGCATTGGGGCGCGGCGGGGTCCGATCAGCGATCGAGGAATCATTGGTGAAGTATCGTATTGCCCATTGGCTCGAAGATGTCATCGGGAACCCAAATGCCTTTCAAGTCCATGGAGGTGGCGCATTTGCGGTCGATCGAGCAAACCGACTGATGGTGGAATACTTAAGCGCCCGAAGAAAACACTTTGTGGTTCTTATCCGTCAGTCCCTTTTTGCTTTGATGCTCTACGCGGTGTCCATTTCAACGTTGCTCTCGCTCGGTGGTTGGCTGGTCCTCAACAACGCACTTACCATCGGGCAATTGGTCGCCAGCGTGTCGGTCGTTGCCGTAGTCGTTGGTGCCTTCTCAAAAATTGGTAAAAGTCTCGAGTCATTCTATGACCTTATGGCCGCGACTGATAAAGTCGGCCATCTGATCGACCTTCCTACTGTTCCTCCATCGCGCTCGATCGATGCCGGTATCGGCCCCGTCGATGTTCGCTTTCGCGACCTTGTCGTTGCTGCCGGTAGAAACCATGTATCGATCCCGAACTTCCATATCAATGCGGGCGAACGAGTCGCTGTATATGGTGAAGGTCATGCTGGCAAATCGACGCTGCTGCAAACGCTCGCCGGCCTTCGAAATCCTTACAACGGTCTCTCGGAAATCGGTGGTATCGATTCGCGGGATGTGAACCGATTTGCCGATGGGTCGATGGTAGGCATCGCATCGGAAATCGAAGTCTTCCACGGTACCCTCCAAGAAAGCGTCACACTGCATCGACTCTCCATCCACGAAAATGATTTGAGGGAAGCTCTGCAAATGACGGAACTCTGGGACGAAGTCCTAGCCTTGCCTCGCGGTCTGGAAACCATGCTGCAAACCGGTGGTTACCCATTGAGTAAATCACAATCCGCTCGATTGATGATCGCCCGAGCAATTATCGCACGACCCCGCTTGCTACTGATCGACGGAACTCTCGATCGGTTGCCCCCACGCATGCGAGAACGCATCTGGAATAATCTTCGAGCCCCCAAAAATCCTTGGACTCTTCTGATCGTCACCCACGATCCGGACATCCTTAACGACTGCGATAAGACCATCGAGTTGCTATCCGACCTTCATTCGCACCACTAGTCTGTTTCGCAACCCGACCTAAACCACTCCCCGCGAACAACTACACATCACAAGAACCTTACACATGGCTACCTTGACTCAAGAATCCACGAATAGCAATCAGCCAAAACGACGCATGATTCGACTTCGGCCAAGTCAAGATCTTGGCGAACGATTCCCCGCGATGCACTTGGTCCGATCCAGTTGGTTCGCTCGCGGATTAGCCCGAACCTTGCTGCTGCTCATGATTCTCCTCTTAATCGCTGCCATCTTCTTGCCCTGGCAGCAAACATCCAGAGGAGAAGGTCAAGTCACTGCAAGATTACCTCAGTTGCGTCTCCAAGCCGTAGAGAGCCCTGCTAAAGGTATTATCGCTTCTCTCCGCCAGGATCTTCGCGAAGGTTCCCTCGTCGAAGAAGGGGAAATCATTATGGAGATCAAACCGTTCGCCGAAGACGCCGAACGATTGACCCAAGAAGTCGCAAAAGCGGTACAAGACAAACTTGCCTCGTATCGCTTGATCCTTGAAAACACCCGCCAACAAGTCGAATCGGTACGCATGCAAGGTGCACAGACTATCGCCAGCGCCGAAGCAGACGTACGCAGTTACAGCAACGCTTGGGAAAAAGCCACCCGCGATGTTGAGGAACAACTCTTTAAATTCAACCAAGCCAAGCTTGAACGAGAGAGATACCAAGACCTCAAAGGGGATGTGATCTCCGAAGTCGAATTCTCCAATCTCGAAAACAAAGAACTCTCCGAATTGGCCAAACTCGAGTCGTCCATGGCGGCAGCGAAGAAGAGCTACAACGACCTCGAAGGTAAAGAACGCGATCTCGAAGGTAAGCGACGCGAAATCGAACAGAAAATTCTACAAGCACAAAATTACGTCGACAAAGCCATCACGGATGTGAACAACACCCAAAAAGAACTCAATGATGTCCTGACCAAACAAGGCGAACTCGATCGACTGAAAGTACCCAGCCCTAGCCGAGGACGCATTCAAGCCATCCGAGGACAAGCGGGTACCAATAGTGTCAAAGAAGGTGACAAGCTCTTCGAAGTTGTCCCGGAAACCGATGATCTCGCCGTCGAACTGACCGTTCGAGGTGTTGATGCTCCTCTGATCCACGTTGGTGATCCAGTTCGCTTGCAGTTCGAAGGCTGGCCCGCAATCCAATTCGTCGGTTGGCCATCAGTCGCCGTCGGTACCTTCCCAGGAGAAGTCATCGCGGTCAATCCAACCGACTCCGGAAAAGGCATTTTCAAGATCGTTGTCGGTCCAGTTAAAAATGGGGGGGATGGGTCGAGTTTGCAGTCTGTATCGAATATGACGGATTTGAAATGGCCCGATAGTCGATACCTACGACAAGGTGTCCGTGCAAACGGTTGGGTTATCCTCAAAAAAGTCTCGCTAGGTTACGAAATATGGCGTCAACTGAACGGGTTTCCGATCACGATCAGCGACACCGAACCAACGGAAGAAAAGGCTGCCAAAGAACCAAAGGCGCCGAAGATCAAATAACACTCGTTACAGCAATGGGGCGGTCAGAGCAAATGTCCCGATTTCTCAGGTCGCTTATTCCAACAACCTTATCCACTAGCTGCTGCGTACTGCTCCTTGGGCTTCCATCCGTTTCGGCCCAAGAGCAACCGCCGATTCCGAAACCTTCGCAACTGCCGCAACCGGCCCCGCAGTTGCTCCCAACACCGCCCGCTCTTGCGCCGACAATCTCCGGTAAAACGCTCGATGAGCTTGAAGCATTACTTAAAGCCGCGCGGGTTGAACTCGGACAACGCTTAGCAAAAGAAGATCAAGCGAATGCGGGTAAGCCTGAAACTCCTCCAGCTAGTCTCCTAGACGACCCAGTTCGAGATGGGGAAAAACGATTTCTGGAACTCGAAGCCATCATCAAAGAGAGGCGAAGTCAACGGGAAACAGAGTTGCTCAAGTCGCCCAAAGGGACGCCAAACGATCCCGCAGGGGAGGGAATGCAAAGCAACACCCTCGGTAACACAGATCCGGCAGGAGGTCCACAGAAACAACCGCAGGGAATCGGACCGACCGGCACAGAGCAAAACCAAGCATCACTGTCGGCAGGAACGCTGCAACAAGATCTCGTGGCGATGGGTGAATCCCTACTGCTCGCCGACGTAATCGCGTCTACCTTCCGTTCCTTTCCTGAAATTGAAATCGCACGACTGCAGGCTGGCGTAGCGCGGGGTGAAGTCACCCAAGCGAACGGTGCCTATGATCTGCATCTTGATTACTACAATCTCAATCAACCCGTCGGGTATTACGAGAACAACAGATCGGGAGTTGGAGTATCAAGGCAACTATGGTGGGGTGGATATGCACATGCAGGCTATCGCATCGGTCGGGGTGCCTTTGAACCTTGGTACAAAGAGCGAGAGACCAACAAAGGTGGCGAGTTTCGCGTTGGCTGGGTGCAACCTCTACTCCAAGGCCGCGCAATCGATCCTTATCGCGTGCAGTTGTTTCAAGCCAATTTGGATCGCCAAGCCGTTGCACCTGAAATTCAACAGAATGTGCTTGCCGCAAGCCTCGCGGCTGCCAGCGCCTATTGGCAATGGGTAGAAGCCGGCAACGTTTTACGTTCCCAAGAACAACTGCTGCAGCTTGCCATCAAACGCAATGAAGGTCTAAACCGACTTCTGGAACGAGGGCTCTCGACTCGACAAGAACTCTCAATCAACGCTCAAACCATCTCTGAGAGACAGCTTAAAGTGATGGATTCGCGACAGAAGTTTCGCGATACAGCTTTCAAACTTGCGATTTTCCTTCGCGATGAATCCGGAACACCCATGCTTGCGCGTCCCGAGTGGTTGCCAAATGCATTCCCAAATATCTCCCGACTTGAATTACAGGATTTTGAATCGGCGTTTCTTGATGCACAGCAACGTCGCCCCGAACTGAATCTGATTCAAATCGATTTACAAAAACTCAGATGGGAAGCGGAACTGGCTCGCAATCAAACCCTTCCAAATGTCGATTTCACGATTCAAGGGGTCCAAAACGTCGGTGACCCAGCAACTAGTCTAAACGACAAGGGAGACTTCATCCTGGAGTCCGGAGTTGTGGGTGGAGTACCTGTGCAACGTCGCAAAGCGCGCGGCAAGCTCGAAAGCACTTTGGCGAAAATCCAACAGACCGAACAAAAACGATGGCTAACTACGAACAAAATCGAGATGGAACTGCGAGTAGCTCGCAATGCCCTCGAAGTCACGCGGGAGATGGTCGAACGATCTTCGCAGCTTCTGAACGAAACAAAGCAAACCCTTGAATTCTTCCGTCGCGACTTCGCCTCTGGAAACCGTGACTTCTTGTTCCTTTTGGCACAGGAAGCAAAAGCGACCGAAGCTGAGATCAAGCTACTCGATGCCGAACGTGAGTACTACATCGCGTTGGCAAAGCTACAAACCGTACTCGGACTCGATCCCTTGGAACAGTCTCTGGGTATTGAGCAATCCTTGAGTATTAACGAGTAGTTCAACCAACCTGTTTTGCATCCACCGGAAATCGACTTCGGTTATAATGCAACCGGCTTTCTGGGCATGCCGTTCGTTGCACAGTAAAGCCGATCAGGTTGATCCCTTTCTCAAGTTACCCTTCTTGGATTGCTATGACTCCACAAGAAAAAGCCGAATCACTCGGAATTCGATTCTCGAAACAAACCCCTGGCTACCTTGCGATGGTTGTCCGCACAGGGAATCTGTTGATGACATCAGGCCACGTTAGCGACATGAAGGGTAAGTTGGGCGCGGGGCTGACCGTCGAGCAAGGAAAACTTGCTGCACGGGAATGCGCGGAGAAGATTCTCAATTCGGTCTGGAACTTTCATGGCACCCTCAACGGCTTGCGAGTCTTAAAGCTTCTCGGGTGCGTTAACTCGACGTTGGAGTTCCACGAACAGCATCTTGTAGTCAACGGTTGCAGCGACTTGTTACACGAGATCTACGGGAAGGAAACCGACGGGTATCATGCACGCAGCGCTCTGGGCTTTGCTCAAATCCCAACCGGTTCGGCCGTCGAGGTCGAAGCGATCTTTGAAATCCTGTAGTGAAACCATTGCGGATGGCAATTCCAATGTACCAGTCGCGTTTGCGTTTGGTCTTCGTCGGCTGCATCACATCGATTTGCTCGGTCCTCTTGCCAGTAATTTGGATAACGCTTTGTAGTGCGCAAGAGCCTGGGGCGGAAGAGAAAGGCTCTTCAGGGATCGAGTTTTTTGAGACCCAGATTCGACCGGTCTTAGCTCAGCACTGCTACGAGTGCCATGGTCCTGACAAACAGAAAGGAAATCTGCGACTCGATAACTTACCGTCGATCCTCCAAGGTGGCGAAAGTGGACCAGCGATTCTCCTCGGCGACCCTGAAAACAGCTTGTTAGTACAAGCTGTTCGGTACGAATCTTTGCAGATGCCTCCCACTGGCAAAATAACAACGAGCAAGATCGATGCATTGAAGCGTTGGATAGCAGCGAAAGCACCTGTAGCAAGCGATTTCGCAAGTCCTCGCGATCCATCGGATTCAGATTCTGCTCATTCCTCAAGCAACCAACGCCGCTCTGAAGGCATCACTGAAAAGGATCGTTCGCATTGGGCTTTTCAGCCAATCGCAAATCCAGTTGCTCCTTCACATCCATCGCAGCCTAATATTCATCCCATCGATGCATGGATCTTCGATAGACTCCAACGAGAAGTGCTTGTTCCAACCCGAAGAGCATCGACGCGGGAACTTGTTCGGCGCGTAACCTACACCCTTACGGGACTACCTCCTTCTTTTAAAGCTTTGGAGCATTGGGCATCGAAACTCGAGTCGAAACCGAATGACGCACGAGCTCATGGAGCGGAATTGGTAGATGAACGAGAGGCCGAAAGCCAATGGAACGCGGAAGCTTACCGTGAGTTGATCGATACTCTGCTGGAATCGCCTGCATATGCTGAGCATTGGGCAAGGCACTGGCTTGACGTAGTCCGTTTCGCACAAAGCAACGGTTACGAACGAGATGGATACAAACCCCATGCTTGGAAATACCGAGACTACGTAGTCGAATCCTTTAAGACAGACAAACCCTACAATCAGTTCCTCGTCGAGCAACTTGCCGGCGATGAATTACCAAACGCCAACGCTTCATCTCGCATTGCTACCGGCTTCTATCGGTTGGGTGTCTGGGACGATGAACCCGACGATAAGAGACAAGCCGAGTTCGACGATTTGGACGATATCATGGTGACGATAGGTTCCACTTTCATGGGGTTATCGATCGGTTGTGCTCGTTGTCACGATCATAAATTTGATCCTATCCCGCAATCGGATTACTACAGCATGTTAGCATGCATCCGAAACATCCAACGCTATAGCAATCCGGAAAACAATATCGAGAACAGCACATCGTTTCCTCTGGTAGACGATGCATTGATCCGCGAGCGGATGAAAACCTATCGTGATTCCATACAGGCAGTACCCAATGGTGGCGATAAGTCCTTGGGGATCGCTGACTGGGGATTGGTTGTCCGAGAATCAAACGCGAATCCACCCGAAACGCATGTGTTGATACGAGGCAATGCTGCTACACCGGGCGCGGCAGTACAACCTGGCTTCCTACAAGTTCTCGCTTCCACGACCCACCCAGATTCCTCTGTGAATTTCTTTGGTGGATCCGAGTCGCCGCTCCATGATCTTTTTCCTAGCAGTGGGCGACGATTGGGACTGGCTCGTTGGTTGGCAAGCCCCAACCATCCGCTGACCGCGCGCGTCTTGGTGAACCGACTGTGGCATTACCATTTCGGACGCGGGATTGTCGCTACAACCGCCGACTTCGGCATCGCTGGAGGAACGCCATCCCATCCGGAATTGCTCGATCATCTCGCTACAGAATTTCTTTCGCACGGTTGGTCGATCAAACACATGCATCGTTACATTCTGACGTCCCAAGCATTTCAGCGTTCCTCACGCGTCGAAACTCCCGACGGAACGGAAATGACCAAAGATCCTGGGAATCGTCTACTTTGGCGACAGAACATTCGACGGTTACAAGCCGAGTCGATTCGAGACAGCCTTTTGAATGCTACCGGAGAACTTAACCAAGCCGTTGGTGGGGTGGAAATGTACCCCAAGCTCAGCGGAGAAGTTCTAGCGGGGCAAAGCAAACCTGGACTTGATTGGCGCGTATCCCCCGCAGAGCAGCGGAATCGCAAAAGCCTTTATGCTGTCGTGAAACGATCGGTTCGCGATCCCCTGTTGGAAACTTTCGATTATTCGAATACCACAAGCCCATTAACAGAGAGGCCAGTCACAACGGTCGCAACCCAATCGTTGATGTTGCTCAATAGCCGTTTTACCGCTGAACGAGCAGCCACTCTCTCTCAAAAGATTATTGCACTTACAGCCGAACCGAAAGAGCAAACGGATCAAGTATATCGCGCAGTACTTCAACGCCACCCCACCGAGTCTGAACTTGCGATTTCGGTCGATAGCCTAGATCGCATGAAGAAGGCTTACACAGCTCTCGCAGATCAAATGCACTTTCGGACCGATGTTCCGGTTTCTCTTTTCTCAGGGTATCGCCAACAACTGCCCGGTTCTGATTTCTTTCTGACCCCAGAGACCATTTACGGGACAAAGCCGTGGCAAAGCTACAGCGGCTTATGGGGAGGTGGATATGAAGGAATCGATGTGGTCGATAAGTCTTTCGGTCCCTTTGCCCTGTTGAAACGCCAGGAGTTTCGAGATGGTGTAGTTCAAGGCAGGTTGCGGATGGATCGGACTACTGAACTCGCGACTCTTATTCTGCGGACCAAGCAAATCGCAGTGGCAAATCAAGGAAGCCGATGGAGCGGAGTGGCCTTGAGATTCGACCCTGTGAATCAAGTCGTAACGCTCGAGCAACGCCAACCCGAAAAGCGTGAACCTATCAACGGTCAGCTTGGTACTTCTGAACCTACAATCCGTGACGAGGCACGTGTTCGACTGCACCATAAAATTCCCGTTGAACAATGGATTCCATTCCGATTTCAACTCCAAGGTGATCGAGCGATGCTATGGTTGAACGACATTGACGAATCCAAACCACTTCTGGAACTGCAACTTGATTCCCAGCAAGGACTGGGTGGATCTGACGATATCGCAGGGACCTTAGGGGTAGCCGTCTGGGGCGGAACTCTGGCCTTCGATCCACTGGTTCTGCAAACGGATGAACCTCAAGGATCCTCCCAAGATGCAACGACGGGTTTGATCACATCACTAGCAAGAGCGCGCGACATCGCGGAATCGAATGAGCCACCCAAGCACTGGACAAGCTATGCTGGGGATTGGACACTGCGTTCCGATGGAATTCTAAAGGTAGGACCCGAACAAGGGCCCAAGTTGATTTGGGATCAAGCAACGCTTCGGGACGGAGAGGTTTCGGTCGATTTGAAGTTTGCCTCCGGAGCATCAAATATTGGCGGATTGATCCTGAGGGTAAGCGAGCCAAAAATCGGAGCGGATAACTGGCTTGGATATGAAGTATCGCTGAACATGACCAAGAAAACGATCCTGTTCGGGGAGCATCGCAATAACTGGACTCCATTGGCCGAAGTCCCTGCAGAGATCGAACCAGATCGATGGCATCGACTCAAAGCTCGAACGGAAACGCTCAGCGATGGACAACTGAAGCTTTCCATTTTTTTGGACGACCAAGCAACTCCAATATTGATCCAGACGCTTTCGGCTCCCTTACCAGGTGATGGGATCGGACTGAGAACTTGGGGATCGCAAATCGAGTATCGGAATTTTGTGATTCGACGCGGGAGTGAGGAATTGCGACCTGATTGGAGCATTGCAAGGAACGGACAGCAAAATACAAGTAACACTGAAACAACTGACGGTGATGTTGAGATTTGGGCTGCAAGAAAAGCACTTGAGATGCTTTGCCGAACTCTGATGAACACCAATGAATTCATGTACGTGGACTAAGGGCTAATAATGCATCCAGCGCGACGAAGATTCTTGAAGGATACAGGTGCCGGTTTTACCGGACTTGCTCTCGCTTCCATGCTGGCAGAACAGGGGGATTTGAAACGGTTGATAGCCCAAGGTCCAAGTGTGTTGGGTGATGCAAAGCATGGAGCTGCGTTTGATCTGGGTGCTGAGCTACCCGCTAAAGCCAAATACTGTATTTTTCTCTACATGTACGGCGGTCCTTCCCAGATGGACTTGTTCGATTACAAGCCCGAGTTGCAGAAACGAGATGGACAATCCGTTCGCATCGAATTGAGACGCAACGACGTGAAAGAGGGAAAGTTACTCGGGTCGAAGAGGACTTTCGCGCAGCATGGGCAAAGCGGATTATGGTGCTCGGACGCTTTACCGAACTTATCGAAACATATGGATAAGTTGGCTGTGATCAAAAGCCTGTACCAAGACTCCTTCGCGCATGGATCTGCTAATCTTCAAATGAATTGCGGCAGGATCCAACAAGGTTATCCATCGATAGGTTCATGGCTGAGCTATGGCTTGGGCTCAGAGAATCGTAACCTTCCAAACTTTGTGGTGATGCTCGACCCTCGCGGTGGTCCCATTCCAGGGGCACCCAATTGGGGAGCAGGATTTATGGAAGCGACTCATCAGGGTACGGTACTGCGCACCAGCAGTGAACCTATCCTCGATTTAAATCCCTACGAGCGAATTCCTGGATCGATGCAACGCGAGCAAATCGACACGCTTAACGCGTTGAACTCCGAACATCTCGCATCGCGACATTCGATGTCAGAACTAGAAGCGAGAATCGCGTCCTACGAACTTGCGTTTCAATTGCAAACCAGCGCGCCGGAAGCCTTAAATCTATCCGATGAAACACAAGCAACTCTCGATATGTACGGTGTGCATCTACCAGCGGGATCTCATAAGCTTTCTGTTGGTCCTTCGGTTTTTGGCAGGCAATGCCTGATCGCCCGCCGACTGATCGAACGAGGTGTGCGATTTATCCAAATCTACAGCGGAGGTGGGCACCAGCAACAGAATTGGGATGCTCACTTTGGCGTAGAAGAAAACCTCGCGATCCATTGTCCCGAAATCGATCAACCAATCGCTGCGCTCCTGACCGATCTAGAGCAACGAGGGCTTCTCGATGAGACTCTCATCGTTTGGGGTGGCGAGTTTGGACGACAACCGGTTTCGCAAGGCGATCAGGGAGGCCGCGATCACAATCCCAAGGGTTTCACTTATTGGCTAGCAGGTGGTGGAGTCCGAGGAGGAACCAGCTACGGCGAGACGGATGACTTGGGAGCCGAAGCAGCAGTCG
>JBJONT010000118.1:0-4056 GCA_046051705.1 Planctomycetota bacterium | reverse complement strand
CGGTGCCTGCGAATCAACCTAACTCCGCCAATCCAACGAACTCTGCCAATCCAGCTAACCCGGCGAATCCCGATTCAGCCGCGATATCTTCAGAAGCGGTTCAAGCGCAGTTACAGCAGTTGCAATCAGCAACGGATCTTGATCCGAACCTGAAGTCTTCGTTGACACTTACGTATGAAGCGACTTTAGCGGAGATCAAGAAGCGGTTTGAGGAAGAGAAGGCAATCAAAGAATACACGGCGGCTTTAGAAGCGGCGACGGTAGCGACGGCGGATGCGAAGAAGCGTAAAGAGAAGCCGGATTTCAAATCACCTTACATAGAAGGATCGTTAACTTGGTCGAGTCCCGAGTACTTGCAATCGCTTCAGTTACAGATCGGCGCGTTGCTTCAGGGGGCGACAAAGAACAGGACGGACACCGAGACGACGATCGCGGCGCGGGATGTGCGCAAGAAGGAGCTTCCTCGATTCATCAATGATGACAAGGGAGCGATTACCAAGCTTAATGATGAGTTGACCGCTCCGGTGCCGGAAGGGACTGACCCAAGGGTACGCGAAGCGAATCAGTTGTTGATTCGAGCCAAGCTAGCGACTCTTAATGCCCACCTTCGTCGCGTGGAGCTTGAGCAGCGGACTTACGAGGCAGAAGCCGAGTTATTGCCTTTGCGCAAGGAGTTCTACATTGCAGAGGAGAAGTTCTATCAGTTGCGGATCAAGGAGATCGCTGAGGAGTTAGGGAAGCGTCGCGAGACGCAGATCACCCGTTACGCAGATTTATTGGATCGGCTCAGCAAGCAGTTGAAGGTTGGGGACAAGGGAGATAAAGGCAAGGAAGCCAAGGAGTTACTGGATTTGCAATCGCAGATCGAGTCATGGCGAGAGTTGGTCGGGGAGCAATCCAGAACGCGGAGTATGCTTGAGGATCAGCGAACGAAGTTGCGATCGTTGACCGATCGATATCGGATCATGATGGAGCGACTTGGGTCGGATCGAACGGGCGAGGAGGCTCGCGATGGGAATTTCAACGTATCGCGAATGAAGAGTTTGGTGGCGAATGTATTGAAGCGACAGCGGGATGAGCTACCGAAAATACAGGAGCTCAACAAGGAGTTAGAAGATTGCCAGACAAAAATCATCGCGGTGCAATCGAGGATCTTGGAGCTTGA
The DNA here is from genome assembly GCA_046051705.1 of Planctomycetota bacterium. Lineage (GTDB taxonomy): Bacteria > Planctomycetota > Planctomycetia > Pirellulales > Pirellulaceae > JBKCUI01. The sequence continues at coordinate 2,891 of JBJONT010000118.1, read as the reverse complement.
TGATTTAAAAGCCAAATACGAAGAGGGGCTTGATCCGACCGCACCGAGGGTGGATTTCGATACGTTGGTTGAGGAGTTTGATTCTCTCGATGGATCGCAGAAGCGGATGTTGCTTCAAGCGACGGAAGCGAAGATTGTCGAAGAGTTTCGAATCGATGCGAATAATGCTGCCGATACGCTGTTCAATCTTGCGTTGGTGCATCAGCAGCTTATCGAGCATGTGAGCAAGTATCGCAATTTCATCGATCAGCATATTCTCTGGATACGATCGACCGATCCTTTTGGGGTTGAGGACTGGCCGGAAGTAGTCGAGCAATCGAAGCGGCTGGGTAGTTTATCGCAGTGGCGCGAGATTCCGATCCGCTTGTTTGATGACTTTAAAGAACATACGTGGGCTTACGCTTTCTTCTTATCAGGTCTTCTGTTGTTAATCGCATACACGACAAAGATGCGGCAGACGGTTTCTAAGTCAGGGGTATTAGCCGGCAAGTCGACGACGACATCGTTTTTACCGACATTGAAGGTTTTGCTGTTGTGCATTTTGCTTAGCGCACCGTTGCCGTTGATCCATTTGCTATTGGGTTGGCGATTGTTATCGGTAGCTGACAACAGTGCATTTACGGCGGCGATTGGTTGGGGATTATTGGTCAGCGCGAGATATTTCTTTCCGTTAGAGTTCTTTCGTCAGATCGCGCGAACGGGCGGACTGGCTGAATCGCACTTTCAGTGGTCGCAGCATTCGACTTCGGTATTGCGCACTCAGTTGCGTTGGTTCATTGACCTAGCTGTTCCGTGTGTTGGGATTTATGCGGTTGTCGCAAATGATTTGGAGTGGAAAGCCGAGAACACATTAGGTCGTGTTCTTTTCGGGGCTTTGCTGTTCATGGCTTCGATCTTCCTGATCAATGTGTTGCATCCAAGGTATGGGGCGCTCAAGGAGTATTTGGAGGCGCATGCGGGTGGGTGGACGGATCGGTTGAAGTTTGTGTGGTATACCGGATTGTGTGCGGCACCATTGTTTCTGCTCGGCATGAGTTTGATGGGGTATCACTATACGGCTACGCGTTTAGCGATGCACTTGCATACGAGTTTCATGACGTTGATCGGTTTGTTGTTGCTTTATTGTTTGATATGTCGTTGGCTGCTGCTGCGTCGCAGAACTCTGATTCTTCAACAAGCCCGACAGCGGCTTGAGGAAGCTCGTAGGCGCGATTCCGATGCACCTCAAGTTGCGACCGCTACGGCTCCCGTGACGATTGTGACCGAAGCCGACTTGTCGCAGATCAATGCGCAGACGATGCGGTTGGTTTCCAGTACGTTGGTGTTCGCAGCGATTGCCGCAGTTGCGTTCATTTGGTCAGCGGTTCTACCTGCGGTCGGCGCATTGGATTCTGTGGAGCTTTGGAGTGTCGACGGTGCAACGCCCGAAGAGAAACTACCAGTAACCCTTGCGAACTTGCTTCTTGCGATTCCCGCTGCGGTGATGACCGTGGTGGCGGCAAAGAACTTGCCAGGTCTACTTGAGATTGCACTTCTACAGCATTTGCCTTTGGAGAATGCAGTTCGATATGCGATCACATCGATCTCTCGCTACACGATTTTGATATTGGGAATCGCGATGACCTTCAATAGCCTTGGGGTACGATGGGCAAGTATCCAGTGGCTAGTGGCGGCTTTGGGGGTTGGTTTGGGCTTCGGCTTACAAGAAATCTTCGCTAATTTCGTTTCCGGCTTAATCTTGTTATTCGAGCAACCGGTTCGGGTGGGGGATGTCATCACAGTTGGGGATACCACCGGAACCGTGTCGAAGATTCGGATGCGGGCGACGACGGTCATGAATTTCGACCAGCAGGAGTTGGTTATCCCGAACAAGGACTTGGTGACGGGTCGGTTGTTGAATTGGACTTTATCGGATTCGACGAATCGGATGATGATCGATGTGGGAGTTGCCTACGGCAGCGATACCACACGCGCTTGTCAGATTCTGCGTGAGATCTGTTTAAACCATCCGAATGTATTGAAAGATCCCGAACCTACGGCATTTTTCGAAGTCATCGGAGACAGTACGTTGCAGCTAAAAGTCCGTATATTCCTGGCGAGCCTCGATTTGCGACTGCCGACTCGGCATGATTTATTGACCACAATTCATCAGCGATTTGCGGACGAAAAGATAGAACTCGCATTCCCAACCCGCGATTTGAATTTGCGATCCGTTCCCAAAGAATGGAATTTGAGCGGCTTGTTTAAAGCCGCTTCCTAGCTTTCGCCCTCGGCTTGCAGGCAGCTTGCCAGTCTGCGACTTCTTGACACGCTCGCGCGTGAGAAATACCTTGACGGATCCAAATTCGGTCGTTGGTATGCAACTTCGTATACGTAATTTTCTTTCGTATCGTTCTGCGATGATGAAAACCCGGGTTAAGGGACGGTTTGCCCCCGGGCAGGACTATTCGTTGTAGGTGAAAATTACGATTAGGTGAAAAGGCTTAGGAGTAGAGACGATGCGGTTTTTTCGAGTGGGAGCAGTGGCTGGGATACTCTTCGGTGCTTTGATCGTCGCCGATTCGAGGGTACTCGGGGAAGATAACTGGCCGCAGTTTCGCGGTCCGGATTCGATAGGTCATGCTCCCGATCATCATCCTCCGATGCAATGGTCCGATACTCAAAATGTGGATTGGCGAATCCCCGTAGCTGGCTTGGGGTGGTCTTCTCCGTCGATCCATCGCGGAGTCCTTTATTTGACGACTGCTGTTGCTCAAGGAGAAGGATTATCGCTTCGCGTGATGGCAATGGATGCGCAGAGCGGCAAGTTGATATGGGAGCGAGAGCTCAAGCGGGTCGACAAGGTACCTGCGATTCACGCAAAGAATAGTCATGCGAGTCCTACTCCAATC
>JBJONT010000117.1:0-6528 GCA_046051705.1 Planctomycetota bacterium | reverse complement strand
AGAGAACATGGAGAGAGAAGAAACTGGGAATGGGGACGTGATTTCCATCTGGTGCAGACCGCAAACGACGGGCTTCGCGCTTCGGCGGATTTCACCGACTTCGGTGCCGGGAGAATTTCTTCCTACGAGTTGCCCAAGAATCATCCGTGGCTGCGAATCGCTCGAAAGGGGGACATCTGGACAGCTTGGTCAAGCGAAGACAAGCAGACTTGGAAACTGGGCGCACTGCAATACAGGAAAATGTCGTTGGATGTAGATGTCGGGTTGTTCTTCAGCGCCCTACCCCAAGATGCCCGCGCTCATTACTTCGCTTCAGTATCGTCGCTCTCGATCGATCAAGATCCCAGCCATCAGCCAACGCTGCCCGAAGTTCAATCGCCATCCGACACCGCAGGAAATCGCTGGTCTGGCGTCATCGTCGCTCCTTCAGATCCACAAACACTCATCGTGCGCTCGAATCATCGCGGTTTGTTCCTGAGTAAAAACGGTGGAACTAGTTGGACTTCTATCAATGCTTCCTTAACGGGTGATGATCTGTGCGTGCGAAGCGTTGCCTTCGATCCCTCAGATGCGAAAGTTATTTATCGTGCAACGGGTAAATCGGGGGGTGGGAAATTATGGAAATCCAACGATTCGGGGATGTCATGGGTACGATTGCCATTCGACGGTGATTTCGACGGCCAAGGACCCTCAGCCTTATGCGGTGAAATCATTGCGTTGGACCTTCGAAACTCCAATCGTCTCTTCGTTGGATGTGAAACGAAAGGTCTGTTCAGAAGCGATGACGGCGGTCAATCATTCTCAAAGCTTGGATGCGATGGAGAACGAATCACCTCAGTGGTCGTTTGGCCATGGGAGAAACACTACCCAGCACCAGCCAAAGGGAAAATGCACTTGTGCGTTACAACATGCTCGGACACTTGGATGGAATTGATTGGTCGAGGTGCACCAAAATCAAGAACCGATAGTATGGCGTCTAAATCCTATATCACGCGAGATGACGGCAATTCGATCGTACTCTCCGAGCAACGCAACGACTGCGGGTTTTATAATGTTGCTTTCGATAAAGCGATGCAATCGACCAACGAAATGCGTTATGCGACAAGTCATGGTTATCAAACACAAGTTTTTGAAGGTTGGCATATGGCACTCTATCCGCCCGAGAAAAATTTGGATTGGTTTCGACCTTGCACTGCACTTGCAGCTGCGGCGAAAGGTGATGAAAAATTCGGCCGGTTCATCTCCGGATCTCTTCATCCCTCCAGTTCGAGTAGATACTCAGTCAGTGAACGGTGGGCCTTCGAATGGGACTGGTTGGTACCCAAGTCCGGAAATATCCAAGAACCGCTCCCCAAGGGTGGATTGATTGCGGTCGCTTGCGACAGAGAACAAGGGCGAACATGGTATTTCCTGCATACCGATGGTCTCTATGCATCGATTGATGGTGGGACAACCATCAGGAAAGTGCTTGACTAGAGGTCGGTACCAACCGAGTCTAGGTTGTTAGGTGAGGTTTTTTGAAACACAGAGACACAGAGGCACAGAGTTAAGAAGGGAAGTCGGAGAATGAAGGTTCGAGAGAAGGCTGTCCTCTGTATCTAGGCGTCCCCGCATCAAGGCAACTCTGGGGCTAGGCAACTCTGTGTCTCTGTGCCTCTGTGTTTCCAATTCAACTCTGCTAGCGCAAACGATCGCTAGAGAAGATTACAGAATCGGGTGTACAATTGTACACATGATTTCCTCAAATTTGACGAATGTAACATGGCGGACGGTACTCTGGATTCTTTGGGCTCTATGGTGGGGAGGCCTTAGCTTCTATGCCATCATAGTGGTCCCCACAGGGTCGGAGCAAATCGGTAGTGTGGCTCAAGGTTTCATCACCCAGCGGGTAACATATTGGCATAACCCATTGGGCGCCATCATGACGATTGCACTTGCGGTCGAAGCCTATCGAACATCCTCTCGTGGACTTTATGCTCTGTCCGCCGGGATCGGAATCGTAACCCTTTTGTTGTTCATCGGCCATGAGATCCTATCAAGTCAGATGAACTTCAAGGAGTCCAGCGTTTCGGAAAGTTTCTATTCGCAGCATGCTCGTTACCTTTGGCTTACAACTGCTCAATGGCTTCTAGGACTCTTTGTTCCAGTCGCATTGCAAGATGCCCAAATTGTCGTGCCTAGGTTAGTTTCCAAGACTTGATATTAGGTTCGAATTGCTCTCCAAATGTGTAGATCTCTAGTGTGTCGATTTTGCCATCGACCATGAATAACACGCATCCACCGCTTGCGTCCCACTCGTCGCTTTCGATATTTGGATCCATACTTACCTTTGCATCGGTTTTTGGAACATTTGGCGGAACGGCGAGTTTGGTAAAGGAGCCCGTACCGGTCAGTTCTCGTTCGGCGGGATAGGCAGAGCGTATCTGCATGCGAATTTCTGCGTTGTCACTACGATCAGCGATCCAATCCAAAATCGCTTTTTCGAGCAGAGTGAAGTCCATGTTGCTCTCTGTTTTTTTGACGGTTCCGGTTGCCCGATTTGTTTTGTGGCGGAATCACAGTCCAAGTTCTCGGATCGGCTGACCTTGATCGATAATCGCGCGTGGTCTACCACTACTGTCGAGATATTGGGTTTCGAGTGGTATCCCGAAATAACGATAGAGGGTAGCGGCGATATCACCTGGCTTCACAGCGCGTTCTTTAACGTAGGCACCATCTTTGTCACTCGCGCCGATCACTTGTCCATGTTTCAATCCGCCACCTGCTAGTGCCATCGACATCACATTCGGCCAATGATCACGCCCATCGGTAGAGCCTTGGGTTCCCATCATCGGAGTTCGCCCGAATTCCCCCATGGCGATTACCAAAACATCGTCGAGTTTTCCGCGTTGCTCCAAATCGCTTACAAGCGTTGTTAGTAAATGGTCGAACAGCGGCAACAGTGGTTTGAGTCCTTTGGAAATTCCACCGTAAGGCGGGATGTTGTCCCCGTGATTATCCCATGTGCCACTCGCCGTATGGTAACTTAGGTCTAGAGTTACAAACGTCGAGCCCGCCTCTACCAAACGACGCGCTAAGAGCGCTTGTTGGCACCACAGATGGGAGCCATAGCGCTCTCGCGTCTGCTCAGGCTCTAAACTCAAATCAAACGCTTCGCGTGTTTCTTTTCCCAATAGCAATTCGTAAGCTTGTTGCTGATGCGAGTCGATCGCTCGCATCGTATCGGTCTGATCGATGTCTCGACGCATCCGATCAAGGTCGGCTAATAGCTGGCGGCGATTTTGGATACGTTCGAAGCTAAGTCCCTTCGATAGCTGAAACATCTCTCCTTCGGATACTTTACCTGTATCATTCCCCACCAAATCATAAGTTGGTAACTTTGCTGCCAGATTACCCGGAAATGGATCGTACTGCTGTCCTAAATAACCCCCAAATGCAATATGGCTTCTTGATCGAAAAAATCCTACATAGGGTGGAATGCCCGATTGATTCGAACCATGTTGTTTGGCAATGATTGATGCGATGGAAGGATATTTCGTCGCCTCAGGATTAATTCTCGGTTCTGCATCCAAATTGCCCGTTTGGAACACCATATTCGGCTCGTGATTACTCGACTTTGCATCCACGGAACGGATCAAGGTGAATCGATCCAGCATCGCTGCTTGTTTGGGAAGATGCTCGCAGATGAATACTCCCGGTAATGCAGTATTCGTGACTCCGAATGGGCCACGGTTCTCCAAGGGGCGATCGGGTTTGGGATCCCATGTGTCGATCTGACTCGGACCACCGGTCATCCACAAGAGAATCACACTCTTGCCTTTGGGAGCTCCCAGTCCCCCACGCTCAAGCGGTTCCCGAGCTTGAAGAATCCTAGGAAGAGACAACCCAGCTATCCCACCGACGCTTGCCTTGAGCATATTGCGCCTGCTCGAGACGAATAAGCCTTCGCGGTCCAAAGTATGGAACTGATCAAACGCATGTGAGTGTGTGTGGGAAGGGATTCGGGAATGGTGGTTCATGGCATTACCCAAGGAAAGGTTTGTTTGATCAAGTCTTGGATGCAGGAGGTGTTTTGTTCGTAATTTGCTAATCCAGTCTGGAGATTGCTATTCCATTCTGGAATCGTCAAAATGCGACGTGGTACGAATGAGCGTCGAGGGTGCTCACTGATTGGCTCCACAATTCTAGAATCAAGCAACATATGCGTTTTTTATTTTCTATTATCGCTATTGTAACCTCAGTTTCGATGGGAATGTTGGCTGGAAATACTATGCGATCCCCGCGATCCGACCAGCCCCTCTGGGATATATACCAACAGTCACTTCGCAACGCGAAGTATGTCGATCTTACCCATACGATTTCCCACGACATGTCGGTTTGGGCAGGGTTTGGAGCCCCTGTTTGCTTTCCTGCCTATGACCCGAATACGAAGCGCAGGTACACCTATGAAACTGACGGTTTCGAAGCTAATGGATACACTCTCCCCACCGACCAACTCGGTACCCAACTCGATCCACCAGCGCACTGGAATCCAAATTATCCAGCAATCGATGAATTGCCCGCAACATTCGCAGTACGCCCTCTTGTAGTTATCTCGATCGTAGAGCAGGTAAAGAAGGATCCTGGCTACGCGCTTCAAATTGACGATATCTTAGCTTGGGAAAAACGTAATGGTCGTATCCCAGAGGGTTCAGTTGTTTTTGTCCGCTCGGACTGGTCGAAAGACTGGGGAATTCCAGGGCTCTCGGAACGGACTGTATTCCCGGGTGTATCCCTTCAAGCGATCCAGTTTCTGCACCTCGAGCGACACATCTTAATGCACGGACACGAACCTTTAGATACAGATGCAACGCCTGATTTACAGTCTGAACGTTGGCTCCTTACCAATGGGTTCACGCAAGCCGAAGGCGTAACGAATCTTGACCAATGTCCAGAAGTTGGTGCTTTGGTTTCTATTGGCTTTCCGAAGTTCCAAGGAGGCCTCGGCGGGTACGCGAGGTACATCGCAATTTGCCCACCAAACTGGCCGCATGGTGTAGCGATTGGAGAGATCCCAGAAGCCCCCTTAAACAAAGTAGATAAGCCGCTTATCTGGGACCCACAACGGAATGTACGGATGAGATAAAAGCAATCCAATTTGCAATAGCCACCGCGTACATGAAACGGTGGTAGTTTTTGGTAAGCGATCGGTATCCACGAATAGTTTGGCCTGCCGTCGCGACAAGGATGATTCTGACTTATACGCTCTGCCGCATATTCGCGACATGTCTCCCAAGACTCTTCACCGAAACTGTTTTTCAGTTCTATAAGTCGATTTTTGTCATCGGTGACTTAGTCATCGATGACTCAATTGTAGTTCGTCCATGAGCCACTTACCCTTGGTCCGGGTTGAATGTCGCAGAACTCTGAAACGACAAGGTGGACGGCTTTGAAATCACTAAGTTGCCCTTGATTTCGTTGGTATACACGATACTTGGAGGGTTCGCAGTAGAGTGAATCGGCGTTCCAGAAAACGCAGGGAAAAGGAGGGGGTTACTCACCACGCATCGCCCAACAGAGTTACTTGCTGGTCACCGAGGATGATTTTGCCCGGGCGGCTGAAGCGAATAAGGTGATGGTGTAGGGGTTAAAGAATCGACCCTGCGCTTCGGCAAGGCCGCGACCTGATTAGGTAGTTGGAGCATATTCATTACCCCACACTTCTCGAACCGCATCAAAGAAACCTTGCGAGTTGTTGCTGAGTATAAAATTCCATCCCAGCTTCATTGTTTCCCCAGTCCGAGTTTCGCAAAGAATCCGATAACAATCAGAACCATCCGCGCTATGCCACCAACGCGTAGGCTCAACGTAGAACTTGACCACATCGTCTCTCGCAATAATGATCGGATTCGCTGGGTTGGATGAGTCCGAAAAAATAATTCTCTCAGGGAAAATCTCAGTGAGATAGATAACTGGGTGGATTAGCCCATAGACATATTTGAGTAGCACGAACCACAACAGAACGGTTATAGGCATAACCCAGATCGCATCTGCCGAAATCGTGCCTACGACCGGTACAAGTCCAATCGACTCAAGTGAAACATATGTCATCGATGCCGTGAGAATCAACAGCACGGGCAAGATAATCGCGGTGGCGTCTCGCGAAGTTCGTTTGGCTGCGATCATTTTGTTTCATCACTCCGTTGAGTCGGCTTGCTTGCGTCCGAAGTAATCGCATGCATCGCACATTAGTTTACCATCAGTGACCCGAGCATCCAGCAGTACTCGTATCTGTTTTGGTTTTTCGTAATTGGACACTAGTCGATTGCAGTCCGCGCAACGACCGAAATTGCTGTCCGAATCATTGAGCCAATCGTATGCGATGCCATCAACCGGCATAATGGATGAATCCCCCGCAAACGCTTGTGCCACGGCGTCTCGAAGTCGCTGCGAAATCGCCTCCATGCGTTTCGAGTGCCCCTGTTCGGAAGCTTCGATGACAACGATGATCCCAGTTGAGAGTACGACTTTGTTTTTTAAGGTCATATG
>JBJONT010000116.1:0-18986 GCA_046051705.1 Planctomycetota bacterium | reverse complement strand
GGACCTCGATGAGGCCAAAAGGTCGGTCTTCAAATATATCGAATTGTTCTACAACCCAATCCGTCTACACCAAACCCTAAACTATCTGTCACCTGAAGAATTTGAGCGAAAAAATATCGCCAAAAAAGCCGCGTAAAACCAATGCGCTGGTGTCCGCCAGTCCTGGGCTATCGCAGCTTGGATCTATGCGTCCTATGCGTCCTATGCGTCCTATGCGTCCTATGCGTCCCATACGTCCCATACGTCCCATACGTCCCATACGTCCCATTTATTCCGCGATTAAGAAATAGAGCAGCGACTCAGCCCCAAGTTCTTATGCGAACAGTGGGTCGATCGATTCACCATTTTCCAACAAGTGATACGGACGCCCTGCGGTGTCCGTGGCTTGTAAATCCCGAATTCCAACAGCCCGATAAAGGGTTTTGGCGATATCGGCAGGAGTGACCGGATTCTCAGCTGGATATTCACCGTATCGGTCCGAGGCGCCAAACGTCTGACCGCCTCGAATACCACCGCCAGCAAGCAACACACTTTGGCAATGAGTCCAATGATCCCGACCAGCTCCGCTCGTGCCTCCAGAGCGAGGATCACCGATTTTCGGTTTGCGCCCCATCTCACTGTTGACCATAACCAATGTCTGGTCGAGCAGTCCGCGTTGGTTTAAATCGATCAACAACCCACTGAACGCTTGGTCGAATTCCGGCAGTAAATATTTTTTGAGACACTCGAAATTGTTACCGTGCGTATCCCAAGCTCCTTCGCTTTTACACGCATCTGCAATGGTCTCATTCTCCCTCCAGAACACCGTGATAAATGGTACTTGGGCTTCTACGAGCCGACGGGCCATAAGCAAACTCATGGCGTTGACGCTCGATCCGTAGAGTTGCCTTACCGATTCAGGCTCTGAACTTAAATCGAACGCTTGGGTTGTCGTCGCGCTAAGCAGTAGCCGCATCGACCGCTCTTGCTGCTTCTTCCAATTAGCTTGGCTCGATGCACGATCAAGATCGCGTCGAGCTTGATTGAATCGCTCAAGCATCGCTTGCCGCGATTGCAATTCGCTTGAGGAAGTCGAGCCGTGCAAGCTCAGCGATGGAGCTCGAAACTCCGTCGGTTTATCGATGTTCGCATCCACATAAATTGGATCGTATTCAACTCCGAGTTTAGCCGCGAACTGTCCGGGGCGTGTATATGGGGCTTTGCTCGGTTTATGTGGCAGCGTGATGACGCTTGGTAATTCACCATGATTCTCTCGACGTTGTCCGACGACCGTCCCGATAAATGGCCAATCATCCGCATAAGGGCGTCGATCGTTCCCCAAAGAGAGGAATGTCGGATCGGGAACGTGACCGGTCAAGTGATAGTAATATCCGGCATGATGGTCATTGGTGCTGACCGTGGCGCCAACGGAACGCACGATGGCCAAATGATGAGCTTGGGTTGCAAGTTTTGGAAGATGTTCGCAAAGTCGAATTCCAGGTGCGGAAGTAGGGATGGAACCGAAGGGTCCTCGATACTCGACTGGAGCATCCGGTTTCATATCCCACGTATCGATATGGGACGCTCCTCCGCAAAGAAAGAACAAGATCACGGACTTAGCTTGGCCACCAACCGCAGCGCGAGCTGCGGCATTCGCCAAAACGGGATCTGCATACGCAACCAACGGCAGGCCTGCCAGGACGTTTGCTGATGCGTTCAAGAACACCCGGCGATTTTTCTGGTGCTTGCTGAAATCCATGAGTTATTGCTCGCGCATCGCAATGAAGAATCACATAAAAGAATCACGCAGTCGAATCTTTCTGCCTGCGCCATTCTAAGCTAAACACGAGCGCGAAGCACTAGCGGAAAGAAGCCAAGCGGAGACATGATTTGGACCGGTTCCTCCCGAGGGTCATATTTCTTGCTTTTGCAACAACGCTCCAGGGAGCAATCGCCCCGTCTGGCAATCGCCCAGTCTGGCAAGCTTTAGCGACAGGAATAGGTCCGCCCCACGTAACCTCCCCAAGCATTACGCAACACTCCCATGCTGGGGTTTTACCTCCCAAGCCGCGATGCTATGATGCACCGGGTGTTTCTTTCACGCTTGGTCGAGTTCTTCCTCTTCAGAACTTTCGAGACCAAAGGGATATACCACATCCAAGCCTCGCGGCACTGGGCTGGCAGCACTGGGCTGGCAGCACTGGGCTGGCAGCACTGGGCTAGTAGCACTGGCCTAGCGGGTCTATCCCGACTTCAGTTACACACCAGAGCTTCCTGCTTTCCACCTCAATTTGCCTCTTTAAACCCTTCGGACGAAAATCGCATGAGCATTCGCGTTGCGCTTCATCATGAGACCAGTTACCGTTACGACCGACTGGTTTCTCTCGGCCCACAGACCGTCCGATTGCGACCCGCACCGCATTGCCGCACAACGGTGCATTCGTATTCGATGAAGATTGTTCCGACAGAGCACTTTTGCAACTGGCAACAAGACCCCCAAGGGAATTACTTGGCTCGATTGGTTTTCCCTAAACCGACAAGCCAATTTCGAATAGAAGTTGACTTAGTTGCGGAGTTAACCGCTATCAATCCATTCGACTTCTTCCTTGAATCCTACGCCGAGAAATTCCCGTTTCGATACGAAGCCTGGCAACTTCAGGAACTCAGCCCATTCTTGGCAACGATGCCCCTTACGCCGGAACTTCAAAGCTGGATCGATTCCATCGACCGAACTCCCACCGCAACCATTCACGCTATCACGGCGATCAATCGCAAGGTCAACGAAGCGATCCGATACGAGATCCGAATGGAACCAGGAGTTCAAACGCCCGAAGAAACCTTGGTTCGCCGCGCTGGTTCTTGCCGCGACTCCGCATGGCTGCTTGTTCAAGTCTTCCGGCAGCTTGGCATCGCCGCTCGGTTTGCATCCGGATACCTCATTCAACTCGCGCCCGATGTGAAGTCTCTCGATGGGCCATCCGGCCCTGAAACGGACTTCACTGATCTTCATGCTTGGACGGAGATCTACCTACCAGGAGCAGGCTGGGTCGGACTCGACCCGACAAGCGGCTTGCTTTGCAGCGAAGGCCATTTACCGCTGGCTTGTACGCCCGATCCATCGAGTGCAGCTCCGATCAGCGGGACTGTCGATGCTGCGGAATGCACCTTTGACTTCGCGATGAATATCACAAGGATTCACGAGGATCCGCGAACTACCAAGCCATATACGCAAGACCAATGGGCTCGTATTGATGAGCTTGGAAAGCAGGTCGACGAACAGCTCGTCGAAGATCAAGTTTCACTGACATTCGGTGGCGAGCCCACGTTTGTTTCGATGGACGACATGGATGGTGCGGAATGGACCAATGCGGCCGTTGGCCCAACGAAACGGCGCCTCTCTGGAGATCTCGTTCGACGACTTCGCAATCGCTTTGCCCCTGAAGGCTTATTGCATTTCGGACAAGGGAAATGGTACCCAGGAGAATCTCTCCCCCGATGGGCTCTGACCTGTTTCTGGCGCACCGATGGCGAGCCGATTTGGAAGGATACCCGCTGGCTTGCGAAGGAAGAGGTTGACTATGGATACGGGTTCGCTCAAGCGAGACTATTCGCTGATACGCTCGCGGGATTTCTACAAGTCGACCCGCGCTGGCTGATGCCCGCTTACGAAGACACCTACTACTACTTATGGCGCGAACAACGCCTCCCCATCAACGTGCTTCCGTGGGATGAAAAGCTTGCCGATCCTGAAGAGAGAGCAAGGTTAACGCGAGTCTTTCAACGCGGCCTCAACCAACCGGTAGGGGTCGTCATGCCGATTAAAAAACAATGGTGGCAAGGATCAGCACGCTGGGTAAGCGGCCCTTGGCCAGTACGCCCTGAAAAGCTATTTCTCATCCCCGGTGACTCGACCATTGGATTGCGGTTACCGATCGACACCTTGCCTTCACCAAGTGGATTGATCCAAGATCAAATCATCCCTGCCGATCCGTTTGCAGCCAAACCAGAACTTCCCTCGGCAGCTAGTATTCGTTCGCAGTTGAATCCTCGCTCGATGTTGCCCGAATCGACGAATTCGCCGAGTTCAACCAATGTCGGAGGAAAGTCCGCCAAGGCTCAAGAGACAGGTCACGCAGGGGGCAAATCTACCCCTTCGAGCTTGCAGCCAACGGGTGAGGATTCGAATAACGGATCAGCTACGCAAAGTGACGTCATCCGCACCGCTCTATGTATCGAGCCTCGCGATGGGAAGCTCTACGTGTTCATGCCCCCGACGGAGTCTCTTGAAGACTATCTCGAGCTACTGACAGCAATCGAAGACACCTGTGCGAAACTATCAATGCCCGTGATCATCGAAGGATACTTACCTCCAACGGATCATCGATTGCAGAACATTAAAGTCACCCCGGATCCGGGTGTCATCGAAGTCAACGTTCATCCTGTGGCAACTTGGAGTGAACTTGTTTCGAACACACAAGCGTTCTACGAAGAGGCTCGCTGGTGCCGTTTAGCAACCGAAAAATTCGATCTCGACGGAAAGCATACTGGAACCGGTGGCGGAAACCACATTGTGATGGGTGGACCAACGCCAGTTCAAAGTCCCTTCCTTCAAAGGCCTGACTTGCTGCGCAGTCTGATTTCCTTTTGGGTCAATCACCCGAGCCTTTCGTATTTCTTCAGCAGCAGGTTTATAGGGCCGACAAGCCAAGCACCGCGCTGTGATGAAGGTCGGCGCGATACGATTTACGAATTGCAAACGGCATTGGATCTCATTCCGCTTCCATCGGACAACACGCACAACCGCGTTGCCCCATGGATGGTCGACCGATTGCTTAGAAATTTGCTGATCGACCTAACGGGCAATACGCACCGCTCCGAAATCTGCATCGATAAATTATTCTCACCCGATTCTTCCTCCGGACGGCTTGGACTCGTCGAACTCAGAGGATTCGAAATGCCACCGCATTGCGAAATGAGTTTGGTCACACAACTGCTTGTGAGAAATTTGATCGCTAGTTTCTGGCGTAAACCTTATCGCGAACCGCTAAAGCGTTGGGAGAACGCACTTCATGATCAGATGCTCCTGCCCCATTATCTCTGGCAAGACCTGCGAGAAGTCTTGATTTACTTGCAAGCCGATGGGTGGGGCTGGGAAGACGCTTGGTTCGCCCCTCATTTTGAATTTCGATTTCCAGCGATCGGCAGTGTGGAATGTTTCGGAACAACCATTCAATTGCGATCGGCGATCGAGCCTTGGTATGTACTTGGCGAAGAACCAGCAGGAGGGGGCACAGCCCGATTCGTCGACTCGAGTATTGAACGATTGGAAGTTCAAGTCCAAGGGTTTGATCCAAGAAGACTACAATTGCTATGCAATGGAATCGTTGTCCCCTTACAACCCACTGGAGTTCCCGGTAGCTTCGTCGCTGGCATCCGGTATCGAGCTTGGTGCCCACCGAGCTGTTTGCACCCGTCGATTCCGGTTCATGCACCGTTGGTCTTCGATTGCTGGGACTCTCGATCAGGCCGGCCCTTGGGCGGCTGCACCTATCACGTTACACATCCGGGAGGAAGAAGTTTCGATACGTTCCCGATCAATGCGTTGGAAGCCGAGGGCAGACGGATCGCAAGGTTTCAGAAGTTTGGACATACCCCTGGCTCTGTTACCCCGCGAATGGCGAGGTCAAATCCACAGTATTCCGGGACTCTAGACCTTCGGCGGGAACTCCCTTACTAAAGGTTCCGACTAGCCATAAGTTCGAACGGGCCAGAAGTTCGAATGGGCCAGCCCAAGCGTTGAAGTACTAGTAGTACTAGCTCGAAAATCAACCCGTTCGGAACTGAAATGCCCGCTACTCGCGTCGAATAGCGGATTTAATAGATTCTACTGCTCTAAAGCTTCAACCGATTTAGAGCTTCAATCCAAATAAGTCACCACCATTATTCGTGCCGGTTCCGCCACGAAGTTGGCCTTGGAACTTCTTAACGGCAGCCTCACGGCGTTGTTCCTCTTGAACTGGCTCCTTGTTCGCATCAGGCTTGGCCCCCTCAGGCTTGGCTTGCGTTGCCTTGAGCGAAAGCCCAATACGTTGAGCCGAAGGATCAACGGTAAGGATCTTTACTTCTACATCCTGGCCTTCGTTCAAAACTTGGGCCACATTTGCGATGCGTCGGTGAGCGAGTTCCGAGATGTGGATCAAGCCTTCGATACCGGTCGCGATCTTTACAAACGCACCGAAGTTCGCCAGTCTGGAAACTGTGCCGGTGATGGTCGTTCCAACCGGGAAGCGTGCTTCGACATCGTTCCAAGGGTTATCTTGCAAGGATCGGTAGGACAAGGCGATCTTGGCGGTTTTAGGATCGAAGCTTTCGATTCGCACTTGAATCTTATCACCTTCCTTCACGACTTCTGATGGATGCTTGATCTTTTCCCAAGACAGTTGGCTAACGTGGATCAGTCCATCGAGCCCACCGATATCGACGAATGCGCCGAAGTCCATGACTTTGCGAACGATCCCGTCGCACAATTGGCCGATTTCCAAGGTTGCGAGGCGTTCAGCCTTCTTTTGTTGTTTTTCGCGTTCAAGAACCGCACGGTGGGAGAGAACCAAGTTTCCGCGTCGCGGGTTGACTTCGGTGACCACGCAGAGCAATTTTTGCCCTACGAAATCAGCGGCCGATTCAATACGAAACTCGGAGAGTTGGCTGATAGGAATAAATCCGCGAATGTTACCGACTTTGCATTCCACTCCGCCTGTGTTCGCGCTCTCGATCTTCGCTTCGACAACGGCACCTTCTTCTAGATCATCCCAATCGTTCGCCGCGACGGCTTCACCGGGAATCGACAGTTCATACAAGCCTTCGTCGGCATTGAACGAACGAATCACTACGTCGATTTGTGCACCTTCGACCGGCATGTCGGTGAATTGCAACAAAGGGATCACCCCTTCGTTCGGACCACCCAAGCTAACAAATACGTGGGGTTGGTGAACTTTGAGAATCCTCGCTTGGTAACGATTGCCGATCTCAAGATTCACACCGACGCGGCTTGCGTTTTTATCGCCGATCATCAGCGAGTCCAAGTCTGCTCCATCCAAGGCTTCTGCCAATTCAGAGTCTTCGATTTGATCGCGTCGCCGAGCATTCGGTACAGGGACTTTAGGAGCCACGGCGGGAGCAGAGTCTTTGTTCGAACGATAGCGTGCAGGCATCGCTTCAGCATCGATCTTTTCACCCTTCTGACCGCCGCGATTTGAGCCGTTGTTGGCCCCGCCGCGAGATTGGGGTGGTGCCGTCTGTGCCACAGCCGGATCTGCACTTTGGGCAGCATCTACAGGAACTCCCCCAGTCGATTCTTGCCCTTCTGCATTCCCCGGTGCACGCTTCTGACGTTTCGGCGGTTGGGATTGCTCCGAAGCTTGCTCCTGAGCCAGGCGAGCTTGCCGAATAGCTTCAAGGTTCAAGGGGCCGGCAGCGGCAGGTCGAGCGTTAGAATCGTTGGGTTGTTGTGAATCGGCCATACAAAATCGTTCCGTTGGATCGGTATAGAGGCAAAAAGGGTCAGCCAGAAGCTGATCCGGCAAGCCTTAGGTTTTGCCCGTATTATTGAACGGGTAATGAAACGTGATAAGTGATTACGAGCTATCGATGAAAAACGAGTAGTTTACCAGGAGGGGCTAGTTTAGCAATGAAATACGAAGTTTCCAGGCGATTGACCGGTGAATTCCGCCCGATCGCTCGGGATCCAGTTGTGAAGGAACAACTTTTTGGGCTCCAGCTCCCCGGGAGAGAGCCAATATGACCTAAACCACCCATGAGTCCTATAGGACTCATAGGACCTATAGCCCCTCCTGCCTTTCTCCGCCCTTCCGGACAAATTTTCCGGCCATGTTATTTTGTCGCGTCCAGCCATCCTTGGGTTTCGCCATTGCGGCTATGGGGTATCCTTGAAGTTCGTACGCGCGTAGAGTTGTCCCGAAGCTCGCACGTAGGCTTGGAATTCACTTGCCTCCCTCCCCCAATCTGAACAAATAAATGCTCGACTTCTGCCATTTGTTGACGAATAGCTTCCCCCTGGCGATCACAATTTGGGGGCAAAGCGTCGAGACATCGGACCTCGTGGTTATCGGGCTTCTGATACTTCTCGAAGGTTTGCTTTCGATCGACAATGCGCTTGTTTTGGGAATGCTCGTCAAGCGACTTCCGAAACATCAGCGAGCCAAAGCACTCTCGTATGGTTTGATCGGTGCATTCGTGTTCCGAGTGGTGGCCATTTTGCTGTCCGCTTATTTGCTCCAATGGACGATCGTGAAATTGATCGGCGGAGCTTATTTGGTTTACATCGCCGTCAAACATTTGTTTTGGGAAGATGAAGAAACCGAGGAGCTTGTTCAACTCGACCAAGAAGGCCAGCCTGAGCTGGTCGACGCACTTACAGGGAAACAGCTCGATGCAGAACGGTTAAACGTCGAGATCGAACAGCGAGTTCCAATTGCGGCCAGTTTGATTACTGACGAGAAAATCGAACAACCAAAAACTCCCACTTCGCCTGAGAAAACCGTTTGTGACGTCCCCTCGCATAACAACTGGAAGTTCTGGAAGACCGTCGCGGTCATTGAGCTTACCGATATCGCATTCGCAGTCGATTCCATCCTCGCAGCCATGGCCTTGGCCGGCTCGTCGACCGACAAACTTTGGGTGGTTGTAACGGGAGGAATACTCGGTGTTATCCTGATGCGCTTTGCCGCATCGGTCTTCGTTCGCTTGCTCGAACGTTTCCCTCGCTTCGAAACTTCAGCCTATTTGCTGGTCATCGTCATCGGCCTGAAACTTCTTTTCGACTGGGCTTTGAACAGCAATTGGTCGTTCAATGGTTGGACAAGCTTAGGCGCTTGGCAAGAATCCTTTGCGAACTTCGAAACCGCGCGGAGGGGTTGGGTTGAGAACTATCACCATTGGCTTGATACCTCTTGGATCCTCGGTCGAGCCAAAGAAGTCCATGTCGATGGCATTGAACACATTCCCCATTTACTCGACTTCCATGATTTGCGACGTCCGGAATGCCTTGGATTTTGGATCGTGATGCTCCTGTGCTTTCTGGTCGGCTTTATGCCTAGACGTCAATCGCCAGAAGCTTCCCACGAGAGTGCGTGATCAGCCGACGGCGTTAACGCAAACTAGTTTCAAGGTGCGAATTCCTAAGAAGTCTTCCACACAAGCTGATACGAACCATGAAAGATGTAGCCGTAATTTTGGCCGCGGCCGGAAAATCCTCTCGATTCAACGACCCGTACCAGAAAAAAGTTTTCGCAAGCGTCCACGGCAAACCGGTTTGGCAGTACAGCGCCCAACTGTTTTCCGATCATCTTCGAATCGCACAAATCATCATGACCATCTCACCTGAAGATAAGGAGATGGTCCAAGAGAAGTTCGCGGGCAACTTAACGATGCTCGGTGTCGAAGTCGTACTTGGGGGAGAGGAGCGATGCGACAGTATCCGAAACGCTTTGGAGAAATTGCGACCTGAGATCCAATGGGTCGCTATCCACGATGCAGCTCGACCTTGCCTCTCCCGCCAGTCATTGAATCAAGTCATCGAAGAAGCCACCCGGCATGGGGCTGCAATTCTGGGCACCCCCATTCGCTCAACCGTAAAACGAGTCGATGCTTCAAGGAACCAGATCGTTGAAACCGTCTCCAGAGACGGGCTTTGGCAAGCTCAAACGCCCCAAGTCTTCCGAGCCAGTGATTTGAAAAAAGGCTATAGCGCCATGAAGGGCAAACCTACCGATGACGCTTCGGTCATCGAAGCTTTAGGAATTCCCATTCGGGTCGTGGAAGGTTCGGAGACGAACATGAAAATCACAACCAAAGACGATCTGCGGACCGTCGAAGGATTCCTCAAAGCGCCGGCAAAAACAAGAGATAATCCGTTCTTCTAGCGTTCACCCACGAGCCGATCATACGATACGCTCAGCGGCGGCCTTTTGCACCCTGATATGCTCAGCCTGTTCCCACAGGCGAACCGAGTGATAGAAGGACGGAACGCACAAAGGGACAGATTGACCGACGAATTGATTGACGGGAGAAGCGATGCGGGTAGAACCGATTAACGCGACTTGCCGATAAAAACTTCGAAATCTTCGTAATCAGTGCCCCTTCAAAAGCGAAATCGTATCGCTATACTCTGGATCCTCCGACGACGATCACTTTGGCGTCAGTTTGTTCCGAAGACCGTTAATTAGGACTGCAGCTTGCGGTTCTTTGGTTGCCGAAGCAAGCGGACTTTGAGCCTAAGCTAGTTGTCGGACGAACGGTTAGTACCGAAGTAACCCAAAATGGTGTTCAGTAAAGTGAACCTGTTTTTTGGTTGCAAACCCAGCGCACATGAGAGCGTAGCTCAGTCGGTAGAGCAAAGGACTTTTAATCCTTGGGTCGAGGGTTCGAGTCCCTCCGCTCTCACTCGTCATGCATAGTTTAAACCCCGAGTTTTCTACGAGAACTTGGGGTTTTTTCATGGATTGCTCCAAGACTATTGCGATCTGCTTTCGCCGACTCCAAACCCGTATTTTTTAGAGCCATCGTGGATTCAGGTACTGTCTGAGCGAAAGAACTCGCAGCAGATTTAGTCGCAGCAGATGTGCTTGCACATGACGTGGGAATTTTCGTTGGAAATAAGGCATATCAAATCAGAGCTTCGCCGACTTGACATTGCACGGCACGCTGCGAAGTTTCCCTTGCCGTTTCTCTATCGGCGAATCCGGTTATACTACTGCCCCGACACGTTGCCACAGCGTTTGATTTCCAGACGTTGATCAAGCCCCCTTACCCTATTCTCAATTCCTCGAATCCCCAACAAAGTGCATCATGAAGCAACTTTCCCACATGGTCTACTTCACTCTCCACGATGCGAGCGAAGCAAAAGTCAATGAACTGCTGGCCGCTTGCCACAAATACCTCAGCGGCCACCAAGGTGTCGCGCACTTCTCTGTCGGAACCCTAAACCGGGAACTCGCTCGTCCAGTCAATGACCATGGCTACGATGTCGTCCTGAACTTGATTTTCGATAGCAAATCCACGCACGACGCATATCAAACCGAACCGAGACACCTAAAGTTCATCGAAGAACAGAAACCTAATTGGAAACAAGTTCGCGTCTTCGACTCGGACTTGGTCGGCCCATGAACTCGATCCTCCAAAAAATCGTTCGAACGAAACACGATGAAATCGCTGAAGCGAAACGAAATCGTTCGATACAGGATTTGCGACGTGCCGCTGAGACTGCGACCGCACCTCGAGATTTTCTAGGTGCGTTGGCCGGTCACCGGCGGATGCGTTTGATTGCCGAAGTCAAGAAAGCTAGCCCATCGAAGGGGATCATCCGCGACCCTTTTGATCCGTTAGCTATCGCATTTGCTTACCAATCCGGCGGAGCGGCGGCCTTGAGCGTCCTGACCGACGTTTCCTACTTTCAAGGTAGTCTCGATTACCTTCGCGCTATCCGACAAGCCGTACAACTGCCGGTTCTGCGAAAAGACTTTCTTATCGACGAATACCAGATTTGGGAGGCGAGAGAAGCTGGAGCCGATGCCATCCTGTTAATTGCAGAATGCCTCGATCCTACCAAGCTTCGAGACTTGTTCTCTCTCGCTGTGGAATTGAAAATGACTCCATTGGTGGAAATACACGCCAAAGGAAATTTACAGGCTGTCTTGGACCTACAGCCGAGCCTTATCGGAGTCAATAATCGAGACCTCGATACCTTCACTGTCGATCTCTCCCACGTAGTTCGATTGCGCGCAGAGATACCAGCCGAAATAACCGTTGTCGGCGAGAGCGGAATCGCAACCCATGCGGACGTGAAGTACCTACAGGAAAACCAAATCGCGGCCATCCTCGTCGGGGAATCTCTGATGCGGCAAGCCGACTTGGAAACAGCCGTCCGAAAACTTCTTGGCGACCTCTAAGCCACCTTCCAGCAAGCAAAACCCCTCCCAAGGGTGGTTTTTCGCGCTTCCGCCGTGTCAAAACCGGCAATTTAGGCAAATTAGGAGGTGCAACTTGGAATCAAACCACTAAACTTTGCGGCTTGGGTTCCCTTTACCGAAATCGTAGGGAATCCTACGTCAATGGATTACGCGTCAACATCGAGAAGGTCGTACGGCACTCGATAGGCACCCCGCTAGAGGATTTTGATGTCGGGATTATGCAGCCATGGAGTTTTGAACGCGGGAAGTGGTGTACCCCTTTTTTTGGAGAGTTTTCGAATGCGTCGAGTTTTAGTTGCTTTGGCAATCGTCGGTTGTGCGATGGTTTCCTCGTCGAATGCGTCTGCTGGAATTTTCAATCGCAAGAAGGATTGCAGCGGTGCTGCAGCTTCCTGCTGTGCTCCAGCTCCAGCCCCAGCTTGTGATGCTGCTCCAGCTTGCGAGCCAGCTCCAGCTAGCTGCGGTGGATCGGCAAAGCGAGAAGGTCTTCTCGCTCGTCTTCATGCTCGCAAGAGCTCCTGCAGTGCTCCTGCTGCAGACGCTTGTGCACCAGCACCAGCTTGCGAACCAGCTCCAGCTTCCTGCGGTGGCAAGGCTAAGCGAGAAGGTCTTCTCGCTCGTCTTCATGCACGCAAGAAGTCCTGCAGCGCTCCTGCTGCTGCAAGTGCTTGCTGCGATGCAGCTCCAGCACCAGCTCCTTGTGCAGTTGAAGCTCCTTGTGCAGCTCCAGCTCCAGCTCCAGCTCCTTGTGCAGCACCAGCAGCTAGCTGCTGTGATGCAGCTCCAGCGGCTGCAAGCTGCTGCGATGCAGCTCCAAAGGCTGCTCGTCCAAAGGTTCTCGCTGGCCTCTTGGCTAAGTGCAAGACCCGTCGCGCTTCTTGCTCGGCTCCAGCCGCTCCAAGCTGCTGCGATGCCGCTCCTGTTGCTGCAGCTCCAAGCTGCGGTTGCAACTAAGCATACGCAATGCGAGCAATGCTTGCTGCGAAGAATTGAAAAACCTTAAGCGGTCATCGTAAGGACGACCGCTTTTTTTTCGCCCGCGATGCCGCTGGGTAACTGTCCCTTCCTTCGCCTTCGCCACTACTGTGCCCTATGATCTTCAAACATTTCTTGACCCCCAAAGCTTCATCTAACGGCCTTCGTGACGAACAAATCGTCGACCGCGGTACAGGCCCGAATACTGTCGTCATGCTACACGGCCTTTTCGGTTCGCCAAACCATTGGACCGATATCATCGAGCCACTCGCCGACGACTTTCGTCTAATCGCCCCCCAACTGCCGATCGACCGAAGTGGCAACCGACGCTCGGAAGGAGCGCGGTCAATCTCGGATCTTACCGATGCGATCGCCGAAGTTATTGATGCGAAACAGATTCAACAACCGTTTGTCCTATGCGGAAACTCGCTCGGTGGTCTGATCTCCATCGACTACACGCTCCGATACCCGGACCGCATTTGTGGACTTGTACTCGCCGGTTCTGCCGGCCTGTATGAACGAAGTCTCACCAATGGCGTGAAACCAAAGCCTTCAAGGGAATTCGTTCGCTCGGTGATCTCCGATATCTTCTACGACGATTCCTTGATTACCGACGAACTCGTCGAAGAATGGTACGAACTGATCAAAGACCGGGACTACGCTCGTTTCATTCTGCGGATCTCGCGCGCTACTCGCGACCGCAACGTGGAAAAGGAGCTTTATCAACTCACAACTCCGACGCTCATTATTTGGGGTAAAGAAGATGAAATAACACCCCCTAAAGTGGCTGAACAATTCCAGCAGCAACTTCCTTCCGCTCAATTGCACTACCTCGATCGCTGCGGACACGCCCCAAACCTCGAACAACCGGCCCTCTTCACCGAGCACCTGAGGCGTTTCTTGCCCCAATGCTTCGCGTGATTCCCTCGCCCTCCATCGATCTCCAACTCTGCTAACCTTGCCAACCATGAAGCGATCGAAATACAAATTCCTCTCAGCACTCCTCGCCGGACTCGCTCTTTGCACTACAACGCTCCGCGGATCCGCTGCCGAACCGATCGCTGTGCAAATGGCAAGCGACTTCGCTTTGTCCCCAACAGGAGAAACCCTCGTCTTCCGCTGGGCAAATGAACTTTGGTCGGTCGGTATCGAAGGTGGCACTGCAAAACGATTAACCAATCACCCCGCCGTCGATAGCGAACCGAAATTCTCCCCCGACGGAAAACAACTCGCTTTTATCTCGAACCGAAACGGCTCAAATCAAATCTACGTGATGCCGGCCGAAGGCGGGATCCCTGAACAGAAAACGTTTCACTCCGAAGGCTACTCGCTCGGCGATTGGTTTCCCGACGGGAATAGCATCCTTGCTACCGGCTCACGAGATCACTATTGGCGCGCACAATCCCGCCTAATGCAAATCGATCTTACCAAACGCTCAGCAGAAAAAATCCTTCTCGACGATACCGCACTTGCACCAAGCCTCTCACGCGACGGAAAAAAAGTTCTCTTCGTTCGCGAAGGTGAACGCTGGTGGAGAAAAGGTTACAAGGGTGAACGGGCCTCACAAATCTGGTTGCTCGACCTTGAAACGCGTCAAACAACCGAATTGATTCATGACGGCGTCGAATCGCTATGGCCACAATGGTATACAAACCAACGCGGATTCTACTTCGCAAAAGGTACCCCGCACGGCCTAGACCTATTCCGATATCGATTCGCAACCGATGAACAACCTTCAAGACAACGACTTGTAACCGGTTTCGAAGACGACTCAATCTACAAACCAACGCTCTCTCGGAACGGCTCGACACTTGTATTCCGCCACCTCTTCGATACCTACGTAATCAATCCAAGTAAAAGCGAACCACCCAAAAAACTCAACATCACAATCGCCCAAGATGCCGATCTGCCGGATGACAAACAAAGGACCAATTTGAGTCGGGCCGATCAAGTCGCGTTCACCGACGATGGGTTAGAAATCGCCTTCACCGCCGGCGGCGACCTGTTCGTTATGGACTCTGAACTGAAAGAGCCGATTCAAGCCACCCGATCCAATGGCTATGAAGAATCTCCCATCTTCTCGAACGATGGCAAAGAACTCTGGTTCGCAAGACGCGAATCGGGCCAAGTCGATCTCTGGAAACTCGAACCGAAAGACACCTCGAAATACTGGTGGCAACAATCCGAATTCATCGAGACTCGTTTAACAAATTCCGCACCATCGAAATCCGATCTACGCTTCACGCCAGACGGAAAACACCTGCTGTTCCAACTCGGTCGCGGCTCACTCGTGGCGATGAACGTCGAGTCGAAGGAAATCTCCACGCTTGTTGAAAGCTTTAGCGACGTCTCCTACAGCATCTCCCCTGATAGCCGATGGATCGCCTATTCCGCTCAAGACAATGATTTCAACAGCGAAATCTGGGTCATGCCCATCGATAAACACCAATCCCCAGTCAACGTCTCCCGACATCCCGACAACGATACATCTCCCGTCTTCTCACCCGACGGCAAAATACTCGCCTTCACCGGCCGACGTACACAAGACGAAAGCGACATCTATTACGTCTATCTTCAAGAAGAATTCGACGATGAATCCTCGCGCGACCGCACGCTCGAAAAAGCACTCGAGACGATGAAGAAGAAGAGGCCGGCGAAACCTGAATCGGCCTCCAACAAATCGGAGTCCTCGTCGGAAAAAGGGAACGATTCGAAATCCGAACCTAAATCTGATCCGAAAACCGAGCAGAAACCAGACGCGAAGCCGGACAACAAAGCCGATTCGAAAAACGATGCGGATGATAAGTCGAAGAGCTTTCGAATCGACTTCGTTCGCATCCACCAAAGACTTCGTCGACTGAACCTTCAAGATACCCGCGAGACAAACCTTATCTTCGCACCCGACGGTAAGAAACTGGCTTTCTCCGCTAGTGTCGACGGCAAGTCCGGATGGTACTCCGTAGAGTTTCCCGACAAACTCACACCGAAACTCATGAGCTCAAGCGTTCTGAGCGATGCTCGATGGACGAAAGCATCCAGCAGCATCCTCGGCCTCTCCAAAGGCACCCCTACGAAACTTGAAAACGGTGAAAAGGAAACGAGCTACTCGTTCTCCGTCCCACACGAGCGATCCCGCTCCGGACGCTTCAGCGAAGGCTTCCAAGCTGCATGGCTTGCGATGCACGAGATTTGGTACGACCCAGCCATGGGTAACCGTAACTGGGATCAAATCCGACGCAAATACTCCGATGCCGCCGCTCGCGCTCTCGATGAAAAAGGGCTAGCGGAAATCATCGAACTGATGCTCGGCGAACTCAACGGTTCTCACCTTGGCTTCACCCCTTCGGCAAGCGAATCCCCCGAACCGGAATCGACTCGTAAACGAGATTACCCAACCGCGCACCTCGGCGTTCGCTTCGATCCGAAATACCTTGGTCCTGGCCTGAAGATCCGCGATGTTCTTCCCGAGGGACCTGCGGACAAAGCAAAAAGCAGACTTCTTCCCGGCGACATCATTCAGCAAATCGACGGCACGCGTGTCGATCCGACCATGGATCTAACCCAAGTCCTCAACGGTCCACTTGATCGCGATATCGCTTTGACAGTCCTGCGAGCCAAACCGCAAAAAGAAAATCAAGTTCCCCAAGATGATAATCAGCAGGAGAACGGTAAAGAAAAAGAGGATGACGCAGCTCAAAACATCAACGCTGAGCAACTTGGAAACGATGAGCTAAAAATCTCCCTCAGGCCGACCACCTATGCTCGCATCCGCCCTCTACTCTACGAACAGTGGCTCGAACATAACCGCCAAATGGTCGAAAAACTCTCCAACGGCAAACTCGGATACCTGCACATCCAAGCCATGGATGAATCGAGTTTCCTGGAATTCGAACAGCAGCTCTACAACGTAGGGTATGGCAAAGACGGACTCGTGATCGATGTACGGGATAACGGTGGTGGATCCACTACCGACCACCTACTAACTTCGCTAACTCAACCCCGTCACGCGATGACCGTTCCGCGTGGGGGCGGGATCGGCTACCCACATGACCGAATGATTTATGCAACTTGGTCAAAACCGATCGTCGTGTTGTGCAACCAAAATAGTTACAGCAATGCTGAAATCTTCAGCCATGCAATCAAATTCCTTGGGCGCGGAAAACTGATCGGTGTTCAAACCGCAGGTGGAGTAGTAAGCACCGGAGCGGCTCGCATCAACGATATCGGTGTGCTGCGCGCCCCCTTCCGCGGTTGGTTCTCCCTTGAAACAGGAGAAGACATGGAACTTCGAGGTGCACTTCCTGATTTCATCCTTTGGCCAACCCCCGGAGAGCTCCCAACCGGAATCGATCGCCAATTAGAAAAAGCAGTATCTGTCCTGACAGAGGAAGTCCAGAAGGTACCCGCAAAACCCAAGCCTAAATACGCAACCGGTCACGAATAGTAGTCGACACCGAGAATCATCGCTGATCGCTTTGCTGAAGAAACGTTAGTCTTTATCAACAGGGTAATCGTAGAAACCTTTACCCGTTTTGACCCCAAGATGCCCAGCATCGATGTACGGTTGTAATTTTGCGATCAATGGACTCCATACCTCATCCCCGTCGACAAACCTACCATTTGACATGGTTTGCAACAGAATATCTAAACCGATCTGATCCATGATCCCAAATGGACCGATTGGCATTCCAGTCGCTTTCCTCCATGCCAGGTCGATATCCTCGGCAGTTGCTACGTCGCGATCAAGCAATTCTAACGCCGATTTTAAAACGGACTTTAGCATTGCATTGAAGACATAGCCGCTATTCTCTCGCCTCTGAACAATCGGTGTCTGCCCAATCTTATGGGCTAACAACGAAAGTCGACCCAGTGTTTCTTCCGAGGTCTGCGGCCCTGCAGCGACATCCACCACCGTTGCCTTCCAAATCGGTACATGGAAGTGAAAATGCGCATAGCGCTCAGGATGCCGTACATGCTTTGAAAACGTCGATGGGACGAAATAGGAGCTATTCGAAGCTACAATAGTTGTTTCGCCGAAGACCTCCGAAGTCCTCTTCAACACCCGCCTCTTTAATGCTACTTGCTCCGGAATGCACTCAAGCACTAACCCAACTCCCCGAACACCTTCCACCACCGTTGCTGCTTGATCACCCCCAAATAGAAAATCCGGATGGACCAATTCAAGTCGCTCGTCGACTTGCTCCTGGCTCGTAGCAGGCCAGTAACCTTGAGACTCAAATGCGTTTAAATTGGAAAGTATCCACGCCCGCGATGTATTCAATGCCCCCGAAGATTCGTCGCACAAGATCACACGCACCCCATGGGTGACCATCTGGCCGGCAATCTGCCGCCCAGTCCAACCCGCACCGATGATCGCAACCCGCTCGATGTTTCGAGATCCACCGCCGGCTAAATGACTGCTCTCTGAGTTCGTTTCCATGGCATTCTCGAAACTCTGGACCTACTACTTCAACAAGGCTTCCGTCCCGCACGCCCTACCGAAGCCCGCATGAGACAAAATCCATTCCAACACAAGGCACTACCATACCAAGATCTTCTCGCCATTCCTACGCGACTTTAGTATCCAACCAATCGACTCAGAAGCCTATCAACTGGGAGCCTATCCGCAATAAGCTCTCTATTGGTTCCCAAAGTAACCGTACTTCGTCAACGGTACCCCAAACTCTTCTTCAACCCATCGATTCCCCTCGTAAGCTACCTCAAAAATCCGCTTCTGCCACTCCGCCGAGATCTCTGCTCTTGCGCGATCCCCTCTCACTTTGCATTCACCCTTCGCATCTAAACCAAGTAGATTCTTACGCGCCTCGGGCGACATCACTCGATACCTGAGCGACTGCCAAAACGATCCTTTCAACTTCTTGAGACTATCAATCTCGGCCGTGGTCCATCGTTCATTATCCCGTTTCCCGAGACACAACCGAACACCTTCGTCAGGATCGATTTCCATTATCCGACACACGTTTCGTATATAGTTTTCTTCGTCCGCCACCAGGTCTTCAAAGAGTAACAAATTAAAATTCTCTA
>JBJONT010000115.1:0-11802 GCA_046051705.1 Planctomycetota bacterium | reverse complement strand
GAGCGCGGCAAGCACCTTGGGTCCGCTACCACAACATCATCGGGATGATCGAAAAAACACGATGGTTCACCGACGAGCCGATCGACTCCGATGGTATCGTCTCGCTTCAGAGCGCCCACATGAACGATGTCGAAAGTGAAATCGTAGTACAAGCTACGCATGGGTCGGTGCACACCACCCCGCGCGCGATTTTGGAAGTCCGCAGAATTCTCATCGAGCATCTGCACGAAGTCAGCGATCAGCCTATCCTCGCTTCGCGACTAAAACTTTCAGAGGAATGGAAAATCGCCCACCGAAACGCGCCCCCTAGATCCCGACCGGTTCCTCCACACCCGCTTTATCCGCCAAGTCACCCTCAAGCACTCTGGCAGCCTGAATATCCAGCAGCAGCGATCACAACGGATCGATCCGCCCCCTCTGAGCGTCTCGTACGGTAACGCTCGCAACCTACGCTTTGATAACCCGCCATTTGGACAAGACCGCCACTTAGACAACACCGCTTCATTGGACGCCCAAGGCTTGCAAAGACTTTGGGATGCTGTGCAGTTTCTGGGAGTTCGAGTAAACTTAGAGTGTCGGTTTCGACCGTAGGCTCTGTTGCCTACCCGTCCTATGTCGCAACCCCCTTTGGCATCCCAGCACCGAGGCACCCTGCGTCCCATGCCACGCGATCCGAAAATGATCTCCATCGACTTCAACGGAATGAATTACCAAGTCGAACCGGATACATCTCTGAGCAAACTGCTGGAAGCTTTTAAGTTCTCGAAACGATTCTGCGCCGTAGAGATCAATGAAGAGATCCTTCCTAAGAGCCAGTACGATACGTACTTGGTCAAAACCGGCGACAAGATCGAAGTCGTAACGCTTGTAGGTGGTGGCTGATGAATACAGGTTCGCCGACCAACACCGATTCCTCTTCAATGCATCGCTTGAGCGTCGCCGGTATGACGCTTGCGAGCCGAGTCATCGTCGGAACGGGCAAAT
Organism: Planctomycetota bacterium; assembly: GCA_046051705.1. Taxonomy (GTDB): domain Bacteria; phylum Planctomycetota; class Planctomycetia; order Pirellulales; family Pirellulaceae; genus JBKCUI01. Next base: position 10,818 of record JBJONT010000115.1, on the reverse strand, counting down.
ACGATACGCTTGAACTGATGCGTGATTCGCTCGATGCATCTGGTTCGAATTGTGTGACAGTTGCAGTGCGTCGTGAAAAGCTTTACGACCGCGATGGCCGCAATTTGCTTGAAACCATCGATCTGACTCGCTTTACCCTCCTGCCAAATACAGCCGGATGCTACAACGCAAAGGACGCGGTTCGAGTGGCTCGCATGGGCCGAGAGATCTTGAAAGATCTAGACAACCCAGGTGCTAACTGGGTGAAACTCGAAGTACTCGGCGATACAAAAACACTGCTACCTGATCCTATCGCTACGTTAGAAGCTTGCGAGAAGCTGGTGGCCGACGGTTTTCAAGTCCTATGCTACACGAGCGACTGCCCTATCATGGCCTCGCGACTGAAAGCAGCTGGAGCGGCAAGCGTCATGCCGGCGGGTTCTCCAATCGGTAGCGGCCAAGGGATCTTGAATCCGAACAATCTAAAAATCATTCTTGAATACCTCAAAAGTGATGATCCCGACTACCCGGTGATCGTCGATGCCGGCGTTGGAACGGCAAGCGACGTATCGCAAGTCTTCGAACTCGGTGCCGATGGTGTCTTGCTCAATACCGCGATCGCGCATGCTCGCAACCCTGTCTTGATGGCTTCCGCCATCCGACACGCCGCTATCGCGGGTCGCGAAGCATTCCTCGCAGGCCGAATTCCAAAACGACTTTACGCGACAGCCAGTAGCCCCGAAGAAGGTTTGATCACCTCGCGTCCCTACTGACCGATTCCATAGAAATCCCCGTTCCCACCCGATTTACCTGCACAAGAGACGAAACCCATGCAAGAACATAAATTCGATGTCGTCGTCATCGGTACTGGACCTGGGGGCGAAGGGGCGGCGATGCAAGCAGCCAAAGGGGGCAAGAAAACCGCTGTCGTCGAGTGCTACAAAGAAATCGGTGGCGGATGCACGCACTGGGGTACGATCCCGAGCAAAGCCCTCCGATTCTCCATCTATTCGATGATGGAAGCGATGAACAACCCGATCGTGCGCGACATGGGTGTTAATATCAACCCAACGATCGGACAGCTTCGCGCAAGCAGCAAATCCATCATCGCCAAACAAGTCACTATGCGGCAACGCTTCTATGAACGAAACAACGTTCCAGTCTTTCATGGAACTGCGAAATTCATCGATGCGCATACTTTGGAAGTCGATCCCGAAACACGCATCCACGGCGAGAACATCATCATCGCCACCGGCTCGCGCCCCTTTCGTCCCGCCGGCGTCGACTTCTCTCACCCGCGTGTCTTCGACTCCGATACCATCCTCGATCTAGATTTCAAACCACAATCGATCACCATCTACGGGGCCGGGGTCATCGGTTGCGAATACGCTTCGATGTTTCGAAACCTCGCGATCAAAGTCAATCTGATCAATACCCGCGCAAAGCTTCTTGAATTCCTCGACGATGAAATCATCGATGCACTTAGTTATCAGATGCGGGAATCAGGCGTCATCATCCGTCACAACGAGACTTACTCCAAAATTGAACCTCGAGACGATGGTGTAATTCTCTATCTCGACAGCGGCAAACAAGTCAAAACAGATATCTTGCTCTGGGCGAACGGCCGAAGTGGAAATACCGAAAAGCTTGATCTCGCGAAAATTGGCATAACCCCCGACTCCAGAGGCTTACTCAAAGTCGCACCGAGCTTTCAGACATCCTGCCCGAACGTATATGCAGTCGGTGACGTTATCGGTTTTCCATCCCTTGCCAGCGCGGCTTACATGCAAGGCCGAGCCGCAACTCGCCATATTCTAGGCGCCCCTGACGACCTTCAATTGACCGATATTCCCAACGGAATCTATACCAGTCCAGAAATCAGCTCGATCGGTAAAACCGAACGGGAGTTAACGGAGGCAAAGGTTCCTTATGAAGTAGGCCATTCCCAGTTCCGTAGTCTTGCTCGAGCACAGATCACCGGTCGGGCCATCGGAATGCTGAAAATCCTCTTCCACCGTGAAACACTTGAAATCCTCGGGGTACATTGCTTCGGACCAAACGCGGCTGAAATCATTCACATCGGCCAAGCGATTATGAAACAGCCCTATCCCAACAACACCCTCGAATACTTCATCGATACCACCTTTAACTATCCAACCATGGCCGAAGCTTACCGCGTCGCGGCACTCAACGGCTACAACCGCCTCTTTTAACGAGCCAACCTATGACCCATCCTCCCGCTTCTGCCCCCCTCCCAGAACCTTCGCTGATTCCGGTCCAAGGCTGGCACTGCAGTCACTATTTCTATCAGTGGGATCGCAAAGAGCTCGCTTCTATCGATCCGAACTCGATCGAACAAGCCAAGCAAGAGTTCCTCGATGTGGTGAACGATGTAAACGAACGCCCGCAGCGAATGCAGCTGTTCATCATCAGCGGCCACAAAGCCGACATCGGGTTGATCATGATGGATCCCAACCCACTGCGAATCGATCGAGTCCACCAAAAACTCCTATCGACTCGATTGGGTCGAGCACTGATCCCAACCTACTCCTTCGTCTCAATGTCCGAAGTCAGCGAGTACTTGCCCAATAAAGACCAGTATGCTGCAAAGTTGATACGAAGTGGTGAAGATCCAGCATCTGCGGCTTTCCAAGCTAAAGTCGCTTCCTACGATCGACGACTTCCCGTCATGCTCGCACAGCGACTTGCGCCCGAGTTTCCAACTTGGCCTGCGATGTGCTTCTACCCTATGAACAAGTCTCGAAACGTTGGAGCAAACTGGTTCCTCGAACCATTCTCCTCTCGCACCGAGATGATGGCCGAACATGCCCAAAGCGGCATGGCCTTTGCCGGTAAAGTCACTCAGCTAGTTACCGCTTCCGTCGGACTCGATGACTGGGAATGGGGTGTGACCCTATGGGCTCGCAATCCGCAGTTCCTAAAAGAAATCGTCTATACTATGCGTTACGACAAAGCCAGCGCGACCTTCGGCGAGTTCGGTCCATTCTACGTCGGCTACTTAGCGTCTGCTGATGAGATCCTCAAGCACTGCATGATTTGACAAGTCAACAAAATCTCCCAGCCCTTCTTATCCCAGTATCCAAGGCGAGCGACCGACATGGCAGATCTGCAAGTCCGTAAACTATGCAGGACGTTCTCGAACCAATACGAATCGCTGACCATCCTCGACAAACTCGACCTCGACCTTAACCGTGGTGAGAACCTTGCGATTATCGGACCGAGCGGATCGGGAAAATCGACTCTCCTGCAAATCCTAGGAGTCCTCGACAAACCCTCCTCGGGAAGCGTCGAACTAGAGGGCAAAAACCCTTTTGAATTAGGGGAGAATCAGCAAGCTAAGTTTCGCAATGAACACATCGGATTCATTTTCCAAGATCACCACTTACTGCCTCAGTGGAATGTCTTGGAAAACACCCTCCTGCCCTCCCTCGCCTTCTCTCGCCCAACTCCGACGCTACAACAACGGGCAAAATCTCTGCTCGATCGTGTCGGCCTTTCGCACCGCTTGAATCACTTGCCAAGCCAACTCTCCGGCGGCGAACGCGAACGGGTCGCCGTCGCGCGAGCATTGCTGCTAAACCCGACATTGGTTCTCGCCGATGAGCCGACAGGAAATCTCGACCAAGAAAATGCCGAGCGAATCGGTGAGTTGTTGCTCGAAGTTCCTAAGGAACAGAACACGATTTTGGTTGTCGTCACCCACTCGAACGACTTGGCCAAGAAGCTCTCGCGATGCAGCGAATTGCGACGAGGCAAACTGGTCGATGTTACAGGCCAAATCGCCGCTGGCTAGTTGCTCTGCCGTTTATCTGCCTGCACCCGCCGAACCGCTCGATCACGCCGAACCGCTCGACTGGTCGCATTCGGTCTTAGGCATCTTCACCGCATACCGGGGTCTGACATACCGGGGTCTGACCGAGCAACGCTTCCATGTAATGCCGTTCTGCTTGCCGCATCTCTTTTGCTTTTTTCGCTGTCGTGTCGTCCAGACCGACCACGTGCAACATGCCGTGAACGATGTAGAGCAGAAGCTCATCGGAGGACTTCCAACCATTCTCGGCGGCGACTCGCTCGGCAGTCTCACCGCTTGCGATCACCTCACCTTCGAGCAGCTCATCGCGTTCGGTCGTGTCGAAACTGATCACATCCGTTGGGTAATCATGTTGCAGGTATTCCCGGTTCACACGGTGGATTTCCACATCGTCTACGATTGCAATGGAAATCTCGCCGTTCGGCCAGCCATAGTCCAACGCGATCTTGCTGACCGCCTCTTGGATCGTCTTCTTCGGTAATTTCACAGACTTGCAAGCAAAATGGATTTCCGTCTTGATCGTCATCCAACGATAGCTTTCCAGGTATTTCAGGGGTGGTTGGGCTGAAAAACAAACAGAGGGGCTTTGGTAAAGTTTAACGCCTTTTCAATCTTTAGGCATCAGGCAAACAGGGAGGGGGCCGGAACGATCGGATCCTTAGGAATTCCCCCGAAGCTCGTCAAAATTGGTAAAAACCTTTCGCTTCCGGCCAGTGAATGCCGAAACATAGTTTTGTATTCGCAATCCAGCTAGTCTGGTCGAGTGTGGGGGGCCGCGTTCACGGATACAAGCCGACGCGATTTGGGAATGGAGTCCCGATCGAGTTCGGTGAGAGAACGCGAGAATCCCCTGCAAGCGTCTTGCTGCCGAGTTTGCAGGTGCCGAGGTTCTGAGTGAATGGCTCCAAAGCGCCGTAGTTCCCGCAAAACATATCGTAGGAGGATATCCATGCGACGATTCTTTATGGGCATGGCGATTGCCTCGCTGACCGCCGGTGCTCCCTGGACGGCGTTTGGCGGAGATCGCGAGATCGCTGATGCCATTATTGCCACTGTCAAGAAGGCTCAAGTCGATCTCAAAGGGTTCGATGTAGATCTGACTGTCGAAAACGGAAACGTGTCGGTTTCCGGTGTCGCAGCAAGTCAACTTCAACTCGACAAGGTCATGGCTGCGGCCCGCGAAACCGAGGGAGTAAAGTCGGTCGACTGCAAAGTCACTCTCGCTGAAGTTGCAGCGAAGAGCGAAACAGCAACCGCTGTGGTTCCCGCTTCCGCAAGCCAACCACCTGCACTTCTTACCGATGTTGCAGAAAACACCGAACCGACAGTAGGTAGCATGCCTGTTGCCGACGCTTCGGTCGACTCGGCAATCACCAGCGAAATCCTTGGTAAGCTCGGCGCTGCAAAGAAAGCCGGCCAACTGAAAGGTTTCGACCTCGACGTCTCGACAATGAACGGCGAAGTTTGGGTACGAGGCTACGTCTCGACCCCCGAACAAAAAGCCATGGTTCTCGGCACAGCTCAACGCTGCTCCGGAGTTCAACGAGTTGTTGACGAAGTGATGGTCAACCGCGTTCAACAAGCAAGCGGTCAAATCCCAGGCGTTCCTGGTATCCCAGGTGTTCCTGGCGTATCGGGTCTCGCTGTACCAGGGGTTCCTGGAGTTCCAGCAGCAGGTGCCGTCACCGGTGCTGCACCTCGACCCTTCGCACCAAGTGGCATCAATGGTGGAGCTGCTCCTGGCACCTACACCGGAAACGTCGTGGCTCCTCAAGCTCCGATGCCGATGCAAGGTGGTCCAAGCTATGGTGGGGGAGTTCCACGATACGACCAACCCTACATGCCTAACTACGCTTGGCCTAGCTACGCAGCCTATCCAAACTACGCTGCTGTAACCTACCCAAAACAGTACAGCGCATCGGCTTGGCCTTACATCGGTCCGTTCTACCCGTATCCCCAAGTTCCACTTGGATGGCGACGAGTATCCCTCGAATGGGATGACGGACTGTGGTACCTCGACTTCACTCACAAGTAAGTCGAACGCTCTCGCGTCCGATTTGAATCTACAACCCAGAGGGCCTTGGTCTAACGATCAGGGCTCTCTGTGTTTTATGACCCTGTGTTTTATGGCTCTGGGTTTCTTGGGCTCTGGGTTTCTTGGGCTCTGGGTTTCTTGGCTAGCCAGGAGAGAGAGTGGCTACCTTTGCGCTGAGCATTCGCACAGCGTTGCAAACTCGAGAACCTACCGCTCTGCCCTAACTCGGCGCTGCCGATAGTACTTCAATCCAGGTACGAAAAAACAAAGTCCCGCAACCGCACCGAAAATCAAATGGGCGACCGAGGGCCAAGCTAACATCGCTGCGGAAGCTATAAACAGACTTCCCGCCTGCACATAAAAGGCACCACTGAGTATCCCCGCCTTGATCATAAACATCATTCCGGTAATCACCGCGAGTAATGGTGTCAGAGTCAAAGGTTCAAGGTCCAGTCCCCACTCGATTGGAAACAGTGCACCAATCCCAATCATCGCCGCACCCCAAACGTGCGCGATCTGCCGCTCAACGAACGTTACCGGACCCATGCGTCTGCGCAGCGCCCAGAAGACGGCAGCCCAAGCTCCTAAGCCGAGCGTCCATAGCAATGCGAAAGCCAACCGACTCGCCTGGTTCCATTGCAAGACTTCAGTAAGCACACTGGCTATCACCAGAACCAACGAGTGCCACATCCACAGAAGTCCCCAATTCTCCAAAATCGGGGCATGATGCGTTTCGCGGAACCACCTTGCTACGACTTGCGCAAACTGACCAGACCGGGCGCTGATCGGTTCATCTCTCAAATACGCAAGCAAATCATCTGCCAAGGACTCGGCGGACCAGTACCGCAAGTCCTGGGGTTTTTGTAAGCAGCGAATCAGGATCATTTCCAGATCGCGATCAATCTTCGGATTGAGCAATCGCGGACTAGGCGGATCTTGCTCAAGAACTTGCAAGAGCATCTCCATCGTCGTCTTCGCAACGAACGGCGGACGACCTGTCAACGCATGGTATAGCACCGAACCTAGGCTATAGACGTCCGACGCCGGACTGATCGGCCCCATCTTGCCACTGGCTTGTTCGGGACTCATGTAACTGGGTGTACCCAAGACCACTCCGGTTCGTGTCAAGGATTCCCCAGCATCGGTCTGTTTGGCTAACCCAAAGTCGGTCAAGCGTGCATGTCCGAGCTCATCGATGAGAATGTTCGATGGTTTCAAGTCGCGGTGAAGAACACCGTTTTCGTGCGCAAAATGAACCGCCCGGGCGATCGCTTCTAGAATGCGCACAGACTGCCGCTCGTCGAGCGAGCCACTGTTGATGCAATCTTGCATCGTACGACCTTGAATGTACTGCATCGCAAAATAGGGACGACCGTCGATTTCGCCAACGTCGTACACCGGTACGATCCCCGGATGCTGCAATTGCGCAGTAGCACGAGCTTCGGCGAAAAATCGCTCTCGCTCCATCTGCGAAGCCAAGGTGTCCTTGAGAATCATCTTCACAGCCACCGTGCGATGCAGACTGATCTGCTCGGCTCGGTAGACCACACCCATTCCACCTCGACCAATCTCCTCGAGCAATTGGTAGTCACCGAATTGACAAGGGAGGGAGAGCCTCCAAGCATTATTATCTGATGATCCGAAACCCGAAGGTATCTGAGTCAATTCAATACACTTCGCTTCCATCGATCCAACCGCGTCGGTGACCAAGACCATCCCCCAGATGGACTGAAGGTCTTTTGCGAACTGAGGGTGCTCAGCACAGACAACCGAGAGTTCGACTTTCTCACCGCGCTGGATCCGATCGGTCAGTTCGCTGACCAATAACGCGAACTGTTCTTCTTCGGGTGTCGATGGTTCGTCTGCTAGTGCACAGTCGACACTATTTTGTGATGCGTCCTCTTGTAATGCAACTTCTCGTGCGGCATCTTTTTGGTTCGGCGACGCATCCTTCATACCCAAGCACCTCTAATCACAAAGCTCGTTATGAAGGTCTGGCAAACTCTCGATCAACTCTCTGAGTCTTTTGATCGCACGCAAATATCGCATGCTCGCAGCCGGTTCGCTTAATCCCAACGTCTGCGCTATCTCTTGATTGTTTAACTGTTCGTAGTGCCGCATCAAGATCACTTCGCGATCACCTTCTTTGAGCTGCAAGATCGCACGCTCGATATGCTGTGCTAACTCTCGCTGCGTCGCCGCTGCCGCTGGAGTTAAACCTTGGTCCTGAAACTGATTCGCTAAATCCATGGCCGACTGGTCGTTGGACAACTGACCTATCGCCGCTTGTTCGCGATCCACACTGCGCTTAGCCGAAAGCCTATGTCGGCGGTGTGCATCGATGATCCGGTCCTTGGCAATCTGCCTGATCCACAGGTGAAATGGGATCGAAGGGGCGTTGACGTATTCGATAAGACGCCGGTTCGCTTCGATCAACACATCCTGCACAATATCGCTAACGTCGACCCTTTGGGCCAAACGCTGATCAAGCCGCATTGCAATCATTCGACGCAAAGCATCTCGGTGACGATCTAGCAACGCATCGACCGCGCGCGGCTCCCCCTCTTTGATGTTCGCCAGCAACTCGGCTGTGGCTTGGCCCTCCGGCCAAATCGATTGTGTCATGAAGTCCCCGGGGTCGTTGTTTTCCTAGTCACTGCTATGGTATTCTAGCATCCCGGCGAGCGATACGGCCAAGTCAAGCGTTTTCCTGCAATACCCTTGCATTCGTCCGCTGAAATTCCTAAATAATCGCTCGCCAGCACCAGGAGCACTATCGCTTGATCCCCGAACTGCAATCCACAAGCTCCATGATTCGGATCTCACCGGAGCTCGACGTACCGATCACACCCCGGGTCCGTCGCTTGATCGACACCCCTCCCTTTCGGCGTCTGAGCGGCGTGACCCAGCTGGGTCTCGTCTCGTTGATCTATCCCGGTGCGACACACTCCCGCTTCGAACACTCTCTGGGCGTTTACCGAAATGCCATCGAAGTCCTAAAGCAACTTGCTACCGATCCGAAACAACCGATGGCTTTCGGACAGCGGAACTCCTCGTTGCTCCTCGTCGCAGCCCTATTACATGACTTAGGTCACTGGCCGTTCTGCCATCTGCTCGAAGACCTCGACCTCAAGGATTGCCCCAGACATGAGATTCTTGCTCGACGAATCCTCGAACAACCAACTCTCTCGAACTTGCTTAAATCCGATTGGGACCTTGATCCACACGAAGTAGCCGACTTTCTACATCCATCCCCATCGCACACCCCAGAACCTAACCTCGCTATCCTTCGCTCTATCCTCAGCGGACCGATCGATATCGATAAGCTTGATTACTTGGAACGCGACTCGCTACATGCAGGCGTACCCTACGGCAGGAACTTTGATCGCAACCGCTTGGTCCAATCCCTTTGCATTGACACACCCAGAAACCGACTGGCGATCTCAGAGAAAGGCCGAACAGCCGCTGAGATGATGGTGTTCGCAAGATACGTGATGTTCAGCGAAGTTTATTGGCATCATGCTGTTCGCAGCGCTACGGCGATGTTGCAACGCGCCGTATTCGATTTGAAGGAACATTCCGAGATCACCCAGTCTTGGCTCGATATGGACGATAGTTCCTTCAAACACTCCTTGATCGCCCATTGCCGAAATCGCCCCACCGAATCCTGCGCCGCAGGACTCTTCGGCCCCACACGCATCCTCTATAAACGGGTCGCTCAGTTCGACTCCTTCTGCGAACCGGAACTTCATCGCTCTATCTCCAAACTCCCCTATGCACAGCTTGTTGAACTCTCTCGGGAATTAAGCCGCTTGATTCAACGCGAACATTCCATCCCTATCGATCCGCATGATATCCTCATCGATGCCCCTCCAGCTTCGTGCGAAGTCCAATTCGATCTGCGAGTTCGCCTAAAATCAGGCCAGTTTCGAGACCTTTTCGAACTTTCACCTGTCGTTCAGTCCCTTGCAACCCGCCAATTCGACGAAATGGTCAAACGGGTCCGCGTCTTCGTCCATCCGAGACTCCAAGCGAGCATCAAAAAAGTCAATATTGCGGAAATGCTGCGAGAGATTTGCGTCAGGATCGAAATCTAGAGCCCAGATTCGCCCTAGAATCCGTTGACAACCCCCACCCCTAGCAACAACAATACTGGCGTCCCCAACACCTGCGTTACCCGTCTGCGTGTTGGAAGTCCTAAGTCGAAATCATCAAACTACTGACGTCTAAAAACGTCGAAATCAAAACGCGTCCGAGCAAGATGCACACACACACGATATTCACTTTCGGAAAACAAGAGATTATTAGCCCCGAGCGCCGGTAGGCCTTGGGGAATCGTCTTCGTCTGTTAACTCCGCGAAACGCATACCTGACCCCTGAAGCCTACCGCTTCAGGGGTTTTTTTGTTGAAACCGATCCACTGAAACTTATCCGTTGCAAAATGCCATGAACACAAAACGATCCCTCCATATCTATGACACCACACTGCGCGATGGCACTCAAGGCGAAGGCGTAAGCCTGTCCCTTCAAGACAAGCTTAATATCGCCAGCCGACTTGCGGAGATCGGTGTAGATATGATCGAAGGTGGCTACCCACTCTCGAACGAGAAGGACGCGATGTTCTTCCAGAAAGCCAAACAGCTCAACTTAGGTAAAAGCCTACTTAGTGCCTTTGGCATGACGCGCCGCCGTGGAATGAAGGCAGCAGATGATCCAGGTATCGCTGCTCTCCTCGCAGCGAACACTCCGGTGATCACCGTTGTCGGGAAATCATGGGACTTCCATGCCACGGAAGTCCTCGGCGTGAGCCTTCAAGAAAACATCGACATGATCGCCGAGACGGTAGAGTATCTCGCTAAATACGCCCAAATCGTCTACGACGCAGAACACTTCTTCGATGGCTATCGCGCAAACCCTACTTACGCGCTCGATGCCGTCGAAGCCGCCGCAAAAGCCGGGGCCAAATGGATCG
>JBJONT010000114.1:0-32149 GCA_046051705.1 Planctomycetota bacterium | reverse complement strand
AGAGTTTTGCTTCGGATCTCCGCGATATCTGTACCTGCGAGTTTCGCGAGGACAGGGGCATCATTTCGGTAAGCCAATTTCGCGCATTGCGAGGCGATTGCGAGGCGGCTTGCTTCGCTTTCCAGCGTGCCGGACATTCGTGTTCCGCTGGTTTGGTAGTTTGAAGTGATCTTTGTGTGGCCGATTTCCATGGCTGTGTGAGATTTGCCACGCAGGATCTCACCGTTGTAGACGAACCCGCCCCCGATTCCCGTACCGGGAAATAGACCGGCGACACTGTGTGCACCTTTGGCAACCCCGCAGCGATACTCACCGTAGACCCCTGCATCGACATCGTTGAGAACCGACACAGGTTTTTGAAAAGCCTCTTCGAGGATGCTGCCGAGGGGGACATTTTTCCATTTCAAATTGACCGCGACGTGGACGAGTCCCTTCTCCATGTCGACTGGGCCTGGGCAACCGATCCCGATACTTTTGACCCGCTCAATTGGGACTTGTGCGTTTGCCATCGTTTCGCGGATCAGATCCACGATCCGAACGATCCCTGCTTGGCCACCATCGAGCCCTTTGGTTTTCTTTCGTTCCCTGGCGATGATTTTTTGCTCAGCGTTCATCAGGACGCACAGCATCTTGGTTCCCCCAAGATCAAACCCGCAATAAATTTCTTCGCTCATCTCAGGGGCTCCCAAATCGGCAAGGACAAAAAATGTTCAAGCGAGTGCTGATTATAGCCTTTATGGCTTGATACGTTAGGTACAATACCAACTGGTTTTTGACCTTCCCGCCTTTCGTCTCCATCCTCTTTCGATTCAGAACCTACCTACGATACCATGTCGCTGCGTCGTTTCCTCACCGTTGGACTACTTAGCCCCGCGTTCCTTTTCTGTTCGTTTGATCCGAGCTCTGGGCTCTACGCTCAACGAGAACTAAAAGACATTCCAATTCCCGATCCGAAGCTCGAGCAAGACACCTTCGTCATCGACGATGGGTGGAAGGTCGAGCTCTTCGCCGGTGAGTCACCGATGGCGAAGCCAATCCACATGAATTGGGATAATCACGGACGATTGTGGGTCGCATCGAGCGAAACATATCCGCAAATCAAACCGGGTGAACCATCCGACGACAAGATCTTGATTTTGATCGACTCGGATAAGGACGGAAAGTCCGACAAGACGGTCGTATTTGCTGATGGCTTATTGATCCCAACAGGGGTGTTGCCCGCCAACGACGGGGAGTTCCCGAGCGCCTACGTCGTCAATAGCGATCAGTTGATCTATTTAAAAGACACCGATGGAGACCTTGTTGCCGATGAGCGCAAAGTGGTCCTCTCAGGTTTTGGCACGGAAGATACGCACCACCTGCTACACTCTTTGCGATGGGGCCATGACGGTTGGATTTACATGAACCAATCGATCTATATCCACTCCCACATCGAGACCCCATGGGGTGTTCAACGGCTAAACGGAGGGGGCATTTGGCGATTCCATCCAGAAACAAAGCGTCTGGAAATTGTTGTGCGTGGTTTTGTGAATCCATGGGGCGTCCACTTTGATCGCTACGGGCAAATGTTCGCCACGGACGGAGCTTATGGCGAAGGGATCAACTATGCATTTCCAGGCAGTGTTTTCGTTACGGCAGTCGGCGCAAAACGATTGATGACGGGGCTAAACCCAGGAAGTCCCAAGCATTGCGGACTCGAGATTCTCTCCGGTGATCATTGGCCTGAATCGATCCGAGGCACGATGGTTACCAATGACTTCCGCGCCCACCGTGTATGCCGTTTTAAAGTCACCGAAGATCGATCCGGGTACGAATCAGTACAACAAGCCGAGTTGATCAAAACGCCTCACGTTGCATTCCGTCCAATCGATGCGAAGCAAGGGCTTGATGGAGCGTTGTATATTGCAGACTGGTACAACCCGATCATTCAGCACGGCGAAGTCGACTTCCGCGATCCCCGCCGCGACCGAACCCATGGTCGGATTTGGCGGTTGACCCACAAAGATCAAAAGCCCACGGAAAACGCTTCGATCACTTCAAAAGATCCTGTCGAGAAAAACATCGCTCGATTGGCGAACGATGCGGACTTGGTCCGTCTCTTTGCGGGACAAGCCCTTCGTCAACAAATCAAATCCAGTCCGGATGCGAGGAAGACGGTCGAAAGCTATCGCGATAGTGTTGCAGCCGATCCAAAACGAGGATTAGAAGCACTCGAGTTGGCTTGGGTGTCCGAAGGATTGGGAATCATTGACCTGTCCCTTCAAAAAGCCCTTTTTGAATCCGAGGATGGACGACTGCGAGCTGCTTACACGCATCAAGTAGCCAATCAGATTCGATGGGTACGATCGGCTCAATTGGGTAACCTTGATCCGTCTCAGATCGGCCAATGGACCGCTCTCGGAAAACGACTTGCTAACGATGAACACCCTCGCGTGCGGCTCGAAGCTGTCCGATTGCTTGCTGAACTTCCATCCGCAGATGCAGCTCAAGCGGCATGTGAAGTCTTAAAGCGTCCCATGGATCGCTTTCTCGACTTTGCTCTTTGGCAAACCATGCGTGATCTCGCTCCAGCTTGGTTGCCCGAATTCCGAAAAGGGACATTTACATTCGGACAAGATCCAACCTCAATCGCTTTTGCACTCAAAGCGGTGGAAGACCCGAGCACCATCGATGCGGTGCTAAATATGCTTTCAGCAAACTCAAAGTCTGATGCGAATGCGCAAGCAACCGCATCGCAACCAGCTCTTGCTACCCTTGTGGCAGAACTAGGAAACGGTGCGCAACAAGCGAGCCTTGTTGATCGCCTTATTGCACCGACCGATTCATTGAAGATGCCCAACGAAGCAGTGCGAGGCCAAGTTCTCCAAAGCGTTCTCGATGCATCGCTGCGACGCAAAGAAGTCTTGCCCGTTCAACCAAACTCGGGTGCTACACTTGTGAAGCTTGCCGAACAAGCCGTTGCGAAGGACAAGAAGGGTGAGGCCATCGCAGCAAATGATCTTTCACTCGTAGCCCTGAAGGCTCTTGGACCTTGGCGAATCGCCGATTCCCGCCAACGACTTGAAGGACTTTCGCAGGATGCAGGTAGCTCCTCGGTGATCCGCCTAGCTGCCCTGCGCGGCATGGCTGCGATCGGAGATGATGCGGCCAAGTCCCTTTTGGGTAAACTTGCCGAAGATACCAACATCGATGTCGCCATCGGTGCAATCGAAGGTCAGGCTGATTCGAACGGCGCGGCTGCTTGCAAGACGTTGATCGATCGGCTCGTTAAAGACCCTGCGAGAGCGGAAGCGATCGCAAATGCGGCTACCAATTTCTTGGGACGCAAGGATGGAGCGGCACACCTCCAAGGAGCGTTGCAAGGAGTCTCGATCGAAGCCGCCGCGGCTCGTCAACTGAAGTCTGCTTTGCGAAAAATGAACGCCAGCAATGACTTGATCCAGTTGATCGACAAAGCAGGCAAACTGCAAGAGAACCGATGGGTTCTCAACGACGAACTGAAAAATAGCTGGCTTGATCTTGCAGCGAAACAAGGTGATCCGCAACGGGGCGAATGGATCTATCGTCGCGCTGAGTTGCAATGCGTTCAATGCCATCGCATCGGCGGTGTCGGTGGACTCGTTGGACCGGACCTAACAAGTATCGGTGCACAGGCACCGGCTGACTATCTTCTCGAAGCCCTGTTGAATCCTGCCGCTAAGGTTAAAGAAGGTTACAACGCCAAGGTCGTGCGCACCAGCAACGACGAAGTCTTAGCCGGGATCCCCATCCGTGAATCGGATGACGAAGTAGTGTTGCGACTGGCCGATGGTAAGGAAGTCACGATCGACAAGTCCGATATCGAAGATATCAAAGAGTCCCGGTCCTTGATGCCGGACGGCTTGCTCGATTCCTTGACCCAAGATGAAGCAGTTGATTTGCTTCGATTCATCACAGAGATGGGTAAAATCGACGGCAAGATGCTTGTGGCTCTAGACGGCGCAGTACGAAATTGGGACACCATGGCTTGGACCGAAAAGGCCCTCGTGCTCTTCAATCGAACCAGCCTCGACTCCATCGTCGGTGACCAATCAAACTTCACTTGGCAATTGCATCCAGCGTTGGTTTCAGGCCAAGTCCCTATGCGAGGATTGGCAACCTTCAAACCGCAACCAGGTCCGAACTATACGTTCTTGCGAACCAAGCTTAACGTAACTCGAGCCGGTGATGTTGTGTTCGACTTCGGCGATACCCCCAAAGGCTCGCTGACTCTTTGGGCAAATCAACGTCCAGTGCCGATCGATGGCAAGAGCGTCAAGGTAGCTTTTGGCGAAGGTGAACACTGGGTTTTTGTTGGAGTCAATCGCGATACGGTTGGAGATGGTAACGTATCGATTACCATCGATCCGACCCAATCGACTGCTAAGCAATAGCCAAAGATATAGAGGAATCTATGGACCGTCGTGAAGCTTATGATCGCAAGTTTTTTCGGCGGGAATGGCTTGGCCAAACTCTCGTAGCAACAGGGCTGTTTGCAACGCTAGGCGATGTACAAAGCGTTGCGGCAGCACTTGATGCAGAGTCGGCCGAACAGGATGAGCAAGAGTCCGAAGCCAAGGCTTCTGCTAAGGAAATCACAGCCGAGATGGTCCAGCAAGCTAGCTGGACCTCTCGTGTTGAGCTGAACGAAGCCCAATGCGAGGATATTGCCAAGCGACTCAACGCCAAAGCGGCGGCGATCGAAGCGCTTAGATCGACCCCTATCGACGAGAATACGCCGATGGCGATGGTGTTCCAACCGTCGTTTTTCATCGGTAAGGATATCGCTTCTACGACCGAACCGGGTGGCTCGCCGAAGCCATTCGATTCTCAGTGGCTATTGAAGTTAACGCTACCCGATCCGAAGGTTCATCCGATTGCGTTTTGGACCGTCGAGCAGTTAGCGGCGGGGTTACGTCAAAAGCGACTGACCAGCCAGCAATTGACTCAGATGTATCTTGATCGCCTCAAGCGCTTCGATCCAGAGTTACTCTGCGTGGTTTCCTATAATGAGCAAGCGATCGAGCAAGCCAAGAAGGCTGATGAAGAGCTAGCGAGTGGAATGGATCGAGGAATCCTGCACGGGATCCCTTGGGGAGCCAAGGACATCATCGCCATTCCGGGGATGCCGACAACGTGGGGTGCGGTCGACTATCGCGATCGAAAGCGAGAAGTCACCGCAACAGTCGCTCAGCGGTTGTTCGATGCAGGGGCGGTGTTACTTGCGAAGCTAACGGTTGGGACGTTGGCATGGGGAGATCAATGGTTTGGAGGGATGACACGCAATCCTTGGGAGCCCGCGACGGGTAGTTCGGGCTCATCGGCCGGGAGTGCTTGCGCTGCCGTTGCGGGATTATGTGGATTTGCGATTGGCTCGGAGACTCTTGGAAGTATCGTCTCGCCAACTCGGGTCTGTTGCACGTGTGGTTTACGGCCGAGTTTTGGCAGAGTTAGTCGATTCGGATGCATGACTCTCGGCTGGTCGATGGACAAGATAGGTCCTATCGGGCGAACTCCCAAAGATTGTGCTTGGGTATTCCAAGCGATACTTGGAGCGGATGGACTTGATCCGACCGTTGTCGAGCGAACTTTCGATTGGCCGCAGTTGTCTCTTGAGGATGCCGATTGGTTGGCGACCGTACAGTTTGGAATTTCTTCGCGACCCAAAGTCAACGAGAAGCGGATCGCGGAGATGATTCGCGAGTCTGGGGGCAAGGTCATTGAAATCGATTTCCCGGCCGATTCTCGTATTGGAGCGATGACCGATGCGATCAGCGTCGAAGCGGCCGCGATGCATGGAGAATTGTTTGCCAAGAGCAAAGAAGACGATCAAGTTGGCAAATGGGCTCCTACGTTCCGCGAAGCTCAGTTTTTGTCAGCGATCGACTATGTACAAGCGATGCGTGCGAGAGTGGACTTGATCCAAAAGACCGAAGAGGTTTTGAGGAAAGTTGACGTATACATCGGCGATGGAGATTTAGCGAGAACCAACCTGACGGGGCATCCGTCGATGGTCGTCTCTTATGGTGAGAACACGGCAAGAAATCGCCCTCACACTGTTGCTTTAACGGGCAGATACTTTGCTGAATCGAGCTTGTTGTCAGCCGCGGATTGGATTCAGCGAAAGGATCCACCAACACCCAAGATCCCTGACTTGGTCGCAGACAGTTCGAATGCGTAGCGCACTTTTGTGTATTTGACACTTCCACTTTAGTAATTCGTTTTTTGATCCATGCAAGGCCATTTAATCTCTGCGACAAAGTCATTCCTAGAATTCCAGTGGATGTTCGCTTCGAAGCTCTACAGCCGTGGCCCGTGCTATTCCTAAAGATCCAATCGTTGCATTAGGAAGAAAACAATGACATCAGCGTCCCCAAATCCATTTGAGCCACCATCTTCAATCCCGCTTGATCCGACGACCGCAATACCGCTTGAGTCGCACCAGGCAGAGCGCGAGCAAATCCTACGCGTTCGCTATATCGTCTCCATGTGGGTGTGTGGGGTACTTGGTTCGATCGGGATACCATCATGCTCCCGTAGGTTCACAACTCCTCCCAAGTATACTTTTTCGTGGTTTGGTATTAATGTGGGACATGCTGAACTCGGACAAATTGACTGGACCGTTCATCTCCACCTATCAGTTGTGTTTGCTCTCGGCGTGGCATCCGTAATTTCCTCGATATGCTTATTTCGGTTACCTCAACGGTTAAACAAACTATGGGCCTTAACCGCAATCGCTGCGTTCGGTATGTTGCCAATATGGTACGCAGTTGCCTGTTGGTGGGACTTATTCACGCTATCTCCTGTTTACATTTAAAACGCTCTAAGGAGCAAAGCCACCAAGTTGCACGGGGTAAAATCCACCGAGATTAGGAATTAAAAGATCATGCCAGAGGTCCCAAATCCATTTGAGCCACCTTCTTCAATCCCGCTTGATCCGACAACCGCAATACCGCTTGAGTCGCACCAGGCAGAGCGCGAGCAAATCCTACGCGTTCGCTATGTCGTCTCCATGTGGGTATTTGGAGTGCTGGGTATCATAAGCTCCCCCATGGTATACGTCGCGTTCACATCTCCTCCCAAGTACAGTTTCAATTGGTTTGGTATTTATGTCGGACATGCTGAACTCGGACAAATAGACTGGACAGTCCATCTCCACCTACTAGTTGGGCTTGTTCTCGGCTTGGCCTCGGTAATTTCCTCAATATGCTTATTTCGGTTACCTCGACTGTTCGACAAACTCGGGGCTTTAACCACAATCGCTTTGGTCGGCATTTTGCCAGTACGGTCTTCGATTAGAATGTGGTGGGAATTGTTTACGATCACTCCTCCTCCCCCTCTGTAAGGCCCAACTGCGCAAAGTCACCAAGTTGCACGCGGTAACATCCACCGAGATTTGGAATTAGAAGATCATGCCAGAGGTCCCAAATCCATTTGAGCCACCTTCTTCAATCCCGCTTGATCCGACAACCGCAATACCGCTTGAGTCGCACCAGGCAGAGCGCGAGCAAATTCTACGCGTTCGCTATGTCGTCTCCATGTGGGTGTGTGGGGTACTTGGCATCATATGCTCCCCAAGGTACTTCGTCGCGTTCATAGATCCTCCCAAGTATACTTTTTCCTGGTTTGATATTTATGTGGGACGTGCTGAATTCGGACATATTGACTGGACAGTCCATCTCCACCTACTAGTTGTGTTTGTTCTTGGCATGGCCTCCGTAATTTCCTCAATCTGCTTATTTCGGTTACCTCAACTGTTCGACAAACTCTGGGCCATAACCGCAATCGCTGCGGTCGGTATGTTGCCAGTATGGTACGCGGTTGGATGGTGGTGGGAATTATTCACGATCACTCCTCCTCACCCTCCATAACGCCCAACTGCGCAAAGTCACCAAGTTGCACGGGGTAACATCCACCGGGATTAGGAATTAGAAGATCATGCCAGCGTCCCCGAATCCATTTGAGCCACCTCCTTCAATCCCGCTTGATCCTACGACCGCAATACCGCTTGGGTCGCACCAGGCAGAGCGCGAGCAAATCCTACGCGTTCGCTATGTCGTCTCCATGTGGGTGTTTGGGGTACTGGGTAAGATCGGGTTACCATCATTCTCCATTATGTTAACAGATCCTCCCACGTATATTTTTTCGTGGTTTGGTATTTATGTCGGACGTGCTGAACTCGGACAAATTGACTGGACAGTCCATCTCCACCTACTAGTTGATCTTGTTCTCGGCTTGGCCTCTGTAATTTCCTCAATATGCTTATTTCGGTTACCTCGACTGTTCGACAAACTAGGGGCCTTAACCACAATCGCTCTGGTCGGCATGTTGCCAGTATGGTCTTCGATTAGACTGTGGTGGGAATTGTTTACGATCACTCCTCATCCCCTTCTATAAGGCCCAACTGCGCAAAGTCACCAAGTTGCACGCGGGACCATCCACCGTGATTAGGATGTAAGACATCATGCCGGAATCCCCCAATCCATTTGAGCCACCACCCGCGTTTCCCTTAGAGCCGAACCAAACAGGTTATGAGCAATTACAACGATTTCGCCATGTTGTCTCCATGTGGATTTGTGCAATTGCAGGCATTGTGACCATGCCGACGTTTCCCCTCATTCCATATCTGGTGCAAATTCTTGATGGCAGTGCGACCGGACAGCGGGACTCGATCAGCGTATGGATCGCTCCTTTTGCCTGCGGTATTGCGTCGGCTGTCAATGCTGTGTGCTTGTTTCGCTTGCCCCGGATCACCGACAAAATTGGTGCACTTGCTGCGATAATCTTGGTAGGATTTCTTCCAGTATTTAGTGCTGTCTATGCATGGAGCGTTATTCTGTTTCCCTGGAACTCTCATCGATAGCACCAATAAATCTGCTCGGTTCGATCTTCATCCTCTTTTGCGTAAGTAACGATTCGTGGTGACCAAAATGCATCTCCTAAAAACACTCGTCCTTACCGTTTGCCTTATATTTCCTCCAGGTTCCGCATGGGCGGAGGAGTGGTTGCCACCCGCTAAACCCAAACCTAGAGAGATTCTTGATGAAGCTCGAGACGATGCCAAAGCAAAGCGGTACAGCCTAGCACTTGCCAAGCATGTCTGGTTTCACAAGTACGCGCTGAAGTACGAGCCTTCACTTGTGGGTGTGAGACTTTCCTTTGCACTCTCCGATTGGATGCGTCTTGGAAAAGAATATCCACCTGCGTTAGAAAAACTCAAGTCGATCCGCGATGCGTTGGATGCAAAGGTCCAAAGCGGCGAAGATAACGGACGAGAGTTTCTTGATCTAGTGGCGATCAATCAGTACCTTGGCGACGACCAACGGTCAGTCGAGAGTTTCAAAGCAATTGAGAAAAACCATCCAAATGCTGCACCGCTGGTCTTCCATTCTACGAAAAACGCTTTGATTAAAACAAAAGAATACGAGACCTATGCGAAGTATATCCGAGGCACAAGCGATTTTTTTGCGATCAAGGATACGTATGAGCAGGGCAAAAAATCCGCCGATCGCATGCGGGACCAAGGGAAGTCGTTGTTGGAACACTTGGATAAAACCTTTCGCCATGAGACAGCTACCTTGGTGGCAGTTTTGGTCAACGTGGATCGAAAGGACGAAGCGAACGAGATTGCGGATATCGCTGAAGAATTCATCGATGACGAGAAATTTATCGCTTCATTAAAGGCCGCAAGGGAAGGTACCGTCCCCGACCCGTGGCCTTAAGCTCACCAAGCTCGAGCTAACCGAGAGTTTACGAACTGACAAACAAAGCCAAACACAATCAAACAGGAATCCCATGCGAAGCGCTAATACCATGATGCTGCACTGTTTCTTTTTAACGGGAACGTTAGCCGCACAGGAACCAAGCACCTTTCCTCCGATGGAAGAATCGAATATTCGCAGGATCACGGCGGATTGGATTAGCGAACCAATGAAGATAGACGGCAAGCTTGACGAAGTCGCATGGCAGTCCGCCAAGCGTTCGGAGAACTTTGTGGATTTGATCAGTGGCAAGCCAACCTACTTGAACACCACCGTTTCCCTTCTTTGGGACGACACTAATCTTTACATTGGGTATGAGATTCAAGAGCCGAATGTAACTGCCAAATTTACCAAGGAAGACGATCCGATCTACGAAGACAACGACGTCGAGTTTTTTATTGCAGGAGTGGACGGATACTACGAGTTTGAGATCAATGCACACGGAACGGTCTACGACGGATTGTTTCTATGGCAGTCTGCTTACGAGAAGTCCCCGATTTCAAGTTGGGAAGCTTTTGACCGGACGAACCCAAAAGTGCAGTCGCAGGTTTTCAATGGTGTAGGATTTACCAAGCATCCGCGTGGGTTGCGTTGGGCTTTTTTGGATTGGGACTTTCGTGCAGTGCAATCTGCGGTTCACATTGATGGGACGCTAAATGATTCGAGCGACGCGGACAAAGGCTGGACGGTTGAGATAGCCGTGCCATGGAAGGATTTAGCGATGCTGGATTTGACCAAGCCGAGGAGTTTACCACCGAAGCCGGGCGATCTTTGGCGGATCGATTTTTCTCGGTTCAATCAGAAGAAAGATCCTTCGAACCCCAAGGACTCCGGCGGCTGGGCCTTGAGCCCCCATGGGGTATGGGACTCGCACATCCCCGAAGTCTTTCCGTACGTACTGCTGACTAAAGAACCCTAGGATTAATGTGAGTCTTCCAGCACGTCGTTTTTGAAACACAGAGGCACAGAGACACAGAGGGAAACCCAGGGAGCGTCAAATCCGGAATAAAGCAGAAAGCAGAAAGCAGAAAGCAGAAGAAGCAGAAACGGCTAGACTTGAAGAATCACCCTGTCTATCAACGTATTCCTCTGTGGCTCTGTGCCTCTGTGTTTCCGTCTTTTAATCAGGACTTGCAGGAAGAGACTCCCCATCGAAGGGACCTGCATAAGAGAAATTTACACTCGCAAAAAGCGAGGTCGACGGGGCTCGAACCCGCAACCTCCGGATCGACAGTCCGGTGCTCTAACCAATTGAGCTACGACCCCGTTTGGGGATGCGTAAGTATAACGTCCGTTTGTTGGCTTGCAAGTCGATTCGAGGGGGGTAGGGATCGAGTTTTTTCGTTCTCGATTCGGCGCAATTCCCATCTCCGTTAAAACCGGAACGCTAACTGATTGTAGAAGATCCATCCGGAATTGTCGTTAAGAACCAAAAAGTCGGTTTCTCGGTAATCGACTTGGAAACTGTACTGGACTTGGGGGGAGATATCCCAGAACAAGCTGCTGTAATAGGCTGAGTTTTTGGCGATCGAAGTGGCAGACAACGGCAAATCACGTCTCAAGGGGGCTTCGACCCCATAACCACCATGAACATGCAACCGGTTCGTCAGGTAGACAAAGGCTTCCACAAAGCCACCCTGGCCACGGATAGCTCGAAACGTCTGTGAATTAAAGGTCTGGAAAATCGTCCCCGCGTAGGTTCCTAATCCTTGCCCGACGTATCCTTCGGCGATGACTCCAACACGATCGGTAAGATTGACTTTGGTGTCCACCGACATGCCGCCGATGTCGATCACCGATCGAATAGGAATATTTGGATCAATATCATCCAAGTCGTAAATTAATTGGGAGTTTCGTACTCTGCCGACCATGCCGGCGACTCCAACTTCGACTGGACGCTCCTTCCTACCTCCAGCCAACGCTTCGATCTCCCCCATTCCAAGTACGCCGCGTACTTCAAAGTTAGGGACTCCGTCGGACTCGGTCGTTCTACGACTCGAATCGATGAGGATCGTAGAGATCGGATCGCTCAAAGCCGCTTGCAAGGTTCCTTGAAAGTTCGAGCTTGGTTTCCAGAAGGCCTCTGCGCGTAACTGTCCGCGAAATGTCCCTGCGTTGCCAGTTCCACCCATCAATGTCAACGGGATGACGACGGGGTCTCGAGGGGCGAACAAGTCGGGTTGCAAACCCGCCGATACGCGAAAGTGCTCGTTGCGCATTTCTCCAAACGCGATCACAGGCATAAATCCGTACACGTCGGAGGTCATGCTTGAATTCGTAAAGTAAAACCTAGCAAACGCGCCGGTATCCCACTGTCCAACTTTGGGGCCAGCATACAAGAACTGCAGGTTCGATTGCCTTGCATGCATCTCAAAGGTTGCGTTGTCGACCCCCAGCAAGGATGGAGGAAGCATGAACAACGGATTCCATGGAACAAACGCACGATCCGTGGCGTTGACTCCTAAGAGCGATATCGCACCTGAGACATTTAACTGTCCCAATCCACTCTGCAAACGAATCGATTCGCTCGGCATCGCGATTGGAACTTCCCTCGATGAAGGGGTCTGGAAGTAGGCTGACGGCTTGAAACTCGCTGGCTGCACTCCCGATGCTTTGGGCTTCTCTACCGGTTCGCTCTCTAAACCGTAGTACGATAAATCGTCGGCTAAGCTAGAGACAACTGGCCCTTGCTCCCCAACCGGATCTACCGGTGTATCAGGCTCCTGCCCCACAAGGACGATCGGTTGCGCAAGTACGAACAAGATCACCCATGGAGTGTATTTACTCAGATCAAATCGAATCAAGGGAGAGAATCCTTACGCACGCACACAACTGTTTCGATGGACTTGATGGCCGCTTTGACCATCATTGCTTCGCAGTAGCAAATAGAGCGTTGCGAAGTCAATGCGTATTGATGACCCTACGGGCAAGACCACCGAATTGCCATGCCTGCTATTTTCAACTAGTGCGGTATGGCAAGCACAATGCGCCGCGAAGCGCTTAGTGGAAGCGATGCGGCGCGAGACGCCCGGTAAATGTAAGCGGTGCGGCGCGAGACGCCCGGTGTTTAGCTTACCCGGCTCAATTCCATTTGAACGTCGAGAAAATTCGCCGCTATAAAGTTGTGGTTCTTGACGTTGTGTGCTGATTGGGTGTCACCGGGCTGCTTGCGCAGCTCCGCTTTTATTAGTCGGTGGTCGGTAGCCCGGGACACTTGGGCACTAGGGACGAGGCTTGCGTCTGAGGAGCGGGTTTTTCCTCGCGAGCTGAACGAACCCTTGAGGAGTAATAGCGGATCCTTCGTAGATCAAACTCTCAAGCTTGGGAATGCTCGATAGAACCTCGATCGACGCGTCGCTGACCTGCGTCCCTCCAACCCAAAGCTTGCGCAGCGAGCGGTGCTTTGCCAATTCAGCGATCCCTCGATCGGTAACTTTGCATTCCGTGAGATCGAGTTCGGTTAGGTTGTCCATCGCCGCGATGCTGCTCATCGATGCGTCGCTGATGTTGGTCAATTCCAAACTTAGACGTTTCACATCCCAAGTCGGCTGATCGACTTCTAAAAACAACCGATCCGTGACTTGAGTAAACCCAAGATCAAGCCATTCTAGTTTTCTCGATGAGGCATCCCAACTGAGCAACTGATCATCGTTCACGTCGCAGCGAGTCAGGACGATTTCATTTCGCCGTGCGATGGGAGGGCGAGGGGAATCCTGCAAATGACTTACTTGAAGGTAGGTGTCGTAGTCTTGGATTAGCCCGTTATCGGAATCGAAGAATGCATTTGCGCCTCGACCTTCGTTGCGATAGACACTCCCTAAGTACTTCAAGAATTTCTCACGCCGTTCGGTCGTTTGTTGCCCAGGTGTTTGATCCAATCCAAAATGAGCTAATCCACACGCTTGAGAATACCAAGCGGCGACGTCGGATTCTTTGCGCAATCTCTCACCGTTCGCTCTGCTGAACTCATCCCAAGGAATCCAGTACTGATCTCGAAGGCGACGAAACCTGGATGCTTGTAGTCGGGGAGCGTCCCATCCACCGATGTCGATGATCCGAAGCCCTCCAATTGTCTCTTCGGACCACGACTCCATGTACAGCGCCGCTCCTTCGATGACCCAAAACCCGGGGCTCTTATCGGGATCGAATCCGTAAGAGCTCGAACGATCGAAGAGCTGGTGGGTCACTTCATGCACCAAAGTCGGCAAGGACTTAGCACCTTCCCAATAAAAGAACACCGTGCGATGCGATGGACTGTAGTACCCGGTTGAAATCGCGATGCGGGGCTCAATGGTTCTCAAGGCACGGACATACGCGTCGCGAGAACGAAACAAGACGATTCGATCAAGTCCGCTGGCCTGGTTCGAAGCATCTGGTTTAAGGACCGTTTCAAATACGTTTTGCCATACTTGGCGAATGGACTCGCAGGCCAACGCGACTTCTATCGAGGACTTTTCTCCAGCTTGTGAAAAAACCTCGTAATGCTCGGACTGAACAAACGCATACGTTCCCGGATTCCAACCGAGCAAAGAATAGCTTTGGCTTGCTCGTTTCGCAGTAAGACCTTCGGGTAATGATTTCTCAGCTTGAATGGCGCGAGATGCGGGACTTCCAAGAACCCATTGCGCTTCGTTTGGCCTTGCAGTCAGAAGTGCGGAGGTTGTCTCCTCAAGTAATCCAGCGTTATCAAGCCAAGTACGAAGTTCCTCAGCGTGGCGAGCTGCTTGCTGTGTTCGGTCGGGAAGAAAGAAACGACGACGCCCCTGCGGCATCGGCCCAAGAACCAACTTGAAAAGCTCGGCTAACCGATCGGGAGGGAGAAGGGAGTCGCTCGATGAGACTTCGTTCGCTCGAAGCGAACGACTTCGTGGTTTCGGTGAAGCCGCGTCATCACGAACTGCGCCCATGGCCCGAATACGCTCAAGCAAGTCTCTATAAGGAGATACTTGATCAAGCGAGCGATCTTGAGCTGCGAGTCGCGGAGGCAAGCACCAAGCCGCGACGCAAAGAAAACCGAGAAGTATTTTTTGCCAACAAGCGTTGGTTAACGCGGCTTGCGCCATGTTCGGTAGTACCCGACCTTCTCAAGTGCTTGATAGACTTCTTCGAGAGTTTTCTCACCGAAGTTTGCGATACTCAGAAGCGTCTCAGGACTAGCCTGAAGAAGCTGCCGAACGGTGAAGATACCTTTCTCTTCCAAGCAGTTCGTTGTCCGAACTTGCAAGCCGATTTCGGCGGTGCTAAGGTCAAGATTCTCTTGCAGACGGCGAGATGCCTCGTCTGCTTGGCTGATAGGAACGCGAGTCATTCGTCTTTTCCTCCGTGGCCAGCATCAGGTGAGTCGAATCGATCACCGAGCATGTCCTAGTCGATTTTCCTTCGATCGCTTATGACTGCTGGATGTTTCCATTCCTCATCCAAACCGACGCAGCCAATCCTTGCGAGTCGTTGACGTGGGAGTATAGCGAACAAGTGGAATGATTCCAAGCAATTCAATACTTTTTTCGAAAAGTCCTAAAGAATTGACTTGGCGATTATTCCAAGAACTCGAAACGCTAAATCGCGAATGCTATCAACAGTGAATGCTATCAATAGCAATGAGTCGGAGGCTGCTTCTCAATGAATAAGCAGCTAGCTGCAATTTGCGTTTTCGATAAGCATCGCGATGGCTTCGCCACCCCCTATGCAGATGGTCGCAACGCCGCGTCGCAGTCGACGCGTTGAGAGCGCGTGCATGAGGGTTACAAGAATACGCGCACCGCTGCAACCGATAGGGTGGCCGAAGGCGATCGCCCCGCCGTGAACGTTAACTTGTTGTGGATCGACGCCAAGCTGGCGAATGCATGCGAGCGTTTGGGATGCGAAAGCTTCATTGATTTCGAACAAATCGACTTCGTGAAGTTTGCAGTTTGCCCCAGCGAGTACTTTTTGCGTTGCGAATACGGGAGCGATGAATAACTGCGATGCATCAAGACTTACAACTGCAGTGGCGACGATTCGAAAAGCATTTTTCGGTTGAAGCTGTCCGATTCTAGTGTCGCTTGTCACGACCATGCTCGCTGCGCCGTCGCTCAAGGACGAAGCATTACCGGCGGTCACGGTGCCGTGTTTATGGAGGCCAGAATCAAGCTGAGCAAAGGCTGGCTTTAGGCGTGCGAGTTTCTCAATGGTGCTATCGGCTCGAGGTGAAGCATCACGATCTACGATCGTTCCGTTGGGTAAGTGAATCGGTACGATTTCAGAATCCAGCGATCCGCTGTTTTGAGCTGCTATCGCCCGAGAATGACTTTCCAGCGCCCATCGATCTTGATCATCGCGAGAAATGTTGAATTGCTCAGCGACCTTCTCGGCATAGTTCCCCATCAGCGTTTGACCTTGGGCGCAAAGAAGCCCATCGCATTCGATGGAATCAAGCATGGGTTGGGAGCCGAACTTCCAGCCTTGCCTAGATTGACGAAGAAGGTGGGGAGCTTGGCTCATGCATTCCATACCACCAGCGAGTGCAGAATCGTAAGCCCCCGCTTGAATTCCCCTGGCAGCGAGCATTACGGCATAGAGCCCCGAACCGCAAACTTTATTTACGCTCGCAGCACTTAGCGATTCGGGTAGTCCGGCGGCTTGAACAACTTGCCGCCCTGGAGCTTGGCCAACACCAGCCGAGAGAACATTCCCGACGATCAACTCTCCAAACTCGTCAGGTTGCAATTGGCTTGCCTCAAGCGAAGCACGAAAACTAGCTCCGGCTAGGATCGGTGCACTCAATGCCGCGAAATCGCCCAGAAATCGACCGATCGGCGTGCGTTTTCCAGCGAGGATCCAAGCGTTGTTCATGAGGTTAGTCTCCTTCCCTTATGGTACACTACTTCACACTCGACGCTAGCGATCGGTTGGGTTTCAATGTAAACCCAACCGACCGCATTCATCGCAGTAATGATGAACGATCTACGTATCGATAGAGCCGGTCAGTCTTTTTTTAAATCAACAAGTAACGATGAAGAAATCAACCTCCACAAAGACGCCGGTAAACATTCCGGTTGCGAGTGTAGAGCAGTACATGCAGGTCGGCTGTGGTCGTTGCCCGTTGGGAGGAACACCCGAATGCAAAGTGCATGCTTGGACTCACGAGTTCAAAGCGTTGAGGGAATTGGTACTTGAGAGTGGATTGACCGAAGAGATCAAATGGAGTGCTCCTTGCTACACTCACAGTGGTCACAATGTTGCCATGCTCGGCGCGCTCAAGGACTCTTGCGTGCTGAGTTTCTTCGACGGAGCCTCGCTCGAAGATCCCGCAGGGATTCTTGAGCGACCAGGACCGAACTCTCGTGAAGGCAGGGTGATTCGGTTTACTTCTATCTCGCAAATCAAGGAACAACAGAATCACGTTCGCCAATTTCTTGCTCAAGCAATTGCCGTTGCGTCCGGTGAGAGAAGAAAAGCTATGGCACCGACACCGCCGCTAGAGATGCCAGAGGAACTAACCGAAGCGTTCCGAGACGACGCGTCGTTGAAGAAAGCTTTTGAAGCACTAACCCCAGGACGGCAACGGGGATATTTGCTTCATTTTAATCAGGCCAAGCAATCAGCGACGCGTCGCGCGAGGATTGCAAAATGCGAGGCGGGAATTCGATTGGGCAAGGGACTGCATGACTAGATACATCATTATTCGCAGGCGCGCGATGGTTGCAGGGGAGCCGATGTGCTGTACGATTGGTACGCGAAGCAATTCCAGATGTCAAAGCAAATCCCGGCGTCAAAACAAGACCCGGCGTCCTAGCAATGCACAGGGGCATCGGTGGAGCTATTTGGGTTGCAGTTGGAATGTTTTGGTAAGCACAATGATTGGAAAGTTGCGGATCATGCAAACTCGATGCATCGGTATGAAGGAATTTGCCAAAGCTGGAGTACTCTCGGCCCTTGCTACCGGTTACTTAGCCGCTCAAGATCCCAATTTGGAACCTGCTTCGACCCGAATTCGGTTCGTCAGTTATCAGCAAAGCTCCGGCGGAGCAGGCACTTCGGAACAAACAAGCAGCTCTGAAAGAGCAAGCACCGTGGAGTATGTCGACTTGCAGGGGGAGAAAAAGACTGGGCAGTTTCTCTCCCTCGACGAAAAGCAACTGATCGTGTTGGCTTCGCAGGGTCAAGAATCGATCTCGACGGAAGGATTACTGTCGATCGAACGCAAGGGTGCATCGATTGCATCCACCGCTGGTATGGAAATCGAATCCGTCGACGGATCGCGATGGATGGTGAAGGGAATTGAAGGTAAGGACAAGCAGTGGAATTTGCAATTCGCTGAAGAGACTCGGCTCGATGGATTCCGAGGTGACCTGCTTTCGATGAAGCTGAAGACGCTAGACGGGCCGGGTGAAGCTTCATGGAAGAGTTTTCGCGATGAGCCCAGGACAACCGATGCATTGATCGTCGTTCGACCAGGCGGGGCACTTGATCGCATCGATGGGATCGTCAAAGAGATACGGGGAAGTAAAGTATCCTTCGACGTCGATGGTCAGATTGTGGAAGCTGGCTTTGAGAAGCTTGCTGGTGTGCTTTGGTATCGTAAAGGTGTCGATGCCAAGAGTGCCGGGAACAATAGCGGTGCTACAAAGTTTCGCGTTGATTTGAAGGATGGTAGTCAGGCTGTTTGCAGCAAGCTTCGCTTTGCCGATTCCAATTTACTGCTCTCTGGGGATTGGGGGGATGAAATTTCCTTGCCCTGGAATTGGCTCGTCCGCATCGAGTGTGGTTCAGGTAAGCTTGCCAGTGTCTCATCGCTAGAAATGCTAGAGGTGCGTGGACAGAGCGGATTGAGTTTCGGGGCCTTCGACAACGTGCTTGCAAAGAGCACGAATCCTAAGTGGGTAACGCAGCGCGATGGGCGGAAGGATTTACTTTTCCCAGGCCCGGGAGAAGTAGTGTTCCGAGTACCTGATGGTATGACCAAGTTCAAAACACGGGTACAACGAGCTAGTGAAGCAGACATGCAGTCGGCGGTAAGCATAGAAGTTTGGGTCGATGATCAAATCGCATATCGAGGCGAGTTAAGCGCCGAAGAGAACCAGCTCGATGTAGAGGCCAACGTGCAATCCAACAAGCGTGTTCGGTTAAACGTTGCGGCTGGAGGCAAGCTCAAGGCTGGTTCAAGAGTGCAGTGGCTTGAGCCACGCTTATCTAAATAGTGCTGGCTTGTGAACTTCAGAAAATCTTTGCTTTTCCATCACGGTAGAACGCATTGGTTGCGGTATGCGCCGTGAAAGCGATTTGCATCAACCATGCAAGGATTGCAGTCGGGGTAAAAGATTCCATGCGATGGAACATGAAGTTCCGGCGAAGGGCCAGCATGGACTTGCCGATAGATAGGCTTGCCGGTCGGGAAGGAAAACTCACCGGTGTTGAAGGTTGACATATCCGTGTGGAAGGATTCCGCATGCATCTATAGATCCTGAGCTATTCGATCATTCACTTTTCCTCAATCGAAACTTACTCAAGCGAATAGGGTGTGTGAAATTGCCAGACTTTAGCGGTGTACGGGATGTGGTGTTGGAAGAGCTTTGTCGAACTCATCATTTGCTGCCCAACGCTTTCCCATTGACGGAAAAATGGTTGCACAAACAAGGTAGTCCTTGCGGAGTGTTTTACTGTTTACATGGACCTCGAAGTATACGGTTGACAGCGGTGCTCGATTTCGAAACAGCGAGGGTGTTGTTCTACGATTCGACAGGACAGAGATTTGGAACGCGATGCGTGCGGGATTTGATTCCTGTAACTTTGTAGAAAAAACAAGATCGCGAAACAGGATGTTTATTACCACAAGAACAAAGGATTGGTGGCGATCATGTTGATACTATCTCGGAAGGAATCCGAAAGGATTTATTTAGGAGATGACGTTGTTTTGACGATTGTTCGAATTCAAGGAGACAAAGTTCGCATTGGAGTCGAAGCCCCAAGCGACGTTCGAATCCTGCGACGAGAACTTGATGATCAAACGATCGAAGCGAGTCGGTTCCCAGAAGGCCTGCGAGTTTCATCGAGCGATCAGACGCGGGGGACAGGGCGAGGGCTCTCGGAGCGAAGAAGAGCAGCTTAGATTGATTTCGTTCAACCTATGCCGGGTTGACTGAAGATATAGAATCACTGAGAAAACGGCGGGCGCCGATTCGATGAACCAACAAGCATCGAGTCGGCGTCTTGTCGTTTACAGATTGCTTGAAGCCCACAGGCTAAAGAAAAGTCCACCAATAAAACAAACCGAAGAGGATCTCTTCGGTTTGTTGGTGATTGATTCAGGCTTGGGATGGAATCGCGTCTCGACGACGTTGGAGTCGGCAAGACAAGTCGACGACGTTGGAGTCGGTAAGACTAGTCGACGACTTTGGCGTCGATCCACTTCATCAAGCCGCGAAGCTTTTGGCCGACTTGCTCGATTTGGTGCTTTCGCTCGAGACGTCGCGAAGCCTTGAAAGCTGGTGCGCCAGCTTTGTTTTCGAGGATCCATTCCTTAGCGAATTGACCGGTTTGGATTTCGCGGAGGATCTTCTTCATTTCCTTCTTGGTCTCAGGAGTGATGATCCGTGGACCACGGGTATAGTCACCGAACTCAGCGGTGTTCGAGATGCTGTACCGCATGTAGTTCAAACCACCTTGGTAGAGCAAGTCAACGATGAGCTTAAGTTCGTGCATGCATTCGAAGTAAGCCATTTCCGGTTGATAACCGGCTTCAACAAGCGTTTCGAATCCAGCTTTGACCAGTTCACTAACGCCACCGCACAAGACAACTTGTTCGCCGAACAAGTCCGTTTCGGTTTCTTCAGCGATGGTGGTTTCGATAACACCACCACGTGTTCCGCCAATACCCTTGGCGTATGCGAGACCAATTTTCTTGGTGGTATCCGATGCTCCTGCACCGAGGGCGATCAAGCAAGGGACGCCGCCACCCTTGGTGTACTCGCTTCGGACCAAGTGTCCCGGGCCCTTGGGAGCGACGAGCAGAGTATCAACACCCTTTGGTGGCTCGATTTGGCCGAAGTGGAGGTTGAACCCGTGGGAGCACATCAGGACGTTGCCTGGCGAGAGATTAGGCTTGATGTGCGAGCGGAACAAATCCCCTTGGACTTCATCTGGCAACAGTACGTTGATAATGTCCGCTTGCTTGCTGGCTTCGTCGATTTCCAACGGTTGAAAACCGTGGCTTACAGCAAGGTCGTAGTTCTTGCTACCGGGTCGTTGTCCGATAATGACTTTGCAACCGCTGTCGCGAAGGTTTTGCGCTTGCGCGTGTCCTTGGGAACCGTAGCCGAGAATTGCGATCGTCTTGCCTTTGAGAACGGACAAGTCGGCGTCGTTATCGTAGTAAATCTTTGCGTTCATGCTGTGTGAGGGGGTGGGGGTTAAAAAAGTGGAGAGAACGAAACAGGTTAATGACCAGAGTTGAATCGAATGCTAGCCGGCGGGAATGTTTGGACTAGCAAAGGAACAGGGTAAGCTGATTAGGACTCCGAGGAGTCTTCGAGGGTATTTGGATTGCTGCCTCTTACCATCGCAATGCGACCGGTTCGGACCAATTCGATAATGTTGTAAGGACGCATCCGTTCGATGAACGCTTGGATCTTGTTCTCGCGACCGGAGATTTCGATCATGAGTTCTTCGGGTCCGACATCGACGACGCGTGCGCGGAAGATATCCGCAAGTTCACGGATCTCGCTTCGCTTCGCACCATTGGATGCCGAGACTTTGATAAGCATCAAGTCCCGTTCGACGTAGTCGTTGGAACTGATATCTTGAACAGATACCACCGTAACGATTTTCTCGAGCTGTTTGCGAATCTGCTCGACGACTCGATCGTCGCCACGAACGACGAAAGTCATCCGAGATAGTCCCGCGATTTCCGTTTCACCGACTGCCAAAGAGTCGATGTTGTAGCCGCGGGAAGCTAGCATGCCAGAGATGTGCGCCAAAACACCCGGAACGTTTTGGACGGTTGCGGATAAGACGTGCCGCATTAGTAAGGAGACTCGCTAGGAAAATGTTTTGAAGGTGGGCGAACGAGGTTATTTTTCTCTCGATCGAATATACTAGGGGGGAATGATAGGTTGAATTGAGTCTTTTCTCAAGGGATACCGCGAACGAAGGTGATGAAGCTTGTGCAAACCGGTGGCAACGAAGGGTACGAATTAATCGACTTTGGTAATGGTAGAAAGCTAGAACGCTTTGGCAGCCAAGTTCTCGACCGCCCGATGCTTGGAAATCGCGCCGAAAAAGCCATTCCGGAGCTGTGGAAATCAGCAGGGCTAATTTACGCCGGCGAAAGAATGAATGCCAAGGGTGGAAAATGGCATTCAGCGTCAGTGGATGCCCTAACCGAATTGTCCTCCTGGGAATGCCGAGTCGATGGCTTAAATTTGGAAATTATCCCTCAACAGACGGGTCAAATCGGTGTTTTCCCCGAGCACTGGCTTCAGTGGGATTGGTTTGGCAAGTGGATTGGTACCCGCCGCGAGCAAGGACTCGGCGTTCGGATCCTGCACCTTTTTGCTTACACCGGTGCAACCACGCTGTGGCTTGCGAAATCTGGAGCAGAGGTCACCCATGTCGACGCGATGCGGCATGCAGTCGATTGGGGGCGAGGAAATGCAGTCCGAAGTGGGCTTGAGCATCTACCGATTCGATGGATCGTCGAAGATGCACGCAAGTACGTCGCTCGGGAACTTCGGCGAGACAGCCGGTATGATTTGGTTTTGCTCGACCCACCTAGTTACGGTCATGGCCGAAAAGGCGAAGCTTGGGAGATTCATCGGGACTTAGTTCCGTTGATGCAGGATTGCTGGGCGTTGTTGACCGAGGATGGCTACGGGGTGGTACTCACAAGTCACAGTTCGATGATTTGCGCCAAGGAACTCAGAATGGAGATGCGAGCTCACTGCGGCAGAGATTTACCGATCGAAACTCAAGAGTTTGATGCTTTCCTCGTCGATCGCTCAGGGCGCCGGTTAGAATGTGGGAATGGAATCCGGTTTATCAATCATGGCCCGTGATTTACGAGAACCCACAATGTCCGATACATTTACCAAGCTTGGCGAACCAGACAGCGATGTCTCTGGCCTCGCAGCCGATGACCCAGCTCGCGGCTTTGGTAACGCCCCGACGGTTATCTACGATGGACAATGCAACTTTTGTATCGCTCAGATCAACAACCTAAAGAGGTTGGATTTGCGGCGCACGCTGCAATTCGTTTCACTGCATGACCCGCTCGTCGCGAGAGCTTGCCCGGATCTAACCTACGAGCAACTCATGGAAGAGATGTGGGTGGTCACACCGGATGGAGCAAAGTTCGGCGGAGCCGATGCGTTGAGGTATTTAAGTCGCAAGCTCCCCCTGCTCTGGCCTCTGGCTCCGCTATTGCATATTCCTGGAAGCAGACCGATTTGGGTTTGGATGTATCGCAAAGTTGCACAGCGGCGGTACGCGATCGCAGGCAAAAACTGTAACGAAGGGACTTGTTCGCTTCACGGACGAAAGTCGTAGTGCTTGCAATTCCCTAAGGATTGCTAGCAAGTTTCATGCTGAACCCAACTTTGGAAAACGCTCAGTGGTAGAGGAACGGTGAGCGGAAATCTGTCTTGGATTCGACGGGGTGCTTTTGGTAATGTGCGATTCGCAAGTCCGCACCACACTCAGGGCTCCGAAGGAACCGTATCGATGTCGAAATCGGCAAGTACCAAGCAGACTGTTCATATTCGATGGATGATCCGTCGAGATCTACCTTCGATCCTCGCCATTGAGTCGAAGAGTTTCGAGTTTCCTTGGACCGAAGACGAGTTCGTTCGTTGCTTGCGACAACGCGATTGCATTGGCATGGTTGCTGAATGCGCGGAGCGCGTGGTTGGATTCATGATTTATGAATTGCAACGAACCCGTATTCACGTTCTTTCCTTCGCGGTCCATCCGGAATATAGAAGGCAATCGGTCGGCTCAGCGATGATTGAAAAGCTGTTTGCGAAATTGGCTTATCAACGCCGAAATCGGATCGTGTTGGAGGTTCGAGAGACTAACTTACCAGCGCAGTTATTCTTCAAGAGCCTTGGATTCAAAGCCACAGGTGTCTTGCGAAACTTCTACGACGATTCAACCGAAGACGCGTTTTTGATGCAGTTTCGAAATACGAACTCGAACGCGGAAATCGATTCTTATGGTGACTACTACCATGGTCAAGCGGGTTAACCACAACGCTTCAGTCCGTACTCGATAGGCAACCAATGGTTCAACGCAAGATTCTGTTTCGCGCTCGGCGATTTAATGTCGAGCAGGTTTACGAAAATTTGCCCGATGGGGAACGTTTAGAACGCCACATCGCAAGGCATCCCGGAGCGGTAGTGATCCTACCAATCCTACCTGATGGGCGCGTGTGTTTGATCCATACCTATCGAGTGGCGATCGATCGATGGCACCTTGAATTACCTGCAGGAACGATGGACAAGAACGTCACACCTGCGGAGCTTGCGCACATCGAGTTACAAGAAGAGACTGGATATCGGGCTGGTCGCGTGGTACCTCTTCATACTTTCGCGATGTCACCTGGGATTCTCGACGAGAAAATGCATCTGTTTCTAGCGACCGACCTGGTCCCCGGCGATGCTGCGAGGGAGCAAGGGGAACAGATTACGAACCGATTACTGACTTGGTCGGAAATTGACAGACTGCTGCGCGATGGACAAATCGCTGACGCAAAGACACTCGTCGGATTACTATGGTACTTGCGTTATCGCGAACATGCTTGAGCCCAAGCATCCTCTAACGGCTTTAAGCCAACACTACTTGCAAGACACCATTGAAACTTATGATCAAAGAGTATCTTCAGTCGAACAAACACAAATCCCGAAGCGTGCTGAGGACTTCGGTTGCCCATGTGGCGATCGAAGCAGCATACATGGGTTCGTTAGCATTGCTCAATCACTTCCGCAAACCGCTTGAAGTGCGTCTGAAGGGCGTTGCGAACTATGTCAGCGAAGCGGATTTGGCTGCGGAATCGGCCATCGTGCAGGTCATTCAAGATACGTTTCCCAAGCATGCGATTCTCTCAGAGGAGTCCCACAGCGACCGTGCTGATGCGCCGAATTGTTGGATTATCGATCCGCTCGACGGCACCAACAATTTCATCCATGGAATCCCTCACTTCGCCGTCTCTATTGGATATTACGAATCTGGCAAAGGGATTTTGGGGATCGTTACCAATCCCGCTACGGGCGACTGGTACGTCGCGGCACGCGGTGAAGGTGCTTGGTTCAACGGCGAGAGGCTCAAAGTCAGCGGCGCGGCGGGACTAGGGGACGCAATGGTCGCTTGTGGTTTCTACTACGACCGCGACCGATTGATGCAAGCGACTC
Organism: Planctomycetota bacterium; assembly: GCA_046051705.1. Taxonomy (GTDB): domain Bacteria; phylum Planctomycetota; class Planctomycetia; order Pirellulales; family Pirellulaceae; genus JBKCUI01. The sequence continues at coordinate 6,990 of JBJONT010000114.1, read as the reverse complement.
TCGATACTCTCGGAGATCTGTTTCGTCAGAATATCCATGGTATACGCCGGTGCGGCGCCGCCGCATTGGACTTGGCATTCGTCGCTGGGGGCTGGTTCGATGCATTTTTCGAGTACCGACTAAGCCCGTGGGACATCGCAGCCGGTGCGATCCTAATCGAAGAAGCCGGAGGTAAGATATCCGACTGTTTCGGCAACCCGATACCCTTGGATCGAACCAGTACTCTCTGTGCAAGCAACGGAAAGCTTCACTCTGCAATGCTAGAATCGGTCTCGACCCGCTGTCCGAAACCCGCCAACTCCTAAAAAACAAGCTGCTTGACTTGTTTCTTAAAATTCCCCGGAAACCTTAAAGTTCCTCCGCATGGTTAAAACCGGGTGAACTGTAACGGTTATTCCGCCGCGGAGTTCGGGTTCTTCTCGATTTACCGATTGGATGCATTGTTGCAGGCCAAGAAACCCGGCTCCCATCGCCGAAATTCAAAATGGAACCCCGCAAGGGGGGCAGTTGCCACCAAGAAAGGAAACTTGGACTTAGTCCTTATTACTGCAGAACATCGCGAGAGAATGCCATCATGGAGACTTCGCTAGAATCCCGTCGTTTCTCGATGAAACAAGCCAAACAAATCGTTGGCGACCTTCAGTCCCCGATTCCCCGGGTGTACTGGACAGATTTCTTGTTAACAATCCTATCAGGGCATGCATGCTTCACGGCAATGATGCATGTACCCGATCGGTTAGCGGCAGATAACGCTGCCCTCTGGTGGGGAACAAAAGCCATCTTCTACGCGGCGACCATCCTGCTATTTTTGCGGGCTGCTATGTTCACTCACGAATTGGTCCATCTACCTAGAGAGGGATGGACCGCTTTTCGCGTGACTTGGAACATTCTATGCGGGTTCCCATTCTTGATTCCCTCTTTCACATACTACCCCCACGTGGATCACCACCGCCGAAAATCGTATGGAACGGAAGAGGACGGGGAGTACTTGAACCTCAGCCACCAACCTCCTTCTGCGATCGTTCTCTACATGCTGGGAGTCTTGGTAACTCCGATCGCAGGATTTTTGAGATTTGCAGTCCTCTCGCCAATTTGCTGGATGTTTCCATCCGTCCGCCGATGGACGTTTACTCACGCTTCGACGATGGTGATGGATGTGATGTACCAGCGACCCGAAGCTGGTCAGCGAGTTTATCGAATCATGATCATGCAAGAAGTGGCTTGCTTTGTTGTTTGCCTCGGGATGATTCTTCACGGCCCGTTTATCGCAAAGACTTGGTTGGATCCCCTTTGGTTCCATGCGTACTTTGTCGGTGTTGGAATGATCTTTATGAACAACATCCGCACGCTCGGAGCGCACCGTTGGACTGGCCCAGGATCGGAATTATCCTTCGAGCAACAACTGCTCGATTCATGCGATTATCCTCATCGCCCTTGGATCACTGAGTTGTGGGGACCAACAGGTACACGCTACCACGCAACCCACCACTTATTCCCAGGGATGCCTTACCACAACCTGGGACTTGCACACCGTCGCTTGATGGCGGAACTTCCCGCAGACAGCATCTATCGCGAGACGGCCAAAGTGAGTTTGCTCGGGGAAATCGCTCAGTTGTGGAGCAGGAGTTCAGAAGTTGCTCGCAAAAGCCGAGCCGAATCGCAACGACGCTCAACGACCCTTCCGATGCCCGTTGGATTCATCGGCTCGCGCATGGCGGCCGATGGTAGCATGATCGAAGGTAGCTTCGATGCGAAACAAAACAAGGATTCCAATCGAAACGACGCGGCTTAAACCGACGTCAACTAGAAACAAAAAAACGGGACGGAATCCAGCTAAAGATTCCGTCCCGTTTTTTATTGGTTGCATAAACCGAGTGCTGATGCCAAACAATTACCAGATGCGAACTCGCTTCTCAGGAGCGATGTACATCGGCGACTCAGGCTTGATATCGAACGCTTCGTAAAACCCATCTAAGTTCGAGACGATGCCGTTGCATCGAAACTGGCTTGGGGAATGCGGGTCGGTCTTCACTCGCTTGCGCATTTCTGCTTCGCGATACTTCCTTCGCCACACCTGTGCCCAGCCGGCAAAGAATCGTTGCTCACCGGTCATCTCATCGATTCGAGGAGACGGCTTATCCCCAAGGGATAGCTTGTAAGCCGTGAAAGCAACGCTTAGACCACCGAGGTCACCGATGTTTTCGCCCAATGTGAATTTCCCGTTCAAGCGAACTCCGGGGAGTGGTTCGTAAAGATCATATTGAGCGACCAATTGCTCCGATCGTTTTACGAATTCTTGTTCGTCTCTTTCGGTCCACCAATTACGAAGGTTTCCACGACCGTCGTACTTGCTGCCGGAGTCATCAAAGCCGTGCGAGATTTCGTGGCCGATGACGGCACCGATAGCACCGTAGTTGACGGCATCATCAGCTTCGAGATTGAAAAATGGAGGTTGCAAAATTGCAGCCGGAAAAACGATCTCGTTCATCGATGGGTTGTAGTAGGCGTTAACCGTTTGTGGTGGCATGAACCATTCAGTCCGGTCGATAGGCTTGCCCAGTTTATTTAACGCGTAATTGTGTTCGAACTCAGCGATACGCGCGATGTTCCCGACAATGTCCTTCGAGTCGATTTTGACCGATGAGTAATCCTTCCACTTATCTGGATACCCGATCTTCGGCGTGAATAGCTTCAGCTTCTCCTTGGCTTGGGCTTTGGTCCCATTCCCCATCCACTCCAGGGAATCGATTCGCTTCTCGAAAGCTTTCATCAGGTTTCCGACAAGCTCATTCATCCGTTCTTTCGCACGTGGCGAGAAATGCTTTTCTACGTAGAGTTGCCCGACAGGCATGCCGAGCATGGCGTTGCAGGCGTCGACACCGCGTCTCCACAGCGGCTCTTGCTCTTCTACACCACTCAGAACGGTTTCATGAAAATCAAAATGAAGCTTTTCAAGTTCCTCCGTCATCACAGGAGCAAAAGTATTCGCCGTTTGGAAAGCAAGATAAGCCTTGAGAACCTCTACATCGCTCTTTGTTAGAATCTCTTGCGTAGCCTCGAAGAAGCTCGGTTGGCCGACGATGACTTCCGTTACATCACTCAGCCCGACCGTCTCGGCGTAATCGCTCCAAGATAGTCCCGGAGTGGCGGCTGCAAATTCCGATACACTCTTCTTGTTGTAGCGCTTTACAGGGTCTCGCAGATTGACTTTGTCCCATTGTGCCTGGGCAAAAGCGGTCTCAAGCGCCAGGATCTCTTCGGCATATAACTTGGGATTCTCCCAACCAACCTTCTTGAGCAACGCTTCGATGTAAGCAACGTACTTCTCGCGTCGAGCTACCAATTCGTCATCGGACTCAAGATAATAGTCCCGATCGGGCAATGTTGTGCCATCCTGACCGATATACAGAGCATATTGATCCGACCGACGTTCATCGACATCGATTCCAGCTCCGAAAAAACTGGGGATACCCAAGATCGACAACTTACCCGCAACCCGAACGACATCTCGATGTGAACCAACCGAGGAGATCTGCTTCAACCATCCTTCGATTGGTCGAATACCAGCTTTATTGCGAGTCTCAATGTCGGTATAGGATGTGTAAAAATTGCCGACTTGCTTCGCTGCATTCGTCGCACTCGACGACCGACTCGCTTCTTCGATGATCTCTCGAATGGCTGCTTTCGTCTCCATGTCCAGAACAGTAAAAGCTCCGTAGTTCGACTGGTCGGGAGGAATGTCCGTTGTCTCTAACCAGTTCTCATTGACGTAGCGAAAGAAATCATCGCTTGGACCAAGTCGCTTGCTAAAGTTCTCTTTATCGACCCCAGAGACTCCCGACTGACTTTTCGGGGTCGAATCCTGCCCGACGCATTTTGGCATCCATATGGAAGATACCAACTGCGAATCGGAATCGATCCAGTCCATCGAAGGGAGTCCAAGCACTCCGCTGCCGATCGAAACTCCCAAAACTCCAACTGCCCATCGGCTTCGCCCAACTTTGGTTCGTCGCATCTACAACCTCTCGATTCAGATTCAATTTACGGGACGTATGAACTAGCAAGAATCCTAATCCTAATGATCGTAGGACGAAAGCCTACTTTGATTTGCGAATCCTTTGGAAAGTCCGAAGCGACCGACGCCGAGTTGGAGAATGCAGCTCAATGCTCTAACTAGGCCGTGCGAAACTTAGGAGGGTTAACCAAGAAATGGCAGGCAAACACCAGAGGATCCACAGGAAAGCCCGTTCGGCGAGTTTCAATCGTGGGCTGAGTGCGGAATTCCACGGGAAGAATACGTTGTCATCGGCACTCCTTAAGATAGCTTCGTATGTGATTGCACGCTGAGTATCGATTCCGCTTTGCGCGAGCATAATTTGGATTGGCAATGGAGATACTTCGCACATCGCTGCGACTCCAAATGGAAACAAAAGTCCGTAGTCGGGATCAAGAGTCCACATAGAACCAGCCGCTTCGACTTCAAGTACCACATGCCCACCGAGCCCTACGAAACGCGACGCAATACCTTGTTCGGCCAAGAGCCACTGAAGAATCCCGGCCCGCTCGGAGCAATCACCTTTACCCTGCGCGGCAAGCAGTCGAGGATCTTGGGTTCGAAGAAGAGGAGAGTAGAACTGTCCAGCGATCCATTGAACCCAGTTTTCCCAAAGCTGGACTTGCCGATCGGGATCATGCTGCGTGTTTTCAAAAACGAATTCGTTGGCTACTCGCAGAACCTCTTCGGGATTGCTATCCAAGCGTTCGCTCAGGCCACTTACTTTCATGGATTGAAAGAGAGCTAATCGATCTTTATAGGTTGGATCCGCAAACCACACTCCCGCGGATAGTAGGATAGAGCTTACGATTGCGACGAAGAGCAAGGGCCAAAGGAATACGATACGGTCTGCATCAATCCAGTCATTGCGCCGTATTGTCAATAAATCCGCACGATCCATCCGATCCATCAAAAACTTTCCTTCCCGCCTGCGTTACACTAAGCGATTCGTTATCAGGAACTCTAAAGCCATGTTGGGCAAGGCTCACTAGAACACTCTTGGTTGCGGGCAGTTTCGCGACAGGATGCAATACAACATGTTTGTAACGAAACGGTTTTTTAATCAAACGGTTTTGTTAGATTCGGCTTGTGCGCAGCACGGCTGGGTTCCATGCAGTTGCAAAGGCATATAAGGAGATAGGGAGGGGGCATGAATCCGTTCGAAGGAATTGAGTCGGAGAACTCGATGATTCCTGCGCGCTGGACAGAGTCCTTCGAAGACTTTGGCCAAGACCCTCTTTTCAGCCATCATTCATTGCGTGGATTTGCACCGAAGCTCTGCCGGATCGACGCAGAGAACAAACATGAACTGCGAAGTTTGGTGCAGAAGTTTGTTCCCTATAGTCCGGGTGTTTACGGCATTCTCGATGCCCTGAACCGTTTGATCTACGTCGGAAAAAGCAAAGCGTTGCGGGGGCGATTGACAAGCTACTTCTTACCCGGATCGACCGACGAGAAAGCTGGTCAGATCATCCAGCACGCGAAAAGCATAGTGTGGGAGTTGCAGCCGAGCGAATTCGCAGCACTGCTTCGAGAACAATCGCTGATTCGAACATGGCAACCAAGGTTAAACGTTGTAGGGATGCCTAATCGTAGCCAGCCCGCATATCTGAACCTCGGACGAGGTCCAGCTGAAACCTTCTATGTCACACGGCAGTGGGATACCCGAGCAACAATCTGTCGAGGGCCCTTCTACGGTTCATCTAAACTCTTCCGAGCTGTGGAGATCCTCAACCGCTTCTTCTTGCTGCGCGATTGTTCGTCCAAAACGAAAATGCTGTTTTCCAATCAGCCATCTTTATTTGATCTGCCGGCCCGCGCAGGTTGCTTGCGTTCCGAAATCGGAAACTGCCTTGCTCCCTGCTTAGCCGATACGCCGCGAGCGAAGTACCGCGAGCAAGAATTGCTTGCCAAAGCCTGGATGCAGGGAGAATCTCCAGCAGTACACGAAGAACTCGCAAGGCAGATGCAGTGGTCCATCGAAAGATTACAGTTCGAACGCGCAGAACGACTTGAGCAAGACTCCAAAATCCTTCGATGGCTACACCGGAAACTACTTCAACTCGAACAAGCAACCCACAACCCACCTGCTATTTATTCTGTCCCAAACGCGGCCCAAGGGAATTTCCCCAAGAACGGAATCCTATACCTGCTTCGAGGTGGCGGTGTGCAATCCGCCGTCGCCAGTCCGCTTGGACTCTGCTCAAGACGGGATCGGTCTCGGATCGACATGATCTATGCCGGAATCGCGCGATGGCTTGAAGGTGAAGAAAAGATAGACGTGAGCATTTCGTTTTGCCGCAGTCACGAAAGCCTTGGGCTTGTCACCGCCTGGCTTCAAAAACACCGACAAGAACGCAAAAGGTGCGTAGAAATACCTAACTCCTCAATTCCCAGCTCTTCGGAGCTCGCAAGCGCATTGGAGAAAATCTTCGAAGCTTAAGCCAAGACTCGCGGCGACCGGCAAACTTGGTTTCGCCCCGACGGCAAACTTGCGAAGCGGACTTTACTAGACTACCTTCATTCCGGATATCGCTTAAGCTTGACTCATCTCACGCCAGCAACATTTCGGAGCGGCGATCCTTTCATCCTTAGGTCCAAGCGTACATTCATGCTTTTCCCAATCAGCGACGACGATCGCGATGTTTCCATCGTACCGTACGTAACATATACCCTTCTGGGTGCAAACGTATTGTTGTTTTTGCTTCAACTCTCCAATCCAGAATTTACGTACGGATGGAGCGTAATCCCCAAAGAGATCACTACGGGGATCGATATTCTTGAGCCTCAACAGATGGTTGTCGAAGGGCACGGTAGTGTGGAGATACCGCAAGCTCCTGGTCCCAAGCCGATTTGGCTTACGCTCATCTCCTCGATGTTTATGCACGGGGGCCTAGGGCACATCGCCGGCAACATGCTTTATTTATGGATCTTTG
>JBJONT010000113.1:0-6402 GCA_046051705.1 Planctomycetota bacterium | reverse complement strand
CTCGGTGATGCGACAACGATTGAAAACACAATCCTTTGCTACGACCCTAAACGCATGCTATCGATAAAGGCAACGGCGTTTCCTGAGGGCTTTGAATTTGTGGACGCCGCCAAAGAAACTTGGTCCATTTTTTACTTTGCAAAAGTTTCAGATTCAAAAACCAAAATCACAATCGTCGGCCTTGGCTACAACGACTCTGAACAATCCGTGAAAATGCGAGCGTTTTTCAAACCAGCAAACAAGTACTCTATGGATCAGCTCAAAGCAGCGTTGGAAAAGAAAACGCCGGACAAATAAGCTCTGGAAAAGAAAAACAACGACTGATGGATGACAAGCCCCATCGGAGTGAATCAAAACAGTGGCAGGCTCAACGGTGAACCTCATAGAACTCACGACCAAAAAATCGACCAACTGTTTCTCTCCCGTCTTCCTCGATGCGGCAGATCAGGTCTGGATGGTCAGGCACAGTTCCTGAAGTGTGGGTAAGGACAATTGGTCTGAGTGGACTTCAACCGTTTTAGACCTGTTCGTGGGCGCTCACAAGGGGCCACTGATGAGCGATGAAAAAAGATCCACTTCACGGTTCCTAATCGAGTTCAAGTGTTTCGACTTTTCCAAAATTGATTCGTCTCTGTGAACGATCGAAAACCGCAAGCTCGCTCTCGATCCGAGAGACGATTCGCATAGTATGATTAGAGTTAAAAAGAGCTTCGTGATCTATGTCGACGTCCTCAGCAACGAAACTTCCTTCAACAACCGCCCTCCAGCCAAGATCCTCCGAATAGTCACCCAATAATGGCCGAATCCGGCACCGAATCAAAAAGAGGGATATCGGCGCGGGACAGGGACGGTAGCTAGCCGCAGCATTCCAAGCGCTAGCCATGAAGTGGCGTTGAACTTCTGATCGATTTTGGAGGTCGAAGTGCTTTGCGACTTGGCGTGCTGAATCCTTCTCTTGGCTCTTGATCGATAGTTGAACCCTTCGCGTCAATTCTGCAACAAGCTTTCGAAGGAGCCTCCAACTCCTAAGTATAGTCAACGAATTTCGATCTTTTTTTCGCAATTCATTCTGTAGCCACTTTGGAAAATGGCCAATGATCCTTGCGGATTGTGCAATGACGTTGGGCGCATCACCGGATCGCGCAGAGGCATCGCCAATCACCACTTGTCCAACCTGTTGCCCTGATCGATTAAGCCTCAAGGCGACTTCCCATGCCAGCTTTCCCCCAAACGATAACCCTAACAGGTGTACCGGAGATTCCGGGTTAGATGACAAAATCTTGGATGCAATAGACTCTCCGAGTTGCTCAATGGTAAGCCCTTGTGCGTAGTATGCTGCGGGGCTTAAACCAACTGCAATCACAGGCCGTTTTCCTTGCCAATGCGATACCCAGCTTGGAATCGCCGAGGCATCCCCTGAAAGATTTGGCATCCAGAACACTGGATTCCCTGGTCCATTTGTCAATGGCACGACATGAACAGTATCTTTTGGTAATTCGGTCCATAACGAACCTATGGATTCCAAAGGCATATTTCCTAGCAAAAACGAAGGGGGAATTCGGATCGAGGTGTCCCGTTCGATCCGAGCCAATAAAGTCATTGCGATGAGTGAATCCCCCCCTAAATCCAGGAACCCTTGGCCTGGCTGCCAAGTTACCAGTGGAAAGGTCTCAGAGATTAACCGACTGAGATACCCACCAAACATGGAATCTTGCTGATCTAGTCGCGCTGATTTGGACTCTGCAATGTCGCTGGTGTTCCTAGCGTTATGAATCTCAAGAAGTTTATGCCGATCTACTTTTCCCACTGGCGATCGGGGGATTTCCTGAACACGAAAAAAACGCCGAGGTATTGCTACGGGTATTAAACGCTGTCCAAGATAATTGATCCATTGAGCAATTTGCAGTTCACTTGGGGAACAATAAAAGGCCACCAGTTCAAGTGATGATCCCGCAGGAACCGCTAGTACGGCAGCATCCTCAACCTTAGGATCAACCATACGTAAATGAGTTTCCACTTCCTCCAATTCAATTCGGTGTCCACGAATTTTTATTTGAGCATCACGCCTTCCCACGAAAACAACCCGTTCCAATTCATCGACATAGCCGAGGTCACCAGTGCGGTACAACCGTTGCTCCATTGAACGATTATCTTCAATTGGCTCAAGACAAGATTTGATAAAGCGTGATTCACTAACTTGGGTATTCCCCAGATAACCTCGCCCCACTCCCTTCCCGCCGATCACTATCTCACCAAGCACTCCAGGGGGAACCTCGAGACTATCGGTATTCCATATGCGGATGTTTGCGTTGTGTAAGCAATTTCCGATAGGAATGTTACCTGTCGGTGTCGGAGAATCAGGATCCAGTCGCAGGATCGTTGCTACACAAGAAGTTTCGCTAGGTCCGTAAGCATTGATCCAAATCTTCTTTCCCAAAGGTGTTGCCCTCCATCTCGCTAACAACTCGGCATCGGTTCTCTCCATACTGCAAATCACCATTCTCAGTTTCGCAAGTCGCTTAGCCTCCAGTGCTGGGTTGTTCATGCAGTATGCTGCCCATTCCTTCCACACCGAGCTAGGCATTCCAAGAACTGTGATAGGAATAGTCCCGATTCGGTAATTCAGAGCTTCGAAGCCTTGCGATAGCAGATCAGGTTCAATCCATAGACGGCATCCTTGGGTTAAATAAAGCATGACTTCAAGTATGAACGTATCGCTCGTAATCGCAGCCCCTTGAAAGCGACAATCCTCATGAGTGAGTTTGGCGACTTGTTGATAACCCGATACGAGATACTCAAGTCCTTGGTGTTCTATCATCACCAACTTCGGGACACCAGTTGTGCCCGATGTCGTTACAAGGTAAGCCAAACCGTGGTCGTCGATAGCCGGTAATTGAATATCATCGTAAAGGCTTGGGCTCGTTCCAAACACTTCATCTCTGTTTGCGAACGCATCAGTTTGGACCTCGAGTTGCCAGGGCGTAGCGCCGAAATACGAAGAAAGACTGTCCAAAACAGATTGTCTCAAATGAATCGGCGTATCCTCAGACAGAATGAGAAAAGCCTTGCCACTTCGCAGCACGCCCCATATCGAAGCTATGGTCTCGATGCTCCTATTGCCAATGATCGGTACGATATCTTGCTCCGCAGGACACCTCCTAAGAATCATCTTTGCAATGCGATCTGACGCTTCCCATAGTTGCTGATAGCTCCACGATCGCTCAGGATCTGAGATGGCGATCCACTCCGGCGAATCTGCAACGATAACAGCCAAACGCTGAACCACGTTTGCACGCGACGCAGGGGGATCCTCGGATATTGAACTACTTGATTTAGTAGAAACTAACGAACTGCGAGCGATTTTCATTTGCTGATAAATCGTACCAAGTGCTGCGTGCGGATTAGAAACCAAATCCTCGAAAACACCTCCCCACATTTCCGCAAGGTCTTGAGCAAATTGCTTAGTTATTCTTTTGGAATCGGCTATCAGTACTAAGCGTGGGACGGGTTCGAGGGTGACCGAAAGCGCTAATGGAAAATCAGTCGTTTGCTCAAAAACAGGAGTACCCTCGATCAATCCGTCAAGATACCCCGCGATCTCCATCTCACGGCTCTTGCGTGCAATATCGACGATCCAGTCGATGGTTAGCTTCCCAGCATCCGCTCCCAAAGCGCCTAACGCTTCGGAATAAGCGCAGTGCTCGAAAGGTCGGGTATCTGTCCAATCTCGCCTTATCCTCTGTACATGCTCAAAAACAGTAATCGAATCATTGTGATGAATCACAAAAGGGAGCGTATTGGCAAATAATCCAAGCGCACCGGATGGGATTGGCATCAGTTCGTTTTTTCTCAAATGCCGTGTTGTGGCAAACGAAACAGACCGATTACCGAGTATCCTACGCAAGACCAAACCTGTCGCTGCATGTATCCATGCACTAAGGGGCAATCCCATCTTTGCTGCTGAAGAATTGGGAAATCCAGCTAGTTCGATTGTCCGACGATGGTTTGGTGATCTCTCATCGCACGGCGGGATTGAACGAATTGAGTCCAAAAGGTTGCCCTGAACTTCAGACTCCGATCGTATTTTCGAAAAATGCGATCGACATCCCCCTAGGTCTGCGTGTTGCAATTTCTCTTGCCACTGGAAATGCGACTCGCTCGGATCACTATGAAAACAAGCTGGTAGACTGCTCGAATCTGAAGCAATGGATCGGTAGGTATCTGCAAGGACCTTAATGCACTCAGTAAATGCTCCACCATCGACCATACTATGGTGGCAACTCCAAGTCCAGTAAACCTGACCAACACCGCTCCAACAATAGGCGACGGCTCGTACCAGTCTGAGCTGTCCGTTGTCCATCCAAGCACTGTTATGTAAATCAGTTTCGCAACGATCCCGAGCCAGCTGCAAAAAACCTTCCAAGCTTTCTGCCGTCAGCAACACAACCTCAATTGACGCTGGGTCCATCATAAGAAACCGATATGATACGGGATCAAAAACCAGCCGCAGTAGAGCAACTTCCGAACATACTCTCAGCCAGGCCTTCTTCCAAATCTCCAGTTCGACATCGGGCCGAAGTAGCCATTGCGAGTGCAACCAATAAAGCCGTTTGTTCACCGACGAAAGTGTTGCCGACAACATTGCGGATTGTGCACTGGATGGCGAAGACATAGAACGGATTTGAATTCGAAGTTGAGGGTTCAAGAGATGCAAGAGCAATCGGAGACGGCGGGGAAGACAAATAAATGCTCTGAAATCTCGCAGCAGAGCATCATTGATCAGACGAGTCTACTACGCGGTCGAGGCTAGGACACCCATGCTCTTTTAAATTCTCCTGTGTTTTCGGATAAAGTAGGATTAAAATAGAAGGGTAAGAATGGACAATAGTTGACGAACGATCAGGCAGGATCTAACATCGCAAATCGCGTTTCTTCCCAGGCGTTTATCCGAATTTCGCTGTCTACCACCTGGTCGCGGATCCCTTTGAAACAACTGACTAGTGCTGGATAAGACTGATGCTGGATTACAAAACGATTTTCGAAGAGCGGGGCGATTCTTACAATCGGGCGCATCAGATTGCACCCTTAGCCCGAGCCGAAGAGTTATCAGCATTGCTGAAATGGTTGCGTCCGCAAGTTGGTGAGACCATTTTGGTGACCGCCGCAGGTGGTGGGTTTGATGCGGAGGGTATATTAAAGTCCGTGCCCGCTCCGGGCTGTAGGGTTGTTTGCGCCGAGCCATCTAAGGAATTCGCATCGATAATCTCCAAGCACTTGGAGGTACATCTTTGCCCGCTTGACTGCATTCCGATCAAAAGTGGTACAGTCGATGCAGTTGTGAATCTTGCTGCGATGCACCATTCGGAGTCGCCTGAAAACGAAATAAGAGAATGGGTTCGACTCCTGAATCCACATGGACGTTTGGTAATTGCGGATGTCGAGGATAACACAAATCCTGCACGTTTTTTAAACGAAGCGGTCGATCGTTACAATCCCAGCGGACATCAAGGTCGATTCCTTATTCCGGGAGCCACGACAACGCTTTTAAAGCAAGTTGGCCCATGGAAATCCATACAAGAAAAGGTTGAACATTACCATTGGCGATTCTGCTCAGAATTTGAGATGAAGGACTTCACTCGCAATTTGTTTGGGATGAGTCAGGCGAGCGACACGCAGATTATAGATTCGATTTCGAACTACCTCGGGTATAGCTCGCGGGAATCAGAAGGGGCAATCTCGTATCCGTGGAGCTTGCGATTTGTGGTCGCCCAGAAGTAATCTTCCTTGGAACGTCAATTCTGACAATTACGCACCTTGAGACTTGCGTAAAAAATTCAAATCCATTTTGAATTAAGCTGTCCAAATACGTTAGCCTATAAAAGCCAGCTATCGGCGGTAAACCTAGAACTCACTGGGTGATTATTCTCCGGCAGGTTTTAACGTCGATCTTCACACTAACGGCAATCACGCCCGGGCTGAACTGAGCCGGCTACTATTAACGCTTCCAAGCCTCGAGCTTCTCTCCGGAATCAAACTGTGTGTGTCTGAGGTAGTCCGGAGATCAGAATCACGTTTTTTCCGAAGACCCCGTATCAACCCATTCAAAACCTTTGGCGTTTCGGACGATTGGTTTGCAAGCTCATCAAGTACCTGTGGCTCGTGCATCAGAACTTCTGCTGAAGCGAATCGACGAATTGGTCGCCACTCAATCGACCTTTTCTTTTGAAACCACGTTGGCAGCTAGGAGCTACCACGGTTCAATCATCCAGTGGCGTCGCTTGGGATATCGAGTGATACTCTACTTTATCTGGCTTCCCACTCCGGAGTTGGCGATCCAGAGAGTCGCCAAACGCGTGCGGGAAGGTGGTCACAATATTCCCGAAACTGTTGTGCGTCGACGCT
>JBJONT010000112.1:0-3472 GCA_046051705.1 Planctomycetota bacterium | reverse complement strand
CAACAAATGAAGAGATTGGATCACCGACATTGCGTGCTCTACGATTTAGCCTTCCTAACCTTTGAATCAATGCTGGGATTGGAGCAAGGTCGGTAACAAGAAGGGTAGCACTCAGATCTAGTGACATTTCCGCGACCTGACTTGTCCACGCAATAGATGGTCCTGGTGTCCTGAATGAGTCTATGACTTCTTTGTGCCGTTGAACACGATCAAGATACCGATACCTGCTGTGATACACCGTATTTGATCCGCAAAGACTATTGCAACGGCGATACGATTCTATTGTTCGATTCACCGTGTTTGATACCCAAAGAATCTTCCCGTTTCTTGAGATTTCCTCCTCGACTCTCTTTACGATTTGATCTTCGCTGCATGTCTCCCGTGTGTATCGTTTCAATGACTCAAGCTCGTCTGGGCCATCGATTTCTGCGAGACCGCGACCACAGTGATGAAGAGTAGACCTTATTAGCTCTATCCGGTTTTTTGGAAGGCTTGCCGTCATTAAAAGGACCGGAATGCCTGGCATATTTTTAAGCAACGAAAGCAACGTCCCAAACATTGAATCATCATACGAGTGAATCTCATCGAACACGAGTGCAGCGTTGCATATTCCGGGCCACGAGTAAATCGCGCGTCGATGGTTATGAATAATCCCTAAGACGGTGTCAGCCGTACAGGAAACGATTGATGTACCCCATGATTGAAGTGACCTTATCCTCGCAAAACTATCGAATTCATCTGACTCATCCCCTGCCACGTTAAGAATGATTCTTTGGTCAATGCTAGAACGTCCGTGGAACAAAGCTGCGCCAAGCTTGGGCTTGTGATCATCTTGATCGAAGAGATAGTCTCGAAATCCTTCGGTTGCTGTACCCGTGGTGGGATAGCACATGTAAAGACGCTTCCCAGGGCAATGCACTCTTGCCCAATTATAGGCTGCCAGCGTTTTGCCGCTTCCACATCCAGCAGTGACGAGGGTGACGTCTGATGCATCTTTAGCGACGCGGATTTGAAAAGGTCGTAAACCGTAAGTCTTTCCGTCTAGAGTCAATCGATCGGCGATGAGTGCATCTAGATCACTTTCGCTTGGAACCTGAGATAATCTGTCGATTATTACTGCGTGCCATGAATCTATATCGGATCTTTCTGCATCATCTTGCGGTATCGGTATTGCGGATCCAGCGACATCTGCTGCGACTAAGCTGTTTTTAGCGGCTGCAAGTAGCCCGGCAATCGATGTGTCCTTACGCCATCGGCGCCATTGTAGCGCAGAATCGGCGTAAGACTCTCGAATCGCTGAGAGAATATCACTTTCCGCAGAGTAAATTTGGGAGCTTAGATTTACTGGACATTGTGTCTCTCCAATCGATTCAGCAACCACACTGAGGCAACTTTGAAAGTCCGCGTGTGATTGATAAAGTTCGATTTCGTCGCTGGACCCGTGAGCACGTTCATGGGGGATGGATCGACCATACGCTGGATGGTGGCCAGTGACTGACCAAAGCACAAGATGCCAATCAACCTCAGAAAACTTTTTATCCAATTTGCTTTTAATCCAGGAAGTCATCTCCTTTTGACATAAGAGAAACCAAGTCACCCATTCGTGTCGCACCGCTTGACGCGCTCTGAGAAGTGAATTCGATTTTCTTAAGGACAGCATCGCTTGAAAGTGGCTATTGGCTTTGCCAAGGTCATGGCATGCGGCTGAGACGAGTAGGATTCGCTCGAATCGTTCCCGGTAATCGTCTGGATTAAGACCAAAACAAAGTAATTGTTTGTCTCCTGTCGCTGAGGCAATGGCTTTAGCGCATATGAACACATCTCGCAAATGCCGATCTAGAAAAACATTTTCCGGCATTGCTCTATTTTGGAAATCCCAACTTTTTGCGAAGAGTCGTGTTGTCATGAAGACGTTTCGCGTTGCGTCGGAAGAAATATTCCACACCCCATATGTCGGCGTCCGCCGATCCCATTGACCTGAATTGCTAACGATAGCTCTGGATGTAGGTTTTCTAAAACGACTTCGTACCCGACAATCTCCTTGTCTCTAATGCGGATCGTTCGGCGTTTTCCAATACTATATCGCAAGGTTGTATCAGCACCGAGATTAGATACCTGCCTTTTCAACTCAGCTTCAAAACGCACTTGATCCAGGCAGTTTTTGGTTGTAACCAGCCGACTTGCTAATCGATCAGCAGGAATCAATGTGCGAATTTCGGGAACACCAACTTGGATCTTTGCACCCGTGATATCGAGTAGTTTTCCGGCAAGTGGTAAGCATACCGGGATTTCTGATATCCTAATTCGAATCGTTAATCGACTATTTCCGTTTAGTTGCAGTTGACGATTTCCTACCTGCGTCCCACGAATCGGATGAATTCCTATTGCGTTTGATTCGTGTATTGTGGGTAGAGTTTTTGATATGGATGAAAACAAAGCATATCCGTGATCAGATGGAATGCTCGAAGCAGACATAATCTGAAATGCCAAGTCGATGTAATCGTGATTTTCCGGCATTGCGAACCTTTCGTATTCAGACTACGCATCCAGTACGGTAATTACGTTTAGGAGTCAGGGGCTCGATCATACCGTTTTCTAGACACAAATAAATCCGGAAGAATCCTTTTTTGCGAAAATGCATTGAGCCGTACAAGAGCGAGCTTGGACATCCAAATGTGCTCGAATTTGATGAGGGCACGAAGAATAGGGGAACGTTGCGGATTTCTCGCCATATTTTACGGCAAGGTTTCTTGGACCGGCCTGGGCCGCAAAAAAGCGAGGAATTATCGATTACTAGCCGTTAGGAAACCGAGCAATATGAATGTGAAACCCATCCACTACTCACTGATTTCGCGACCGAATCCGCTCGCAGTGCTGGCGAACCTGCGGATTGCTTGCCGACCAATTAGGGCGCTTCGGCTCCCACGGCCCATCGGGATCATGCCCCACAAAGAAATGATGCTCGCGACACAACGTAATGAGATTACCCGAATCCAATTCCAACTCGGGGTTGCTATGAAAGGGCTCGATGTGGTGAACATTCAGTTCCTTCCCACTCCCACAAGCCGCACACACCGGATTGAGCCTGACGAACTCCGCCCTCACCTTGGGCCAGCGCGAGGACCGCGGCCCCTCGACTTCCTGAAACTCAGTCGACTCGCGTAGCTGATCAATCGGTTCGGATGGTATTGTCCTCCAAGCAGGATCGGTGTTCCTGAAGAACAACCAAACCCCGCAACTCAGACATATCGCCGATGCCAACCAGAGCCAATCTACCGCCTTGATCTTCACGTTACAAACTCCCTTCCAACGACCAACAAACTGTGCTAATCGATATGCGGGATCGCAGATGCGAGAATCCGCAATTGCTGAACCTGCCATTCGAAGTGCAAACGAATGCTCTCGCACTGAACATCGGGCACCAGTACCGATTCGATCGCTTGGAGCATCGCCGCGCGAAAGGCGTCGACCT
>JBJONT010000111.1:0-3103 GCA_046051705.1 Planctomycetota bacterium | reverse complement strand
GCACCTGGCCGCTCGATCACTTCTAGATCTGAAGGATCCCGATAGCCCTGGTTTTTCATACCACTGCCATAGGCCATTTCCACTAAAACTTCGATTGGCGGCAAAATCGCGAATCTCCATGTTTTTAAAGGGTGGAATGGCACGGGACCCGTTTGGGGGTGAGTCCCGCGATTTAGAGCCTTTTTCCCAGATTTGAGCCTTTTGGGCGCGTAATGGTCACCAAGCGCGTCCCGAGGTTTGGCCGCGTGAGAAGTTGGCTAGCTCGCAATCCCTTTGAATTTATTGGGTAGAAACGCAAAGACCCGCTGGGGTGAGCCAGCGGGTCTTGAGCGGAATGGTCACCTTGCGGTGGCCAAGTAGATGGAGGCGGCGTCCTAAACTCGCAACCTTGCTCTGTTTTGGGAAACTGCCGGCGACCTACACAATCCCCATTTCATCGGGTTTACCAGCTGAGTCATCGCCCGTGGGACTAACTGGGGGGCGAGTGGCAACTCTTGACCCTGCAAGTTAGCTATTTGACGACACTGATTTGTAGCTCTTGGTTCGCTCAGCGAGATCCCTTTTTTGGTTAATTCCCTTGCCGAAGAAACCTTTGGCCTGTTTCGCTCGAAAGTGCTATAATGTGGGCGTGGCAATAAAGGAGACTTGATCCCATGAACCTAGTTATTGACCTTCCAGCGGACCTGGAAGCGATTCTGAAAAAGCGTGCAGAACAAGTTGGGCTCGATATCCCTACGTATGTCTTACAGACATTGCTTATCTCGGATTTCGATCCGGCTGGTGACGCCTCCATTTCGAACGAGCAATTTGAAGCAAGCCTCAAAAGACTCCTTGAAATACACGCCCGTGCTCCAGCGCATTTCGACGATAGCCGCGAATCGATTTACGAGGGACGAGGCGAGTGAAGGTTCTCCTCGATTCGAATATCCTTCTGCGACTGGCTGTAGTATCACATCCTACTCACGCGGATGCCGTGACGGCGGTGTGCATTATTCGAAAACGTGGCGATCAACCAGCCATCGTTCCCCAAGTGCACTACGAATACTGGGTGGTTGCAACACGGCCAACTTCGCAAAATGGTTTAGGCCTGACTCCAGTTGACGCCCGACTTGCGATAGATGAGTTTCTCAAGTCAATTGCGTTGCTACGTGATGAACGTGGTATATTTGCCAACTGGCTCGCAGACGTAACTGATCTCGGAATTTCTGGTAAGCGTGCACATGACGCGCGTCTGGTTGCTGCAATGCAACGACACGGTCTTCAGCAAATCGTAACGTTCAACAAGTCCGACTTCGCTGGGTTTCCAAACGTGTCGGTCTTCCTACCGCATGAAGTAATGTGACCCCTCAACTTCACCGATTGGTTAACGAACCGCGTGGTGACCACCGATCCTTCGCCATCTGCGATCGCTGGGCAGTGGTCTATCGAAGTGACAAAAGCTCCCCCATAAGCTTGGAACTCGGGGCCCGACTCGGTAGTATTAGTAGCGACTAGAATCGCTAGGAACTATGCTGTTGATCGAAGCCGCCAAGGGTTTGAAGGGCGTGGTCCCCAAGGTGTACATGGACAGCGGGGTCGAGAACCTCAATACTCAGGTGGATGCGCTCGTTGCAAGTGGGACGATCCGGCGTATCATAGCCCAAGTCGATGTCGTATTCTCCAATAGCATGATCGAATCGTGGTGGAGAATTCTCAAGCACGGGTGGTTGTACTTAAACACACTTGAATCAATCGACGATGTGCGCAAGCAAACGACGTTCTACGTCTACCAGCACAACCGATTTGTCCCCCATTCGACGTTCAAGGGACAGACGCCCGATGAAATGCATTTCGGTAAGGGAATCGATATACCAAACCAGCTCAACGATGCTCGCACAATTGCCAGACAAGCAAGATTAGCCACGAACCGCGCAGTAAGTTGCTCAAGGTGTGCACCCACAGATTGCCTTGTACAGATCGAAAACAAACCCAACGAGACAGGATAGGAGGACAGACTCAATGCCCGAAACCGACTTCCTTCCTAACGACGACTGTCCCCACGTCCGCGCACTTGGCGAAAAAGGGCTGTATTCACAGTCCGTTCGCAAGGGAATCGAGCATCATGTGACGAGAAAATCAGCCATCCAAGCATAGACTCTTGCTCGTTGCTGCCTTCGGGACGAGTGGCTGGATAAGCGGCGATGATAGCGCCGAGTTCTCGTGCGCAAAAGTGCAGAATGTTGTGACGCGGAGCATTGTTGTGACGCAGAGTTGGGCATCATGCCGCAGCTATGGAGAAAAATACTCTAATCCAACGGCAATACCCAGTTTCAAAAGCGTTGGCGTTTGAGGTAAGTCAAAACCAAGCGCGAGAACGTTCGAGTGAATCCCCACATATACATAGATTGAACTCCCAAGAGTTACTAAGTCTATAAGCAGCTTCTCGTTTTCAAGTGCAGTTCGCTCTGCCCAGGATATCAATTCATTTGGCCTAACTGGAGATTTAACCGTCAAATCGGAAGACCAGAAAAATTTGCCTTTGTTCATTCCAAACTTCGTTTCGGGCAACGCTGCGAAAGCAACGACCGAATCACTCGCACGAACATACCTTGCAATTTCCGAGAGATCACAGCTAGGGTGTGTTATTTGGAAGTGCGCGGATGCCCACCAATGATTCGAATCAACTTCAGAACTCATAACCATTCCCAAATCTTTCCGATAGGCTCTCCGTTGCGACTATTCCACATCCCACCGCTGAGGTCAAACACAATATCATCGGCAGCCCCAAGCCCGACGGTTACGTCCGCTTTGACCTTGTGTATCACATCTCCAATCTGAACACGACTAATTGGACGCCCGAGTTTATCCATCACTCCAACGAGTTCTTCCGGTGCAGAAGGCCCACGGAGAACTTTCATACCGCGAGCTATCGCCTCTTGTAAATAGTTGTTGTGAACGAGCACGCCCAGCTCGCCGACTTGGTAGACGTGCTCGCCGTGGACCTCGATATTGTAGACCGGCTGCGAGACTCGCGAAAGCGTAACCGACAAAACGACCGCGAGGCCATCGAGCCCTTGCAAGGTCTCACCCTCGGCAAGCTCTGCTAGCGGAACCCATTCCTGGC
>JBJONT010000110.1:0-4336 GCA_046051705.1 Planctomycetota bacterium | reverse complement strand
CAAGGAAAGACGACGGAGTCGATTCAGAGGGTGGTCGAGAGGTTGTTGGGTGGGGCAGAGGAGATTTTGGTGACGAGGGTCAGTCCGGAGCAAGTCAGGGTATTGTCCGAGTCGTTTGCTTGGACGCGTTGGAATCACGTTGCAAGGACTTTGCGTGTACATCGCAGTCGTTTGCCTGAGGAGCCTCAGGGGGTTCGCAGCGAAAATTTAGTCGGGGTTGTCACGGCGGGGACGACCGATGAACCGGTTGCATTGGAAGCGATCGAGACGTTGGCTTGGATGGGGATTGCCACCGAACTTATACAAGACGTTGGGGTTGCTGGGCCTTATCGCTTATTAGCAAAAGTACCTGTTTTGCGAAAATGCAAGGTAGTCATTTGTGTAGCGGGGATGGAGGCTGCATTGCCAAGTGCTTTAGCTGGTCATGTGGCTTGTCCGGTTATTGCGGTACCGACGAGCGTTGGTTACGGAGCGAATTTGGGAGGGGTTGCGGCGCTGCTCAGTATGCTTAACAGTTGTGCGGCGAATGTGACGGTGGTCAACATTGATGCTGGTTTCAAGGGTGGGTATGTGGCGGGATTGATTGCGCAACCTAGTAGGTAATCCGGCAAGCAAGTAATCTGTCAAGCAACTAATCAGTCGGTCAAATTACTAGAGGCCGATGACGAGCGAAGACTGTTATGTCATGCGCGAGAAGAGTTTAAGTGCGTTTTGGGTCGTTTTCATCGCCATTTGTTCCGGGGTTAGGTTGTGGAGTTCAGCGAGTACTTTCCCGGTGAAAGCCACGTAAGCGGGTTGGTTAGGGCGTGAGGCGCGTTTCGGTTCGGGGCTCAGGTAGGGGGCATCAGTTTCGACCAAGAGTCGATCGAGGGGGATTTGGCGAGCGATGTCGCGGAGGGTTTCGTTTTTCTTGTAGGTAAGCATTCCTGAGAAGCTGATGTAGAGTCCCATTTCGATGTAGGCTAGAGCGTGTTCAAGCGATGCGCAGAAGGAGTGCATCACGCCAAGTAATGGGCCTTTGCGGTAGTCTTCGCGCAGGCAAGCGAGCATTTCATCATCGCAATTTCGAGAGTGGATGATTAAGGGTAGGGAGTGGGTGCGACTGGCTTGGAGATGGCGTTGAAAGTTTGCCATTTGGGTATCCCAAGGGGAGTCCTTCCAATAGTTATCCAAGCCTGTTTCGCCAAGTGCGCAGATTTTCGGGTGAGTAAAAAGGGATTCGATCCGTTCCCAGTCGCCCGAGGATTCTTGGTGAGAGTAATTTGGGTGGATGCCGACGGAGCCGAAGATATTTGGGCCGAAGATATTTGGTTTGTCGAGGAGAGGGAGCAATGGAGGGATTGAGTGTGCATCGACGCTTACGCACAGAAGCCTTTTGACGTTGAATTCAGCGGTAAGTTCGAGGGTTGCATCGAGCTGTGGCAGGAGATCCGGGTCGGTCAGGTGGGCGTGGGTATCGGTCCAGGAGGAATCGTTGCTCATGTTGGTTTTTATTTAGATTCGGTTGGTTTTTGGATTCTTCGGTTCCAGTGAAGGTTCTTTGGGATAGGGGTTCGATTGAGGATCCAGTCCCAAAGGATGGAAGCGAGCTTAGGAGCCATCAGGCTACCTTTAGAGCCCAGGCCGTTGAAGCACAATAGGTTTGGGTTGTTTAGATGCGGGCCGATCAAGGGGTGCCGATCGTAGCTTGCTGGCCGGACCGCGGCGCGGTGATTAATGATCGACTTCTCGTCGATCGGGTAGTGATTAATGATCGAACTCTCCTCAATGGGTTGAATTGAGGGTGAGGGATATGGGTTTGGAAACCACTGATTTACACGATTGAGTAGTTCTTGTCGTGCGAACAGGCCAGTGGTGGAGTCGGTTGTTGCATTGAGGTTGTGTCGGTCGTAGGTCGCACCTAGGAGGAAGGAGTTGGATGCGAGGGGGACGAGCCAAGCGTCGCGATGGATAACAGACTCGAGGGGTAGGGTAGGGGAGAGTGATGCAGGTGAGTTAAGCGAAGGAGGGAGGAGGATTTCGAGGATATCTCCGCGAGCGGGATGAAGTGGCAGTGGAGGGAAGAGGCTTGTTGGGCAGGGGGCGGCCCCGAGTGCGAGGCAAAGGTGTTTAGATTGGATTTTCAGCGAAGGCAATTCGAAGCCTTCTTGGGTTGCAATGACATCGGAGTTCAGGTCGATGTGGGATGTGAAGAGCCACTGGCGTTGATGGAGGTAGGAGTGGGTTGCTTTGAGGAATGCTTCGGTATCGAGTCGCGCGGCGGGTTCCATAGAGAAGCCGCCAAAGGGGGCGTGAATCGGGGCAAAGTAATTTGGAGGGAGGCGTTTTGCGGTGATCCCGTGTTGTTGGTTTTCGCCTGGCGACGAATCGGTATTTTCCCATTTACGAGCGAACAGTTCGGATTCTTCTTGGGAGAGAAAGATTCTCAGAGCGGGTTTTGTGGACCAGAAGCTTGTATCGGAGTTGGATTGTGCGTAGGGGTAGAAGTGGTTCGCGGAGGAGAAAAAAGGTTGGAAATCCCAGGAGGATGCAAGCCGATTGCCTGTGATTGGGGTGATTAGACCGGCAGCGACTCGGGAGGAAGTCGATGGGGTTGGTAGGTCGACCAACGCGATGCGGCGGTTGCGACGAATTGATTCCCAGGCCATACAGCAGCCAGCGATCCCGCCGCCGAGGACGATAAGATCGAACGATTCGTTGGGATCTGGTGGTGTGGGATTGATGAATTGGTTGGACATGCCGATAGGTTAGCAAGTTCGCTGGGAATGAGGAAATGGCTTTGCACTTTGGGAATGAAAGGACCTAGAATGAAGCGATTCTGCTCGATGGAGGGGCGGGGATTGGATATTCGAGTTTTTGGATCTCAGGATTGAATGGACTTCGGGGGTGGCAGCGTGGAACCGTTTCGAATTTTGTGTCCGGCTTGTTCGACGAAATTGGTGGTGCGACAGCCGGAATTGGTTGGACGAACGGTACCTTGTCCGAAGTGCAGGAGTGCGATCCATGTGGTTCGAACTGGCGAGGTGGCTTGGAATCCTGGGAATGTCGGTGCTATGGAAGGTGGTTCTGCGTCGGGTGCATCTCCCAAGGGAGCCCCTTCGGCTAACGGTGTGCCTTCCGGTGGAGCGACTGGTCGAAGGGTAAATACGGTGAATTCCGAAGCGATCACCAAAGCGGATCCTGGGGACTGGGATATCGATCAGCTTGATCAGGCTTTGGAGAAGCTATCGCATGTTGGCGGTGAGATTGGAGAGCATGGTGCTCAGGATCCAAAATTCCAGGAGTCGGTTTCTCAAGAGGGTGTTTTGCAGAAGAGAGTATCTGAAACGACTCAAGCGGATAAGAAGTTAGCGCAGGAAGTACGGTTTGATCGTGAGGTAGGAGAGATGATGCCTGCGGGAGCATGGCAGAGTGCGAGTGCATCAGCGAGAAGGCAGTGGTTGATCCTTGGGGTTGTTGCTGCGAGTGGTTGTCTGGTGGTGTTTCTCGGTTTTTGGGCTTTTATGAAATCGGTGGGGAGTCGAGTTGATGGGGTGCAAAAAGGAGGTGGGGTAGCTCAGGTGCTTGAGGGAGAAAAGGAGCCCCGAATTGAACAGCCCGCAGGTAGCGGTTCGGACTCGGCAACCACGCCGGCGGAGAAGCTTGAGCCTGAAGTTGCAGCTAAGCCGGAGGACGAACCTAAAGAGCCAGTCACGCCCAGCGAGGCGGTTCCGATGACGAATGATGATCCGAAGGGAGATACGGTCCCGATTGTGGATGGTGCTGCAAATGTCGATGCGGCATCAAAAGTGGATGGGGTACCGAATGTTGAGCTGGAATCCAAGGGTGATGTGGGAGTTGAGCAAGGGGATGCACTGCCGGATATCTTCAAAGAGTTTCTGCCGGTCTTTGATCGTTCAAGTCAGGCGGGTTGGACAGATTTGGGAAAGGAGGGGGATCGGACGATCGACCAGGAGATATCGTTAGAGAATGCATTGGAGGTATTTCGAGATGAGTATTATCCATCGGCGATAGCTTTACCGAGTTGGCAGGAGCGCAGCGAGCGGAGGGTTGAGCGGGTGCGATCGCCGGCGATGCCATTGATCCAGCGGCTTGAGTGGTTCAATCGTTTGTCGGGGCATGCGATTTCGTTGGATTGGTTCTTGATGCAACTGACGGATGCTGGGGTAGGAGTCGACGTGGCGTTGGAGGGGGAGGGTAAGTCATTTGGCGAGTTGCTCGATCAGATATGTCAGGGGGTGGGTTGTGAGACATCGGATGTAGGGAATGGGTTTTTGATGGTGCGGCCGAAGGCAGAGCGACTTACGCAGCGGCTATCAGCGGACGGTACGACGTC
>JBJONT010000109.1:0-4261 GCA_046051705.1 Planctomycetota bacterium | reverse complement strand
ATCGAGTGTCTCGTGGTCCGCCACGAGCCACTTAGAACGGTATACACTCACGATGGTGATCTTCCTGTTCAAGTGGTTCGTGAGATTATTCGTTTTGAGCTACCATTGCTGGATTTCTCCGGGCTCGAATTGCAATCGAAAGAAGATCGCGTTGCGGAGATTCTCACTGCGGAGGCGGACCGTGCGTTCGATCTGACGTGCGATTTAATGCTTCGAGCCCAGTTGATCAAGCTCGACGAACAAGAGCACATATTGAATGTGACCATGCATCACATTGCCAGCGACGGTTGGTCGATCGACGTGATGACGAGGGAGCTTTCGGCGCTGTATCAAAGTTGCCTAGAAACAAGAGCTACCGGGACGCTGTCCCCTGCCCTCGATCCGCTTCCTGTTCGTTACATCGATTATGCGCGATGGCAACGCGAGTCATTAACTTCACAGAGGCTAGAAGGTCTACTGGATTATTGGCGTGAGGAACTTAGGGGAGTTCCTGCTTTGGAATTGCCGACAGATCATCCTCGGCCAGCTCAGGCGAGCTATCGTGGTTCCTCGGTTCCGCTCTCCATTGATCAAGACATCATCGGGAAACTTGAGTCGCTAGCCCAAGGGAATCATGCAACGCTACAGATGCTGTTGTTAGCGGCGTTTGAAACGTTGTTGTATCGCTATACCCAGCAAGAGGATTTCGCTGTTGGGGTACCGTTTGCAGGTCGCGACGATGCTCAATTAGAAGGGCTGATCGGATTCTTTGTCAGTACCTTCGTGGTACGTGCGGATATGTCGGGAGAGCCGACCTTTGAAGAGTTAGTGCGCCGTGTACGGCAGAAGTCGCTCGATGCCTATGCTCACCAAGAGTTGCCGCTTCAAGTTTTACTTGCCGACTTGCAACCAGAGCGACATTTGAGCCGCCCACCGGTTTTCCAAGTCATGTTTCAGTTGCTCAATCGCTTAGACGCTGGATTGAACCTCACGGGTTTGGAAGTGGTTGAGCAGGGATCTTGTGGCAACCGGGTGAAGTTTGATCTTGAGTTACACTTGATACGCCATCAAGGTGAGGTTTCGGGGACTCTGGAGTTCAGCACAGATTTGTTTGATCTCACGAGCGTCGAGCGGATGGCTGGGCATTACGTTCGGTTGCTTGAGTCGATTGTCGCAGATCCGAATCAAAAGGTAGGTCAACTCTCGCTACTTGGAGAAAAAGAGCAGACGCAGTTGCTTGTGGATTTCAATCAGACGGCATGTGATTATCCGCGAGAAGCATGCGTGCATGAGCTTTTTGAGCAGCAAGTCGAGCGAACACCCGATGCGGTGGCATTGGTGTTTGAAGACCAGCAGTTGACTTACCGTGAGCTTAATGAGCGATCGAATCGCCTCGCAAGATACTTGTGCGCTCGCGGAGTAACCAGTCAAACACCGGTTGGCTTGTGTGTGGAGCGTTCGCTCGATTTGGTGGTTTCGATCTTGGGAATCTTCAAAGCAGGGGGATACTATATTCCTCTGGATTCGGAATATCCAACGCAGCGATTAGGCCACATGTTGGAGGTGGCGAAGATAGAGTACCTTGTCACGCATAGTGGCTTGATTGGTAAGCTTCCTCGTTCCCCGCGGCGGGACATCTGCCTCGATACAGAAGGAGACGCAATCGCCAAGGAGGCTTCAGAGAATCTTGAGATAGGTCAACGATCAGATCAGTTGGCTTATGTGATGTTTACGTCGGGATCGACCGGCGAGCCGAAAGGGGTAATGATCGAGCATCGATCGATTGCGCGGTTGGTTATCAACAGTAGTTATGCGAGATTTGGATCCGACCGCGTATTCGCGCTCCTGGCTTCGATATCGTTCGATGCATCCACATTTGAGTTGTGGGGGCCTTTGCTAAACGGTGGTAGGTTGGTGATACCGAACACAGGATTGCATACCGGAGCGATGCTTGAGCAACTAATCACCAGCAATCGCATAACGACATTGTGGCTAACCTCCTCCCTATTTAATCAAATCGTAGATGAAGACCCTTTGATTTTATCGAACCTTGAGGAACTATTGATCGGCGGAGAGGCATTGTCGGTCCAACATGTCTCGAAAGCCCTCCAAGCCTTGAAGGGAAAAGTGCAGATCATCAATGGTTATGGTCCTACTGAGAGCACAACCTTCGCATGTTGCCATGCAATCGACCAGGACTTGGCACCTGACGATACGAATATCTCGATCGGTCGTCCGATTTCTAACACACAGGTATATGTATTAGATACCTATCAAGAGTTGGTACCAGTTGGAATTTCAGGAGAGCTTTACATCGGTGGGGATGGCCTAGCCCAAGGGTACTTAGGCCGTCCAGACTTGACCGCTGAGCGATTTGTGCAGAATCCCTTCTCTGAGGATTCAAATTCGAAACTTTATCGCACCGGCGACCTCTGTCGTTGGCGTAACGATGGAACTTTGGAGTATCTTGGACGTATCGATCATCAGGTTAAACTGCGTGGATTCCGAATCGAGCTCGGTGAGATCGAATCGGTGTTAGCAAGCCATGCTGAGATCGGTCAGTGCGTGGTAATCCTTCGGGAAGATCGCTCAGGTGATAAGAAGCTCGTTGCGTACTTCACCTGTGGCCAAGGTCAGGCACCGAGCCCAGAACAGCTTCGAAGTCATGTTGGTGCCGCATTGCCTGAGTACATGATCCCTGCGGCGTACGTTCACTTGGACGCGTTACCACTGACGCCGAGCGGCAAGGTGGATCGGCGCGGGTTGCCTGCTCCGGATTTGAAAGATGTTCATACTCAAGAGCGGTACACTGCACCTCGCAACGATATCGAATCGCAGTTAGCTCAACTATGGGGGGAAGTTCTCGGTCTTGAGCGAATCGGCGTTCACGACAATTTCTTTTCCCTCGGTGGTCATTCTTTGATGGCGGTGAATCTTTTCGCGCGGATCAATGAGCGGTTCGGTAAGAGGCTACCGTTGTCGTTGTTATTCCAACATGGGACGATTGCACAAGTGGCGAAAGCGATCGGTGATACCGATACGGTTGGGCCGATTGCAAGAATGGTTCAGATGTCGGAAAACAATGCAGGGCCAAAGATGATTTTTCTGCCGGGTGTAAACGGCGAGTTGCTTTACGCACATCAGCTTATCAGTCGCCTTGATTCCCGATTTAGCATCGTAGGTTTGCAGCCAAATTTGGACGTTAAGTACCTGGAGCAGTACAGCGATTTCGTTCGGATGGCAAGCGAATACGTCAAGATAATCGTCGAGCATCAACCCGTGGGGCCATATCGATTGATTGGTTATTCCTATGGGGGGATTTTGTGCTTTGAGATCGCGAGGCAGATGCAGCAGTTGAATTTAGATGTACCGTTTGTTGGTGTGATCGATACCGGGCCAGATCCTGGTTATTCGTTGCGGAACCCAGGAACTGTCGTGACACACTTGATGCGATTCGCAATAAATCTTCCTCGCTGGATCACAGCGAATTGTGGGGTTGAAAATCGCAAAGCGACCATCGATATGGCGTACCGACGGATCCGATATTATCAGCGTTTGTTTCAGACCTTGGGGAAAGCCAAATTTCAGTATGATGATGAATTTGGATCGAGTACGAGGCGAGATGGCCGCAGATTGGTGCTTGGTCAGTTATATCAGAGTGTGCGCGTGTATAGTCCCGAGTCGTACTCCGGTCGTGTCACACTCTTTCGCGCCACGACGCGTCCATTGTTTCGGGCACTATCGCCTGATCTTGGATGGTCGCAAGTTGCGAAGAATGTTGAGATACATAAAGTCCCGGGGGATCACAATTCGATGTTGGGTTCACCGGCGATCGACCAGATCAGCAAAGTGCTTATCGATGATTTATTAGGCGTTAGGCGTTAGGGAGGGCGGTTTAACACTGTCAATTCTTCAGACTCGTTCTTTCCAAGGCGTTCGTCTTTTGAGCCGCACGGCGCGAATTGCGCAATGAAAGCGGTGCGGCGCAAGCCGCCCGGTGACGTTAGCGGTGCCGCGCAAGCGTCCCGGTGACTTTATCGGTGCATCGCGAACTGCCCTGTAACTCTAACGGTGCGCCGCGAACCCCCCGGTAACTCTAGCGGTGCCGCGCAAGCGTCCCGGTGACTCTAATGGTGCGCGGCGATCCGCCCGATAACTTTAGCGGTGCGGCGCAAGCCGCCCGGTGTTTGGCCTACCCGGTTCAATTCCATTCGAACGTCGATCGACTAGCTACTAGAAATGTGTAGCCTTAAGTTATTTACAGACTGGATCGAAGTGATCG
>JBJONT010000108.1:0-22431 GCA_046051705.1 Planctomycetota bacterium | reverse complement strand
GCCCTCGACATAGCGAGTGGCAATGAGCTGTGGAAACTCGATCTTAAAAATGGATTCGTCGCTTCGCTCGCCTCACGCAACGGAAAAATTGTCCTCGGCGATTACGACGGTAACGTCTACTGCTTGAACGCCTCCGACGGAAAAATTCTCTGGCAAACGGAAATTGGACAAGCCATGGCTGGCGGTGCGAACTTCACAGATAACCTCGTCTTGATCAGTAGCGAAGGTGGCCAACTCTTCGCATTCAATCTCGATGATGGCACGAAAGCTTGGGAGTACGAAACCGGAGACCAGCTCCGTTCTGCTCCAACCATTTGGAACGGCTACGCACTCCTCGGAGGTTGCGACGGCCGCTTGCATAAAATCAATTTGCAAAAAGGAACTTCAGACTCCGAAGGACTTCCACTCGAGGGCCCAAGCGGATCTACCCCAGCATTGCTTGATGATCTTGCCATTATCCCAACTCAATCGGGAACCGTTCTCGCATACGATATGAAATCAAGTGAGAAGCGATGGACTTTCATCGATGCCGAACGCGCTCAAGAAGTTCGCTCTAGCCCCGCAATCGCCAAGCCTTCTACGAATCAGCCCAAATCACTTGCGGTGATCACCACCCGCAATCGACGTGTGCTCGGACTCGATACCAACGACGGGAAAATGGTTTGGGAAGCGGTCGTACGCAAGCGATGCGATGCATCCCCGGTCGTCTGCGATGGTCGAGCGTGGGTCGGCGGACTCGATGGTATCCTCTACGCCTTCGACCTGAAAGATGGTCAGAACGCTTGGAACTATCAACTCTCCGGACAACTCATCGCTTCGCCCGCAATCGCAAACGGGAAGATCATTGTGGCCACCGACAAAGGTACCATCGCTTGCTTCGGCGAATAGTCTCGATCTTAATGAGGCCGTGATACGCCGTATTTGTAAGACCAATAATTAGCGATCGCCTTCGCTCCCGATACGAAACTCTTTCCTCCCACCTGGCCTGTCATATAAGCCAATGCGTCCATTGCAGGAGGTTGATCAAGAATCAAAACCGGGCAGCCTTGATGCTGCTCACCAAGCAACGAAACAATCTCTTTGCGTGGCCGAGCAAAATCGACATAACGAATATCAAGGTGATGTCGTAATTTGGGGAAGTAGCTCAATACTCCCGTAATCTGAGCGCAGTCTGGACAGAAATAAGGTGCCCCTGCCCCGTCGACAAAGTCTTCTTTCAACAGAAACAATAAATCGCGTCCCATCTGACCTTCTCCTTGCCGGTCGGCTAGTAAACCAACCGAACTGCTAGTTAATAAATTAGTTTTCTGTGAATCACGCTTGAATCCGCTTCGCTGCGGTAGGAAACCCGCCAGCTCTCTGATTATACTCGATGGGAACCGATCCTCGGCAATAGCACCATCGCCCTAAGCAAAAAACGAAGCTGATCGACTTCCCCGCCTTCCAAACAGCTTACCTACCAGGTCATCTACTTCGGCCTGTCCTGCAAGTATGTTCGAATTGCTACAAGCTTGCCTGCGTTCATTACGCGATTTTTTCGCTCGATTGCTTCGGCAATTCGCGGAACCATTTCACCTTATTACCGATCTGCAGAATTCGGATTCTGTCGATGAACTCGGTGATCCAGTTCGCCCAACGTGGCAGCGAGTCTTGCTCGCACCATGGGCTGCGATCGTTTCCCTCTTTGAGACTCTTGGTCTTTTTGTTCAGCAAAGCACTCCTTCCGAAACACTTAAAACGCGACGGAAATTCCTGCGATTCGGAGTTCCTTCGGCCCTCTTCGCCGCCGCTGTCCTCTTGGCCGTATTCATTCATACGCTCACGGAAAATTCAGTCCACGACCGTTACCTCAAACGACTCGATTCGAATTCGAATCCCGTTGACCCTGACACCATTCGCCGAGTCTCGAATCGAGTGCTTGCTCCACAGCATCCATTTGCTCCAGCCGATCGATTCGATTTCGCTCAGCGTTTGTCCTTGATAGGGGATTCCAATCGAGCTGAGGCAATTATCGAATATCTGGCCCCAAGCGACTCGAAGGGCTATGCAAACGCACACCGAGCCCTTGCGCTCAATTTAGCTCCCACCATGAAAACGGCCCCTGTCTCCGAGCAATCCCTTCAGAAACTGCAATGGCACTTGCAACATTCGAGCGAACTGAAAGATCCCGTCCTTCTCGAACTACGTACTGACTACTTTCTTGCTGTCGGCCAAATTGATCGGGCGATCGCTTCCCTTTCGCAGCTCGCCGAAGTGCAACCCGATCGTTGGTTCCCTCTCGCTGAATTACTCCTTGCTAGAGGTGATCAAATCGCTGCTCGCTCGGCGCTATCTAGAGCTGCTCAAATCTATTCTCAACGCATGTCTGAAAATCCACAAAGCATCGATGATCGGCTCCGGACTGCCACTGCGATGGCGCGACTCGGAGAACTCGATCCGGCGATCGAAATTCTCAACGCAGGTTGGCGGTTCGAACAAGATCCCGCAATCAGCAACGCCTTGAGTGAATTGTTTCTATTAAAGTTTCAAAAGGCTCGTTTCGCGAATGGTGCCCCTGAGACCCTTTGGCAATCCTTACAGCAAAGTCGTAAGTGGAACCCCTCGAACAAAAATGTGTATGAAGCGATCGTAATCCTCCATTCCGATCCAGGTTCGACGAACATTCGATCTGACATCAGGAAGCAAATCGAACAATGGATCTCGGAGAATCCTCAGGCCACCGAGCCTTTGTTCGCATTGTCGAATCTCGACGCGCAAGAAGGCAAAATCGATCAAGCCATAGCTTCGCTTGAGAAAGTCCTCTCGTTCGATCCGAACTCCCCACCCGCCTTGAACAACCTCGCTTGGCTCATCGCTTCGAATGCACCCCAGCAGGCTACCGGTGATCATCCCGAAGATATTCGCACCAATTCGCTCCGATTGGAAAGACTGACTTTGGCTGAGAAATACGCTCGAGCCGCTCTCGAAGCCTCGCCAAACTCAAGCTCCTTTCGGGACACCCTCGGGACAATCCTCTTGAGGCAATCTCGTAGTACCGAAGCACTTGCTGAATTCGAAGTCTCGCTTCGAAACTCGAAAAACCCAATTCAAACACTGGAGACCATTTCAAAAGTCTATCGAGATATGGGCGAGCAAGCCTTGGCTGACGAATACCAACAACGAGCCGACCAACTGAAGACTAATGCTTCTAAGAAGCCTTAGTCTTCGGGGCGTTCGTCTCGGAACCCGTCTCCGACGCAACAACCTTTGACGCAACACCCTGTGACGCAACACCCTGTTCTGGCACGTTCGGTGCCGCAACAGCCTGTGCAGCAGTAAAGAACTTTTCTAACTCACTGTCTCGGACATGGACCCATCGAACCGAACGCCAAAAAGCTCGATGCGTTCCCGATTCGGTCGCTTCTCCACGCCGCACCCGCTGCGTCTCGATTTCTAAAGTGGATATCAAGTCCTGAGGCATCTTGCGCGTGCTGACCACAAGCAACTGGTCGATTTCGCGAACTTCACGTTCAAGCAACCGAAGTGTTTCTACGAGCTTGGTTACATCCTGAGGCCCAGTCCCTTTGAGTCCACCTGCTGTCGCCAATCGCTCCTGCAGAAAATAAGCCTGCGACTTCGATGCAACGCGACAAGCGATTGTTGGATTCGCATCGCAGATCGCTACGGTCACCGACCCTATGTTGCTTGCGGTAATGTGATGAACCATGGTCGCTACAAATTCAACCGCTTTGTCTTCAATGTCTTGATACTTTTCCTCGGGAACACTTGAGTCGGGTGTCAGTTCGATGAGATCAAGCAAAATAATAAGCTCTCGATTATCCGGTTGCTGAAATTGCTTGACCACCAATTCATCGCGCCGCGCGGAACTTCGCCAATGGATCCACCTTCGGCTATCCCCTGACCTATAAGCTCGCAATCCAAAAAAATCCCCTTCGTCCGAGAGCGAACGAGTCTGCCGTTGCCTTGAACTCACCTGCCGCTTGAGGAATAGATCCTTCCAAGCCGGAGTCAGTTTTCCAATCGCCGGTTGAACGATCAAAGTGTTTGACTCTTTTTGCTGAAGAATCCCCCGCATTAATCCGAGCGGAAACCTTGTTGTAATTTCGATTCCCAGCCATTGATAACGCCCTCGCCGCTGCGCCGTGCACTGGTAACTTCCAGAACGCGAAGCGTTCGGCGGTACCGATGAATACAACAACTGAATCGTTTGAGATGCTGTATGAATCGTCGCATGCAAAGGTGAATACACCATTCGGTCTTGTACGAGAACAAGCCAAGCTCCGAGCCAGCTTTTGCGGTTTCGAAGCGTCAGTTCGATCTCGAATGGTCGACGAGCTTGGATCGCTCGAGGCAACCGCCGCTCCACTTCCAAGTGCAACAACGACCTTGAACAGATTCGCCAATGAATGAACAACATCCCGATGAGCGTTCCGGCAAGGATCACGAGCAGGTTCGCACTTCGTAAAGCGGCTCCCAACAAAATGAAGCCGATCATGAACCAGAATTGCCAGCCCGCCCGAGTTAGTCTTGTGTGAACAGGGTTCGTCGCTGTGCGGAACCCTTGATAGGAACGACGAATCCTACGCCAAATTGCTCGCAGATTCTCATACGGCCTCCAGATCGGCTCACCCGTTGATTTCATAGGAAACAACCCGCCGACTTAAAGATGCAATTAAACAGGAACCGCGACCGATTCCAAACAACGCTTGATCATCGATTCGACAATGTTTCGCTCCGAGCCTGCCGCAAACCCACGAGGCATCACCCGGTGCGATAAGACACCCACCGCTAAACTCTTGATGTCATCGGGTATGACGTAGTCGCGACCCGCAAGCAACGCTTGAGCTTGCGCCGCCCGATACAGTGCCAAAGCTCCACGCGTACTGACACCAACTTGCAACTCATTGCTATTGCGTGTTCGATCGACGATGTCTTGCAAGTAGTCCACCAAAGCGTCATCGAAACGAATGTCGCGGACTGCCAGTTGCCATTGCTTGATCTCCGACAAGCTTACCACCGAAGGGAGGCCGTCGACCGGTTCCCCCGACCGGTGTGAACGCAACACGTTTCGCTCTGCATCCCGAGCCGGATAACCCAAATCGATCCGCATCAAGAAACGATCGAGTTGGCTCTCTGGCAGCACATATGTGCCTTCGAACTCAAAGGGATTTTGTGTCGCGATCACCATAAATGGATCAGGCATCGGATAGGTAGTCCCGTCGATACTCGCTTGCCTCTCGCTCATCGCTTCAAGCAACGCAGACTGCGTACGGGGAGGGGCGCGGTTGATCTCGTCTCCTAGGACGATGTTTGCGAAAATCGGTCCCGGAGAAAACTTGAAGTCCCCGTTGTGATAGATGCTGCTGCCGACGATGTCGCTGGGTAATAAGTCAGGTGTGAACTGCACCCGTGTGAACTTTCCTTCGATACTCTTGGCCAACGCTTTTGCGACCAATGTCTTTCCAACGCCAGGGACATCTTCTAAGAGTAAATGCTCACCGGCCAGCAAAGCGATCAGCGTCTTGCGAATCACTTCCTGCTTGCCCAATACGACCGACTCCATGTTGCGTTCAAGCCGCTGCAGACCCGTATGTATCGTTGAAGTCATAGAAGTTTCTGTTCCAAGTCACTGACCTGAAAAAACATTGATTCGATTATCAAACTACGCTGTTACTAAACTTTGTTGTTACCGAGTCGTGCTGTTACCAAACAACTAAGTGAGGCTGCAAAACAAAACCGGTCTTCTGCTGAATCGATTTTTGAGCACGATCTAGCAACGCAAGCACCTGTTCGGATGTCGCTCCGGTATTTGCCGTGATGTAATTCGGATAAGTCGTGTTGAACTGCACGCTTCCCTCAATCATCCCACTTACCCCAGTGCGTTGAATCAACTCAGCCGCCGAAATTCCATCTGGATCAATAAACGCCAAAGCCGACCTCGCTGGATAATTCGGCTGCTTGCTGCGCTTCAATATCCAAAACGTCTGCTCTCGCTTCGTTAACTGACGGACATCACCCGGTTGTAACTCAAAAGTCGCGTCGAGAATCACTAACTCGTCTAAACTGCTACGGCGATGCGAAAAAGCTACATCGCTTCCCTCGACGCGGACCAGATTTCCTTCGCGACTAAGCAACGTCGCACTCTTTAACCAAGTCCCTATGTCCCCTTCGTCGGTGCTGCTGTTGTTTCGCAACGCTCCACCAACACTTCCGGGAATACCCACCAAATGCTCCAACCCACCTAACCCCGCTCCCACACATCGCGTGATCAAATGAGCTAATCGAGTCCCACCACCACACTTGACCTGATTGGCTTCGACCGAAATCTTCTCAAAAGCCGGCGCAGAAAGGTGCAAAACCAAACCGTCGAAACTTCGATCTCGCACCAGAATGTTTGAGCCACCACCCAACACCCTAATCGCTACACCCTTGGCATTTGCCAAGCAGACCAAGCCTTGCAATTGCTCGACATCTGTCGGCTCCGCAAAGTACTTTGCATTGCCACCCAACTGCAACCATGTATATGGAGCTAAAGGGACTTCTTCACGTACCGCACCCTGAAATGAATCAAAAAGCATGTTCCGACGTCTTGCCCATTGCTAAAAAGTTTAGCCGACACGAAGCTAGCTTTCCGTGTCGGCTTTGTTCATGGCGAAATCGTCGAACCTGAGTATCGATCACCCAAACGGGCTTTATCGACGTGTCGGTAAGACTTCCGAAGCTTTACGGATCAAATCTTTGACCCGTCGCTCGGTCTGCATACCTGTCAACGAAAATCGCTTCCAACCTGCATCGCTCTCGCAAAACACGACGATTTGCGGAAGCATCTTGCCTTGCATAACCTGACCCGCTAACTCGGGTTGGGCATCCTTGTCGAGCTGGGTGTAAACCACCTCACGCAGTGCCCCCGATTCCTGCATCGGGACTATTGTATCGTGCTTCATGGTTTTACAAGCCGCACACCAATCGGCACCCACCAGAATTACAAGAGGTTTTCGCTCCTGCTGTGCCCGGCGATAAGCCTCCTCGTAGGGCAGCACCTCCGACTGAGAATCGGTCGGGACTCGCACCGCAGGATCTGCCCCGCGCACCGCACCCGACCAACCAACCAAAACCATGACCAAGAAAGTCGCTGTTCGCAACATCTTTGGGACCCCTTTCCGTGTTCAGGACAAGTTCTCTTCCAAACGCAACAGTTGCTAGGTCCTTCTACCACCCCATCCTCCGGATCGAGTGTGCAACTATCCGCGTAACCCCCCAAGCCCCGCTCTCTAGCCCAAAAGCCCCTTCGGATGGCTTCCACCAACCACGTTGACTTTTCCAATTCCGAAGAATTTGACGACTAAGCAAAACCGGAGGGCGTCCGATAAGTCGGGCAAGTATAGGGTGATCTACCCACTGTTCAACCGCTCCGCGCCCCGACCTGACCCCCTGCATCGCCCCGAAACTTCCCAAAGTTGCGTCGAAGTGTCGCACTTCCACAACCTTCGTTGGGGAATGCTAGCAAAACCGGTGCGACCGCTAAGTCCCCTACTGATACGAACTTAGACCCCCTGACAAGCTAACCAAGAAAACCGCTCTATCAGGCAAGCTAATTGCCTGCATTGGCCAATAAAATCGTTGGGATTTCTTTTGAAATGACTCAGAAAAGCCCCAGAAAAGACCCCGAAACCACCCGGATTTCACCCGACAAACTACCCGTTGGTACTTTGCGAGACATCGGATCTTCCAAGCCGACCCGCTAACGGTGGTTCTCCACCTCGGTATAAAACATCGCTCCTGCATTGATGTTCGAGCGATCCAATAGATCGACATGCTCACGCACGACTTCCCAACGCCCCAAACCAGGTAGCACCACCAACCATACCCAAAGAATCGCGGCGAAACCAAGCAACAACCCTATCCAACCACTCAGCCGACCGTTCTTCTCCTGACTGCTCCCCTCGCGCACAACCCGCCTCTACTTCTTCATCATCTCTTGGATCCGATCGGCGTACAAATAGCCAAACATCAACGTCGCCATCGCCAAGGATAACAGCATGCTCCAAGCCTGCCCGATCAAATACAACAAAAGGGGCTTGCCCTCCTTGAGGTACTTTCCGAGCTCCCTGAAGTTGGTCTCCAAACCAAAGGCGACGAACGCCAAGCAGAACAACCACATCCGCATCGGGCCAGTTACATCTTTCGTGACCGTGTCGACTACCCCTGTCGGAACCCCTAGGACTCCAGGTAGGAATGAGAAAGCTAACGACGCACCGACAAACCCGAGGACAAACTTAGGAAACCGTTTCCAAATCTCCCCGACTCCGATCCGTTGCGAACCGCTCGAATCCCCAAATCTCATCGACCAATAGGTCGCGACCCCAAAAGCGATCACACCTATCAAGACATTCTGGATCATCTTGACGGCCGAAGCCACGGTTTCGGCTTCTTTTCCCAACGCCGCACCCGCCGCCGCCACCGCACCGGTCGAGTCGATCGTTCCACCCATCCAAGCGGCCCCGACGATCTTGTCCATTCCCGTCCACAAAACGATACGTGGCTGGACGACCATCATAATGGCAGTAAATAACAACGATACCCCGATGGCATACGATACTTCTTCCCGTTTCGCCCTACATGCCGCCCCAGTTGCAATTGCGGCGGATACCCCGCAGACGGACATGTCGGCGGATATCACCATGTTCAAACTCGGCGAATCCATCTTCAAAACCCGCTGACCAAACCAGTAGGTGGTGATCAACACAATCGGGGTTACGACCCACGAAGTAAATATCCCCGGTACCCCCAACGCAACCAGCTTGCCAAACAATACTTCCGCCCCAAACGGGACTAACCCCAGTTTGATCAAGCTATCTCCCATGAGCATTGGGCGAAAGAATTTCGGTACTCCAACAGTGTTGCTGATCAACAACCCTAACAACAATGCCCAAAGCACGTACTCGAAATTGTACTGCTTGATCACTTCCTGCCCTGCCATCATAAAGGCTAGAGTGCCAAGCAGAAATAGAACGGCGATACCGACAAAATACTCGCTCGGTCTTATTCCCTTATATTTCGCAAGCGGGGCGACGATCAGCGATACCACGCAAAACGTCCAGGCTAGAGGCCAACCTTGATTGTAGGACTTCTTTGCCCCCGGCTTCGAATAGATCGCGTCGGTCGGATCGCTTCCCCATTGTTCAAGCTTGGCAACTTTCCCTTTGCCGAGATTCTCAACCGTCCCTTTTCCTACCCCATCCTCCGCT
This sequence comes from Planctomycetota bacterium, assembly GCA_046051705.1. Taxonomy (GTDB): domain Bacteria; phylum Planctomycetota; class Planctomycetia; order Pirellulales; family Pirellulaceae; genus JBKCUI01. Next base: position 13,183 of record JBJONT010000108.1, on the reverse strand, counting down.
GGTTTGATCCGCACGAACTGCGTGCAAAGAATCAATACCAAGCTGCCGACAAGAACGATCAGCCAGTCTTCATGAGGTATCCATCGGCGTAATGCATCGCTCATTAGATCTTCGCCCCTGCTCCCTTGGTGAAGGCCATAAAGGCCGACTCGAGATTGATCTCTTCTTGCGCAAACTTCCGAAACGCTAACCCATTGCTTGCCAATAACATTCCCAATCCAGAGTAATCTTCTACTTCAGGCTTGAGTGTTACCCGCAACAAGCTATCGGTCCGTGCAACACGTTCGACGATGCTTTGTGCCGACAGCAAATCCTCCGCCTTCGAACCATCCTCCGCTCGCATCAATTCGATCAGCAACGTGACATTGGGACTTACCTGTTTGATAATCGTCGCCACGTCGTTGCTCGCGATCATCTTCCCGGAATCAATGATCCCAACTTTGTTACAAACATCGGCTAACTCGGGCAGGATGTGACTGCTGACAATGATCGTCTTGCCCATCTCTCCCAATCGGCGCATCAAGCGTCGCATTTCGATCCGGGCTCGCGGATCAAGCCCGCTCAGTGGTTCGTCAAGCAACAGAACCGCCGGGTCGTGCAAGAGCGTTCGAGCCAACCCAAGCCGTTGAGTCTGGCCCCGCGATAACGTATTCGCATAAGCATCCCGCTTGAAGTCTAAGTCGACGACCTCAAGCATCTCATTGCAACGCTTGCGCCGCATCTGAGGTCCGATCCGATAAGCAGCAGCAAAAAACTCCAAGTACTCAATAACCGTCATGTCGTCGTACAACCCAAAGAAGTCGGGCATGTATCCAACGAGCCGCCGAATCTCTTTCGGATGGGTATAGATCGAGTAATCGCAAACGTAAGCTTCACCCTCGGTCGGCTCTAACAACGTCGCGATGATCCGCATCGTCGTGGTCTTGCCCGCCCCATTCGGACCGATGAACCCAAATAAATCACCTTGGCCCAAGTCGAGATCTATGTCTCGAATCGCATACATGTCGTCGTACTTCTTCGTAAGCTTGATCGTTTTGATCACTGTCGCTCTCGCATCTGCTAACGGATTCTCTAACTCTATGGATTCGGCCCCGGACTCGCCGATTGGTCCTTGAGCAAGACCAATGATCGATCCTTATTTTCTACCACCAATACCAAACGAACTACGGAGAGTTGTTTCCCACCAACCGCATTGCGTTGGACCCCGTCCCTTTGCAAATTCCATGAGCTCACTGGCTCAGGCAATCGTCCAAAGACCACCGCTTTGTCCAGCTTGAGCAAATCGGAATTCTCTAGCATCGACAAATAACGATGATGCAGCCCCGTATATGCCGCACCACCTGAGGCCCGATGGAATGTCATCAACTCGGCTAACCGCTCCCATTCCAACGTATTCGATGGATCCCACTCGACTCCTTGCTCCTGACCCGCCACAAACGTCCTGCGTTGTAGCCGCCGCGTAATGTCTTTCGGGATCATCGCTGTGATCGGGATCCGCTCACCAGGTCGTATTCGGTCCGGAATCGCATAAGCCCTACCGGCAAAATACAAAGTCCCATCGAGTAAATCGACATTCAATGGATTTGCAAAAGATCCTTGAAGCAAATCGTCTTTGCCCGCAACGGTGGTCAACCCATTTAAATCTTTGCTTATCGCTAACGGTTGTGTCCACTCGTAACTCAATCCCTTTGTCCCCGCCTCAGGAATCCCTATCCCACCGATAAAGCTTCCTTCGCCCACCGCTCGGATCCAGTATTTGGGTAATCCTAATGCACTCGTTACATTGGACTCGAACCCACCTAATCCTTTCCCTGGCTGGCTAAACCAATCTAACCTGCTTGCCTGCATCGCGCTTCCTTGCGAAGTCGCATCGGATAACGATCGGTGGAACACATTGAAGTCAAACAGCCCTCGCCGACCACCGTACACATGCGCGTAACCTCGACCTACCAACTCCTGGGTCTGGTCGTTCACATCGATCAACTCGATCGAATTGACGGTTGGTGTTGACGGCTTCCAAGCTCTCGCTAGCAACGAACTGCCCACCATCGTAAACAAAGATGTTGCCAGCAACGTCCACCAAGTCCATCTCGGACGCTTCCACAATCTCGCAACCAAGAAGTAATCAACCGGACCAATCAACAATGCAAATAAGCTGACGATCACTACGAGATGTCCAAGCCCACCCAACGTGAGCGATGGAAACGTATCGAGCATGGTGTTGAGCTGCCCGGACATGTCGTCGTACCCCAAGAATGACGTCCGTCCACCCCGGGTCTCCCACTTGTCCCAGTGATCCTTCAACAAGTACTTCACTAAACTCGGTCGTGTTTCCCATCCGGTTAATTCAGGACCGTCGATCTCCGTAGCAAGCCATGTCACCGACCCCAGTCCATATGACCAGCGACTGATGAGCGGTAACTTGACTCTCGATTTCGTTACACCCATGACTTCCATTTTTCCAGAAGTCATCTTCAAGACGGAACATTCCAAAGGCTCAAGTCGTTTTTGAGAACCCAACAAAGACTCAATCGGACTCGGCTCACACTCTTTGACCGTTCCCCCAAAACGCCCCGGAAGCATCTTGGCAAACTCTTCATAGCCCGCCAACTGAGCTCCCCCCGCTCCCCAACTTAATACAACTTGGCCACCTCTGGATATCCAGCGAGTCAGCGCCTCGCGCTGCTCCAAATCTATCTCCTGATTGACCTGCGAATTCGATGAAGAGAGTACGACTGAATCTACTCCGTCGTATCCTCGCGCCTCGCGCGGTAAGCCAACCGCTTGTGTTACCTCCGATACACTGTATTCACCCAACGCCCCTTGCGCAGATCGCAATGCACCTTGCTCTAAATCCAAACGCTCCGAACCAATTCCTACGACCCAAGGTTGGGTTGGAGGCAACGGTTCTCCTCGCTGCTCCTCATCCAAGGTCAAAGTTTGCAACGTCTGACCATCTAATGTTTGAACCAAGATCCGTATCGGTCGATCCGAACGACCATGCTTCGCATAGACATCCACCACTCCCGGCACTTTCTCATCCAACTGAAATTTCCAAGCCGGATCGCTGTAGATCACCGGGTTACCATCCCCGTCAACAGTCTCAATGGCAATCATCCCAGCAAGTGACGCGACACCCGATCCAGCACTCGCGCCGTCCTGCTGCTGCTTCGCATTCTCAACCCGGTTTTGTTGTTGGTTAACACGGCGCTGTATCTCAATACGGTGCCACGTCAAAAATCCGACCTTCCACTGATTCGCAATCCCTGACTGAGCACGAACCAGATATGGTTCTTCCCCTGACTGTGCAGCTTTCGCTGCACCACTAACCAAAATCAAGATTGCCGAAGCGCATACCAGCGAGAACACTAGTGAGGATCTCAGCGCGAATATCGCTGAGATGTTCAATGAGACTCCCTTGCTCGCCAAGCCACAGAAAATTGGCTTGGCAAGTCTTGTCAGTAACACCTTGGTTTTCCTAGTCATCAAGAGAAAACCGCTCCGGTTCTATGATGTGAATCTCGTCTAGTTCGGCAAGCTTGCTAGGTCGCGTAGAAAACTAATCCAAACGCTTTACTCGCAAGTTGCGGAAGTACACCTTGCTGCCTGGATCGTGCGCTTGCAAAGCAAACGTACCTTCTTCAAGCTTGCGAGTGAAATCCGAACCAGCTTTCTGTCCTTCTGGCTCGACATACTCGACCAAAGTCTTCCCATCAACCTTCAATGTCACCTTGTTACCTTGAACGATAATCTCTTGGGTGTACCACTCATTATCTTTCGCTGCTGGCTCTAGCACGTCCTTGACGGCATACAGACTGCTCGTCTTGCGAGGATCTGCCTTGTACGACAAATTCACTTGGCACTCAAAGCCATACTTCGGCCAACCCGAGTCTTGATACTTCGTGTGGAAGTAAATCCCGGCATTGCTGTTCGGCTCAGTCTTCACCTCTGCTTTGAAATGGAAGTTCTTGTAAGGCTTCTCGTCACCCACATAGAAAATGTGCGAACGCTCTCCCTTGCAAACCAAACACCCATCCTGAACCTTCCAACTGTCTTTGTTTTCGTTGACCTTCCAACCGTCCATGCTCTTGCCATCGAACAATTGAACAAATCCAGTTTCTTTTTCGGCACCAGAATCCTGAGCATTCGACGTGCTCGATATCCCTACGACTCCAATGACTCCCTGTAGGAACGCTACCAATGCTAAGAAATTACGCGCCATAACAACCAACCTTTCTCAAGTCTTCGTGGAAGGAATCAGAACAAGCTCTGAACCCATTTAGTATAACTCAAATCGTCTCGACCGCTTCAGGGGACGCAAATCCCCACCCAGCATTCGAATAAAAAAACCAATCCAACAAAAAACACCCCCGGATCTCTCCGAGGGTGTCTTTGCTGTTACCTGCTAAAAACCGAAATCTACTTGCCCTTGGCATCTCCGCCAGGCAATAGACCGTCCTTCATTCGCTCGGCGAAAGTCTTGTCCGAACCTTCAGCCTTCTTGTCTTCGATCTTCTTCATCAACTCTTCTACCTGCTTGCGAACCCCCTCAGGGTTCTCCTTGAACTTCGCTGGTGGGAAATTCTTCTTGGTCAAGCCTTCATGCTCAAGGGTATCGCCATACGGATTGTGCTTCTTCTTGTTCTCGCCATCGATGTGGCAAACATTGCACTTCGCTTCGGCTGCTAGCTTCTTGAAGCCCTCATTCGTGCTCTTCTCTGCATAGACCTTGGTCCAAGTCTCGCCAAACTCCTTGATCGCCATCGCACTCGACGAATACGAAACGATAGCCATCGCGGCAACCATGCAAACCAGTGCTCTCTTCATACTTCTCTCCAGAAATGTTCAAGGTGGGTTCCTCCGGTCCTGCGAATCTACAGACTTACAAATCCATAGACTCAGTCAGCTGCAATGCCACTCGGCAACCAGGGGAAACGCATCGCGTCGAGCTCTACTCTACTACAACACGTCATTTGATTTAACCCCGTTTTCTCCCCAATGTCAAATACTCACTCCTGACTGGGTACAATTCGTCGCACCAAACCCCACACAATCCAACCTAAGTAAACTTGCATTTCAAGTAAAAGTGATACAGGCCAGCCTTGCGAACCGTTAATAACTTCCCGTCGGATAGCCTGACGCGTTGTACGGCAACGAACTTCGTCCTATGTAATTCGGTGCATTCGACGAGACGCCAACCGGATTTGACGCCATCCGAGGTGGCGGCACATAGCCCACCGGTCCACTCGGGGGCGGATAAGCCCCAGGCGGATAGCCTTTATACGGATATCCTCCACTGGCCATCGAAGCTTGGCCCCCCTGCGCAGTAAACATATTGGTGGGAAATACGGTTCCCTGTGTCATCATCCAGCTGGGCGTATAAGCCGCCATCGTGTTGGCCCAAGTCGGTTGGCCATATCCCGGCGGGTATCCATACCCCTGAGGGTATCCGTAACCTTGTGGATACCCGTAGACTTGCGGGGAACCGTACCCCTGCGGGTACCCATATCCCTGCGGATAGCCATAACCTTGGGGATATCCATACCCCTGTGGGTATCCATAACCAGGTGCTGCATATCCTCCTTGCGCATAAGTCGGCGGAGCCGTTACTCCCGGCACCATCGGCATTGTCGGCATTGTCGGCGGTCCCGACGGGGGAGGAATAGGTACTCCACTACCGGCATACATATTTCCAACTGCACCGGGGTTTCCAACTCCCACTTGGTTAACTCCAACCGGCGTCGAATACGGATTGACGATCGGCACGATGGGAGCTTGTGCATATTGTGGTGCTGCCACCTGAGGTGCTGGATATTGTGGTGCCGCATAAGGTGACTGGGTGTAAGGAACTTGTGCCGGCGAATTCGCAACATTGACCACCGGACTCGCAGGAGGTGCAATCGTTACCGGACGCGTCCAAGTCGCATTCGATGCGGTATAGCCATACACCGGCGAACCATAAGTCGCGGTGGTTGAGGGATAATCGATCGCTCGCGTTGGGTAGCGAGCTGTTGTCCGATTCGCTTGCGCTAACATCGCAGAGTCCTGAATCAAATTGCTTCCTACCGCAGTCGAAGTCCCCGTTGCAGCACTGCCGCCTGTCAACGGACGATCGACAAACCTTGCCCGCTGCTCACTCGCATTGACCAACACCGGCACCATCCGACTGACTTCTCGCTCTTCGTATTTCTGATACGAAGCCATCTGCGTGACCTGAACATTGCGAGGTTGATACTGCACAATCGGCGCATATTCGACGATCTGTTGCGGTGGCGCAAAAGGATTCGTACTCGGCACCGATCGTGGTCGCAACTGGTACGATACAATCGGATCATACTGTGTCATGGTCATCTGCTTGGGCTCCTGAACCCAAGTCGGTACCCACACCTTGTCCTTTACCTCGCGATACTCATACTTCGGTACCGTAACCGTTTCCGAAACGACATACCTTCCCCAAGGCTGACCGGAGTACATGTCCAGAAATGTCATCACCGGCGCTTGAGTCTGAAAACCCGAACCACCTGTGGCTTGGCCAGCCCCCTGACCAGCTACCGCTCCGGGCACTTGTGCATCAATCCGACCTGGCTCGATTACAATCCAAGCAACCAAAGAAAGCATCACAATGGAAGAATTGAAATTCCCCAACTGGTTCCTCGGCGTCATCCGTTGCCCCAATTCTGGTGGTAAGCTCTCACCAGCCAATCCCGTCATCCTTCACGAACTTTCGAAACGTCATACCGACGCTCCACTGACCAATAAACTCGGTCGTACTATTTCCGCTCCGCCAACGCAAGGTCTAGTTTCCGAAGACGGCCGATGGCTCTACCCCATCGAAAACGACATTCCCTGCTTGCTGCCCGACGAAGCGATCGAAATTACCAAGTTTATCTCGGCCTGAGTAACCGTCTCGACCGCAAACCCAAAGCTATGACCGATATCCAAAATCCGAAACTTTTGTACCTCAAAGGAGCATTGATGCTAGCAACGGGTCTGCTGGCAGCCCTCCTCCTGCTCCTTGAATCCCCCTCCCTAAAGTCGGCTGTCCTTCTGGGAATCGCTATCTGGGGTTGCGCTCGAGCTTACTACTTCGCTTTCTACGTCATCGAACACTACGTAGATCCCTCATTCCGTTTCGCCGGCCTTACTTCATTCGCTCTCTATATACTGAAACAACGGAGCGAAAAGGCTTCTGCAAAGTCGTCCGCAAACGGCGACTCCTCTGACTCCCTACATCCGCAATCCGCCGTCGAGCCGCAGAACCGTTCCGTTGAGCATTGAGTTCTCGAAAATTTGCTCGACCAATCTCGCGTACTCCTCCGGTAACCCAAATCGTTTAGGATGAACCAAACTCTTCAATAATGGGTCTCTCACCTTTGGCGATGCCCCTTGCATCATCGGGGTTTCAAAAACTCCAGGAGCAACGGCCACTACGCGAATCCCAAACCTAGCCAACTCTCTGGCCATCGGTAATGTCATAGCCGCAACTGCCCCCTTCGATCCGGCATAAGCCACCTGACCTACCTGTCCCTCAGTAGCCGCAATCGAGGAAGTAAGCACCAACACGCCATTGTCTTCTCCCTGAGCCGTCGGCGCATCTATGCGTCTAAGAATCGATGCCGCAACGATCCTCGCCAACAAAAACGTCCCAACAACGTTGACTTCCATCACCTTGCGAAACGACTCCAAGCTTGCCAGAGCATCTCGTCCAATTAGTCTCTCGCCATGCAGTATCCCCGCACAAGCGACCAATCCAGAGACCTCTCCAAGCTGTTGTATGCCTTGAGCGACAACTTCCTCGACCGATGACTCATTGGATACATCACATACTCCATGCCAATATCTTTCCTGCGCCTGCCCAGACAAAGCGCTTTCGGATATCCATGGACATGCGTTGAGGTCCAACCCAATCACACGAGCTCCGTTTTGCAGCAATCGCTGCGCGCAAGCAGCACCTAGCCCTGAACTAGCCCCACTGATCAAAAAAGTCCTACCCCGGATGTCCATACTTAAACCTCGACAGCATGGATCAAGTCAACGACCATCCAGCGCGCGGCTTGCGCTCGATGTACTGAGTCGCCTCTGGGCAGTTCGTTGCACGCAACGCAACTCCATCCCATTCCAATTTCTTTCCTACGCGATAAGCGACATTCCCCAAGTGATTCGCTATGGTCAACAGTCCTGCGTAATCAAATGGACTTCCGGTCGGCGATCCAGTTCGCACAGCCGCTAACCACTCGCGCTGATGTCCCGGTGACTCTCTCAAAAATGGTTTCGGACCTTGGTAGTCTTTGAACTTCTCTTCGGGCAACAAAACATGACGACCGTAATCGCTAAGCAACATCCCGTCTCGACCGATGAACAAAATACCACTTTCCCACTTCGGAATCCCACCCTCTTTCCATACTTGAGGCTTGTCTGCTCCTTGATACCAAGCCACCTTGCAAGGAGGTAAGTCACCTCTGGCTCCGTACTCATACACCGCGGTCATCGATGCAGGAGCTATCTCTTTGTGCGGTGGCGGCCCAAAGGCTTCGACCGTCTTAGGGGAATCGAGTTTCAAAGCCCAAAAGGGTAAGTCATTGAAGTGACTTCCAAGGTCAGACATCGTGCCGTTGGCGAAATCCCACCAGCGATACCATTTCGGTCCTGGTAGATAGACGTCATTAAATGGACGCATCGGAGCAGGGCCTATCCATAAATCCCAGTCGATCTCCTTCGGTGGCGCCTTCTCTTCGGTCGGCCGATCCGTTACCCAAACGATGTCGCCGTTAGCCTTCGCATCCGCTTCGCTCTGCAACCCCCAAGCCCGCGATGTCCATACGTGAGCTTCGCTGACAGGGCCAATCGCTCCACTTTGAATCAACTCGACCACTCGACGGTAATTGTCCCCCGCGTGAATCTGAGTACCCATCTGCGTTGCAACCCCAGCCTTGGCCGCTTCCTGCATGATGCGATGCGCTTCTTGAATATTGTAAGTCAACGGCTTCTCGCAATAGACCGGTTTCTTCTGCTGCAATGCAGGCAACGTCGCAAACGCATGAGTGTGCTCCGTCGAAGATACAACCACAGCATCTATCCCAGATAATTCATCCATCAACTTTCGAAAGTCGACATATGTCTTCGCTTGAGGATATCTCGCGGAAACCCCTTGTAGTGTCCCTTGATTCACATCGCAAATTGCAGACACATGCACCCCGGGGTCTGCCACCATCTCTTGGAGATTCCCACCTCCACGTCCACCTACCCCAACAAAAGCTATATTCAATTTATCATTCGCAGATACAGCCTTAGTCAAACGACTACTGGCTAGCACTCCTGCAGTAGCTATCCCGGCAACCATCGATTGCTTCAAAAATTCACGCCGTGCTGTACGCTGCGCTGGCTTCGTGATCTTCTTATTCATCGGATTCTTTTGACTCATTGAATTCCTCGGACTCATGCTATGTTTCGGGATACATTGTTCTGGTTCGCTGGCTCCGTAAGGCCGTTGATTGAGTTTTCCCAATCGCTAGTCTACCACAACCTCGCTGAGATTTCCGAAATCACTATCGAGGAGCATCCCTCCTGCTGTGGATTCCAAACGATACACAGTCGCCCAACCGCGTTTGGGAAACGAACGATATCGCCGCGTCTGCCGATATCCTAACTCCTGCAGCGTGTGCTCCTGATCGGAATTGACTCCTTGCACAACCAGTATCTCTGGTCGGTGAGCCTGCACAACTTCCGCAACATTCTCAGATGACTGAAATTCAATCGGTCGCTTGGAATAGAACACCATGCTAGGGCGAAACATCCCAAATACCACCGGTGCTTCTCTGCCAAAGCGATCTTGCTGCAAACACTCCAACGCAATGGTTTGCGGCGTCTGAAATCGATCAATCGCTGGCACCACTTTCTGCCAAAGCATCACAGTGAAAATACTTCCAACCCCACACATGACCCACGTCGCACGCGAAAACGAACTGAGCTGCACCAACGCATAACCCACTGCGCTACCCACCAACAACACCCAACCCATCGAACTGATTGTTCCAATCGCAGGGAATATCATTCGATCGATGGAGAACCGCTCACCTACCCAAGCTTGTACCCTTGGGTCATCGATCGCAATCGCTCCACCCACCAAAAGTAACCCAGAGAGAAACATAAAACCCCAGCCCGCTCTTGCCCAAAGCGTCTCGAACCGTTGTTGAGAAGCTTTGTCGCGGATAGACATCCAACTTGCAAAGTAATTAGCGATCCCAATAGCTACGGCTGGATAAGCCGGGATCACGTAATTGGGAAGCTTGGTGCTCGCAATCGAAAATATGCCGAAGTAAAAAGCGATCCAAGTCGTAATCAGTACCATCCCCAGTCGATGCTCGCGCCACTGCTGAGAACGAAGCGAATACAACGCAATCGGTATCGCGAAGGATGTCCACGGAAAAAAACCGATCAAGCATGACACAACGTAGTAGTAGATAGGCCCACTGTGATTGTCCATCGCTTGAGAGAATCGCCCAAAATGATGCACACCGAAAAACTCACTGAAGAACTCTCCATTGGTCTTCCACTGCATCCAGTAAAACCAAGGTCCAGCAACAGCTAGAATCACTGCTGCCCCTAAGACTGGACGCATCGATACAAACGCTTGGGGGAATCTTCTCAGTATCTCGCCAAACCACGTTCCTAAGATACTGATATTCCACGTTAGAGTCATCGTGGGATTCCACGTTTTCGTCATCGTGGGTTTCCACGTTAGCGTCATCATGCCGAGGATAGCGATTGGAAATGCAAAGCCGATCGGGCCCTTGGCCAAGATCGCCAAAGCGATCGCGAAATAAATCGCAAACCATCTGCCGGCCCGTTGCACAGGGATAACCTCTGATCGTCTGCGGCGGGCTTCTTCAACCCAAAGAGCAATCGCTAACAAAACAAAAAATCCTAAATGGGCATCAGCCGTCGCCGATCGAGCAACCACGGTAAACATCAAACTCGTTAACAGTACGATCGACGCGACAATCCCTATTGTGCGATTGAACAGCATCCGGCCAAGCCAATAGGTCAGGAGCACCATGCCCATCCCAAAAATTGCCGAGACGCACCGCGCGGCGAATTCGTTGACCCCAAAACATTCAAAGCCCAGCAGCATCCCCCAATACATCAACGGCGGTTTGTGCGCGAACAACTCATCGTTGAAGGTAGGTACAAGCCAATCTCCTCTGGCGTGCATCTCACCCGCGACACTCGCGTAGTAGCCTTCATCTTGATCCCATAACCGGGCAGAACCTAACCCAATCCAGAGGACTAACAGGCTCAAGACCAACAGTAAGACGATATCTGCGACGTCCCGCGTTCGACTCTTCATTCCCTCGAAAACCTTTCGATACCTGTCCCTTAGGCTGCATCGCGCTTCGGTAGAGGCACAATCATTGGATCCCGTTGCTCTCGATGCGACTTTCCACGAGTCTGTGCACCTACCTCTAGCGAATGAGGCGAAATCGATTGCCCAAGCCATATCGATCGGTCTGCTTGCGGTATCGAATCGATGTTGCAAACATCTCCAACGACATACAACGGCCTACCCTTGGATTCCTCAAAGATTCGCCCAATGTAGTCACCAAGCAATCCCATTGAGCAAAGCTGCAAGCCGGCAAGACCGGCAAAGAAACCGACCCACAATGCATTGGTCGCTTGCGAAAAACCCATCGCTAAAGCGACTAAACCCAGGGCAAGGATGCACAGCGATCCGCCAAGCATTAGCCCTCCACCGTAAGACATGATTTTCAACGGAATCGCCGACGAGGATGAAATGGCGGTCCAAGCTAACCGAACAAGCTTCGATAATGGATATTTGGTCTCACCTGCTACTCTCGCAGGACGATCGAACGTAATCAAAGCTTCTTTCATACCGAGCCAAGCGACGATGCCACGCATGAAGCGATGCTGTTCCCGCATTCCACGCAATGCACTAGCGGCTCGGCGTGTGTACATCCGGAAATCTCCAACCTCCGGAGGAATCCGCTCGTCGATCCCGCGTTTCATCAATTGATAGAAAGCTGTTGCGCTCCAACGTTTGAATAGCGACTCTCCAGCCCTAGATGCTCGTTGGCAAGAAACTACATCGTAACCCTCACGGAGTTTTTCAAGCATCTGCGCGAGAAGCTCCGGTGGATCTTGCAAGTCGCAGTCCATCACAACGACAACGTCCCCGTCCGCACAGTCCAAACCTGCCGTCATCGCAGCTTGCTGTCCGAAATTGCGAGTGAATTGAACGACTCTGACCCGACTATCGTCTTGCGCATATTCGCGCAAGTATTCACCGGTACCATCGCTGCTCCCATCATTGACCACGATGATCTCAAAGTCGTCCGCGAGTTGCTCCAGCACCCCAGGCAACACCCTGAATAAGTGCGGCAATGCTTCCCGCTCGTTGAAGACCGGTGTGACAACGGATAGTTTCAAGATTTCTTCCTCTTTTGACGCGAGCCAGCAGTACCAATGTTTTGGTAAAAACCGGTATTCGAGCGGTCTAAGGGGTGTAGCAAAAATAGGAAATCTGCGTCAATCCCAGCCGAGAATTCCAATTTGTTTCGCGAGGGGATGGACCCTGTGTGATTGTCAGAGCCAGCGTGGTTGAGAGTCGAGTTGGGGGGCGGAGAGGTCAGACAGGTCAGACAAGTCAGACAAGTCAGACAGGTCCGACAAGTCAGACAAGTCAGACCGTAGCCACTCGTCGCCAGACGGTGGATTAACTGTTTTGCTCCCCTCGCCAGCCAGCGGGCGAAGGGGAGCAGCACGCTCGTGCGAAAGCATGCGATCTGTGTGCGTAAAGCTTTGCGGCGCTTGGGTTTGCGCGGTCACCACCCTCACCCCCCGCCCCCCTCTCCCGCCAGCGAGCGAGGGGGAGAGAGAATCATCAACTCCGTTGCTTCCGCCAGCGGGCGAGGGGGAGAGAGAATCATCAGCTTCGTTGTTTTTGCCAGTTAGTAGCCAGCGAGGTTTAACTGTTTTGCTCCCCTCGCCCCGGGTCGGGGAGAGCGACCGTCTGAGGGAAAGGCAAGGTAGCCGATTCGAAAATCTGAAAGTTTTCGAATTCGATACTGGGCTCCTTGGGGGCTCTGCCCCCAAACCCCCGGGATTTTTTTAGGCATGGCGCCGAAAATCAACTTGTTGTTTCCCCTCAAGCGCAGCACTACAATGA
>JBJONT010000107.1:0-8587 GCA_046051705.1 Planctomycetota bacterium | reverse complement strand
CAGGTCAGACAGGTCAGACAGGTCGGACAGGTCAGACAGGTCAGACAGGTCAGACAGGTCAGACAGGTCGGACAGGTCGGACAGGTCAGACGGGTCGGTCAGGTCAGACAGGTCAGACAAGTCGGACAGGTCAGACAGGTCGGACAGGTCAGTCAGTCGGACAGGTCAGACAAGTCGGACAGGTCGGTCAGGTCAGACAGGTCAGACAAGTCAGACGGGTCAGACAAGAGGTCTTAGAGGAGCATATTGCGTTCGTCGTTGTACGGACGATCGAGCAGGAGCAACGCTGTCGCTGACCACGAGACCCGATAGTCTCTGGTCCCCTTTTTCTGGATGCATCAGTACTGATATGAATATCCAGCCCTATCGAACTCCCGATTCTTTTTGGCCCCCGAAAATGTCGAGGTGGTGGTTCCGTCTCGTGGACCCTTTGCGAGCGAAAGTTCTTCGCGAACAAAGGATCGAATCTATCGAAATCAAGGGATTCGAACACCTTCAGCGATCGCTCGATGCAAAAGCCGGGATCTTATTGGCCCCCAACCACTCATTTCATTGGGATTCGTATTGTCTAATTGAGGCTGCTCGCCGTGCGGGGCACCCTTTCTTTATCATGACCGCGTGGCAAGTCTTTCATCAAAGCAGCCGTTTCGAACGATTCTCAATGCAGCGGTGCGGTTGTTTCAGTGTTGACCGCGAAGGGACGGACATGGCTGCAATCAAGACTTCTGTCGACATCCTGCAGAATAAACCATTCCCATTGGTGGTTTTTCCAGAGGGAGATGTCTACCACACCAACGACCGTGTCACCCTGTTTCGCGACGGAGCAGCGGCAATGGCTTTGCTCGCTGCACGCAAGAGCCAACGGGATATCGTGGTCATTCCTGTAGCGATCAAGCGATGGTATACCGCAGATCCGCAAGAGAGCCTTGAACAAACCCTTTCGCAGGTCGAAGATCGTTTATTCTGGCGTCCGAAGAAACATCTCAGCTTGCAAGAGCGAATACTATCTATCGCAAATGCTTTATTATCTCTGAAAGAACTGGAATATTATCAATCTGTCCAAACCGGTTCGCTTGCCGATCGCATTCAAACCCTCGCGAACCGTGTACTTTCCGATGCGGAAATCAGGTATGCTGGTACCGTGTCCGATGGTAGCTTGCCCGAACGAGTCAAGGAAATCCGACGGCGCATCATTCAACTGCAATCGCGTCCTGAGATATCTGATGCCGAGATGATTCAGTACGAAGCCGACATGCAAAGCATGTTCTTCGTTACTCAGTTGTACAGTTATCCAGGTGATTACTTGATTCAAAAACCGAGTGTCGAACGAATCGCTGAGACGATCGACAAGTTTGAAGAAGACGTCTTGGGTGCTCCATATCCAAGTGTGCATGGCCCCAAGAGCGTCACTATTGAGTTCGCTCCACCTATCCGAATTCCCAAAGGAAAAGAAAATAAGTTGTCCGCTTCGGATTTGACAAAGCAGATGCAATTCGAAGTGCAGAGAATGCTCGATGAACTCAATGAGCACCACGACTTCAGGGGGAAGCTCGGGGAGTGATCGCGGGAATCGATCGAACCGTCGGAGCAACTCGATAGTGGATCACTCAGGTTATCAAGAAAGGGACGGAAATGTTTTCGCTCGATTCAGTATCGAAGTCCTTTGGTGATATGCAAGTCCTCAAGCCGACCAGCGTTGAATTCGCTGTCGGTAAATCGACCGTTCTTATCGGTCCGAGCGGGTGTGGGAAAAGCACGATGCTTCGACTGCTCGTCGGGTTGATACAGCCTGACTCCGGGACCGTTCGTTTCGACTCCGAGGTGATGACCCCTGATAAGTTGACGACGATGCGTCGGCGTATGGGGTACGTGATCCAAGACGGAGGACTCTTTCCCCATCTGACAGCTTTCGAAAACATCAGCTTGATGGCTACGTATCTCGGTTGGGGTATGGATGAGCGCAAAAAGCGGGTCGAACAACTTGCTGAATTAACTCGTTTGCCAAATGCGGCGCTCAAGCGGTATCCGGCGCAGATGTCTGGTGGACAGCGTCAACGCGTTGGAATCATGCGCGCTCTGATGTTGGATCCCCCTGTCCTGCTGTTCGATGAACCGATGGGGGCGCTGGACCCGCTGGTTCGATTCGATCTCCAAGAGGACTTGCTCAAGATCATCCGCACGCTGGGCAAGACATCGATCATGGTTACGCATGATATGGGAGAAGCGGGATTCTTTGGTGATCAGGTCATGATGTTATCCGAAGGACAAATCGTCCAGCAAGGAACTTTGGACTCCTTGATTCATCAACCAGCCAACGAGTACGTCACACGATTCATCCACGCTCAGCGCATACCGCACGTGTGATGGAACTCAGAGACCTTTTTCGGAGAATCCGATTTATGATCTGTTTGCATGCCTCTTTGACAGACTTGCTTCAGTTCCGTTTCGCAACGCGTATGATCACAGCGATCATGTTGGGATTGTTTGCCGGATCGAATGTGTTCGGTGAAGCGAATCGCGATTCATCGCCGGAATTGAAAGTTGGCTCCAAAGCGTTTACCGAGTCGGTGATCCTTGGGGAGATGCTGTGTCATCTCGGTCGTGATGCAGGGGCTAGCGTTGAACATCTCGCCGAACTGGGTGGTACGCAAATCCTTTGGAATGCGCTTGTGTCGGGTGAGATCGACGCTTATGTCGATTACACGGGGACAATTCGAGAAGAGATCCTCGCTGAAGCTGCGCGCAAGGGGATCGCGGTGCAGAGCGAAGAGCAGATGCGCCAAGAACTAGCTCGGCGAGGGATCCTGATGTCGGCTACGGTTGGCTTCAATAACACCTACGCTATGGGAATGCGTGAGGTCGTCGCTGATCGATTGAGTATCCGAAAGATCAGTGATTTGAAGAATCATCCAGAACTTGAGTATGGATTGAGCGATGAATTCAGGGAACGCCGTGATGGTTGGAATGCGCTCGCAGAGCATTACGGAATAACGACTAGCAACATTCGGACAATGGACCACAACTTGGCGTATCGCGGCCTCATCCACAATGCGATCCAAGTAACGGATATCTATACCACCGACGCCGAGATCCCGTTCTATCGACTCAGAGTCCTCGAAGATGACTTGGATTATTTCCCTACCTATCATGCGGTCGTCTTGATGCGAACCGACCTCGAACAACGCGCTCCGAACGCCGCCAAGGCCTTTCTTAAACTGGAAGGATTGATCGATCCCTCTGAGATGTCTGGAATGACCGGACGCGTGCGCCTGCAAAACAAAATGGAAGCGTTCGTAGCAGGAGATTTTTTAAACAACAAACTTCAAATGAATCGCCCGTTGCCTTCGATGAGTCCTACTGCTCAGTGGAAACGAGTTGCAGACAGATTGCTCAAGACCACCATGGAACATCTATTCCTCGTGGCCGTGTCCCTTGGACTAGCTATTCTGGTGGCTGTTCCATTAGGGATCTCGGCAGCACGCAGTGAAAGGGTTGCCAATGTGGTTTTGGGGGTTGTAAGCGTTATTCAGACGTTGCCATCGATGGCACTACTGGTCTTTATGATCCCGTTGTTCGGACTCGGCGCACTGCCAGCTATCGCAGCACTGTTCTTCTATAGCTTGCTACCGATTGTCCGAAATACTTATACCGGATTGCGACAAATACCCGCCGCGATACGTGAGTCCGCAGAAGTCCTCGGCCTCGATCAAAACTCACGTCTGCGACTCGTCGAGCTGCCTCTAGCTTTGCCATCGATCTTATCCGGCATCAAAACGGCTGCGGTGATCAATGTCGGGACGGCCACAATCGGTGCTTTGATTGGAGCAGGTGGATACGGCTCTCCTATTCTTACAGGGATCCGTCTATCGAGTATCTCGCTGATACTTCAAGGCGCCATTCCTGCGGCACTCTTGGCGATTCTCGCTCAATGGGGCTTTGGAATGCTTGAGAAAAAACTGGTCTCACCAGGCTTGCGCCCACCACGCTGAGCAATTGATCGCTGTCGTGGGACGTTTACGTAAAGTCGAGTTGATTTCCCTGTGCGCACTCGCGTTACGATTACCCGATTTCAAGCGATAAGATTGCAAAGAGATGTTCGTTCTTCAAGGTCGGTGGAGGCCCAAGATACATGCGGACGCATCCGAAGACTTCTTGCATACCAAAGCTTTGACACATGCGAAGCGATTCGGGGTTGTTATCCGGAATATCGATCATGACCGATGGAGCATTAACGTCGAGGATAAGTTGCTCTATCAAGGCCTTTGCGATTTCCGGCGTATGAGCTTGCAACGGTCCGATCTTCCAACCTACCAAGCATTTACGGATGGTGCCGAAACCGAGGATTTCATTGGGGCTGTTGGGGTTTGGAACGACGAGGGTAAGGCCATTTTTTTGCGTGATCCAAGGCTCAAGGATGTTGGCTCGTTCACCTGGAAAGCATTCGAGATCCATCGCGTGAATCGCAGGGAAATCTTCAACTCGGTAGGGGCGTGACGCATAACCAACGCTTTGATGCGAACCGCGTTTCGAGTCGTTCCATTTCGATGGGTCGGGTGCAAATTGAAATCGGCGATGGCGAGTAAAAGGTTTGAAACCACCCGCAGCATAGAATCCGACCATCGCATCGACCGCATCAAGCCCGATGCTTGCACCAGGGGCAAGTCGATCAAGCAATCGATCGCGGCGAGCGAACCACAATTTCCGACCGAGTCCCTGTCCTCGATATTCAGGTTCGACGATAAATAGTCCCATGAAGCCGAACATTGGGTTGTGTCGAACGATGGCCCCACCGGCAATGCACTTGTCTGCAACACCATTCTCGGAATTACGATTCTCGGAAATGCCATTCTCGGCAATGCACATGCCGAGAAACCCTTGCGGGTCCGCTTGCCAAACAAGGTCGGCATCGCCAAGGCCCGGATTCCAGCCTTCGCGACCGGCCCAACTTACCAACGTTTCAACTTGCTTCTTGTTCAGGGACTGAATTTCGTAAATGATGCGATTCCTTATAGCCTTACGCCATCGATTAGGAATCGATCGCGCGGAGATCATCGGGGGCGTTCATACTGATATTCAAGTGTGCTTTCCCCAAGTTTGCAATCCTCGATGGCTTGAAGCAGTTTCTTTCGGTCGGTTGTTTTTGGATCGAGCTCTAGTTTTTTCGAGAGGGCGTAAAGGGTGATGCTATACGACTTGACTCCCGGTCCACGAGAACACATCGGATCGTACGCGGTCTTCTTTTTATCGTTGAGTCCAAGAGTCCCGCCGAGTTCTTTTGCAGAAGCATTCTGAGGAATCGCCTTTTGCGTTGGGTCTAGATTGTAGACCAACCAATACGATTTTTCTTGATCCGGGGCTTTGTGCCAAAGAGAGACTGCGACGGATTGGGTGTTGGGTGGTAGCTTATCCCATTCGATAGCAGGTGATTGCCCTGCACCATCACAAGTGCAGTCTTTGCTGATCCTGCCTTGCTCATTGATCGACTTGCTCGTGAGTGTCAGCTCGGATTTGTTGTTGCGTGGTGGTTTGTCGTTTTGAGGTGGGCGGTCTTCACGGCGAGGTCTATCCTCAGGGCGTTGCCTGTCTTCGGGGCGTTGCCGTGCAGCGCGGTAGTTTTCCTTTCGGACCGATCCATTAGGGTCTTGGAATTCGAAAGCAACTGAGCCATCGTCGGCGAGTTTATAGCGGACAAATCCTTTCTTGCCGGCGATCTCATAGGTGAGTTGAAAGTTCTTTGGGGACGGCTCATCGAACCCAGTG
Source organism: Planctomycetota bacterium (assembly GCA_046051705.1). Taxonomy (GTDB): domain Bacteria; phylum Planctomycetota; class Planctomycetia; order Pirellulales; family Pirellulaceae; genus JBKCUI01. The sequence goes on along the minus strand of JBJONT010000107.1, from coordinate 2,827 downwards.
ATTTTTGCACCGCGCAAGGGCGGGAGCGCAGGCCGTGGACTTTGGGCTCGCGGTTGCGGATCGACTTGGCCTTCTCGCTCGACGACTTCACCGTAGAAACCACCGTTGAGGTATGGATAGTTCTTCGTAGCATGATAATGATACTGACCATTAGGGGCTTGATGACCATTCCATTGGTCGAGAGGTCCGTAGTCGGGATCCTTTGGGTCTTGGTAACCGTAGATGGGGTATCCATCGAGTGCATAAGCAAGAGGGTTTGAGCGACCGACGATAGGTTCGAGGTGAACGGGAGCGATGTGGTAATGGTAGTCATCAGCGCGTCCGCAGTGACCACCGTATTGATCGAGTTCCCCGGCGATGAGTGTGTCGGTTTTTCCATCGTTCTTGATGGGGTTAAAAATGGGGATACCGTTGACCGCTAGAGCGATTGCACCGCGAAAGAAATTCGTTTTCGCTGACATCGGTTTAGCAGCCGGTTTTGGATTAAGCGGAATGCGCCATGCGTTTCTTCCCGTATAGGACTGTGGCAGTGGAACTTGTTGCTGCCAAGCGGTGATGCCGATCATCATGGGGTGATCGGGAATCCCGTTGGATTCAACGTAGTAGTAATCGTTGTCCCAGCGCAGGCCGAGCGTTTTCTCGAAGGGTTTGAAGTGCTCGTGAATCGAAGGAGCTTCGTCAAGCATCGCATCGATCGCAAGGTTGGTCGATACGAATCGCGTCGTTGGGGCAGCGGCGGCATCTGTGAAAGATTGAGGAACCGTGGTGTTATGGATTCGGATTTCCTCTTGCCGTTTCGCGATCCAATCTTGATCGAGTTTCGAAAGCTGATCGATGGGGACTTCGCGTACCTTCCCTTGTGTGGTTTCAATCTTGACGTGGGACTCGTTCGCAGAAAGAAAGGTGCCATGGAAGTGTGACTTGTTGGCTTGAAGCGTCCAAGTATTCTTGCTGGGTTTCGTCGCTTGGTCTCCGTGACCACCTTCATGTGCGAAAGAAGCTCCTTGAAGGAAACATAGTGTCGGTAACGCTAGCCCGACGAGCAGGCTTGTTCGCAAACGACAAAACGCTCTGCGCAAAGGTGTTAAATGAAATGGTGTCATGGGTTTAGGTGTCCAATGGGAAGTGACTGGTGATTGAAGCTTACTTTGCTTTGGCAGGACGATTGTTTGGTTTTTCGTTACGCCCTTTGCCTTTGCGCGCTGGGGAAGGAGAGGATGGGTCGAACTCAGGGTTAGGCGTTGGAAATTGTGCATTGATTTCACGCAGGTAGGATTCAAGCTGCGACTGCATAGCCATGGTTCGGTTCGGGTCCTTGGCAGCCAGGTTGGTTCGTTCAGAAATGTCGCTCTCTAGGTTAAAAAGTTCTGCGTGTTGATCTTCGTAGAAGTAAATAAGCTTCCAGTTGCCATCTCTCACAGAAGATTGCGGTCCGTCTTCGCTTTGGTAATGTGGAAAGTGAAAGAAGAGTCCGTTGCGGCTACGGCTGATTTCTCCTTGGCCGTCCTTCGGTAGGATATGAGCGAATGAGCCACCTTCGATGTTGCGAGGAAGCTGGTCTTGAGGGATCTTCGCCCAGTTGCAGAAGGTAGGTAACAGGTCGTAGCCGACGATCGGAACATGGGACCAAGAGTTTGGTTGAATGTCCGGTCCAGCGATGATAAACGGGACGCGGATCCCTCCTTCCCACACGCCACCTTTCCCACCTCGCAAACCCCGCTTGGCGTTGCCTCGGGCTTGTTGGTCATTATTTCCAGCACCCGCAGCAATACCGGGTCCCCCACCACCACCGGCGCCGTTATCGGACATGTAGATGACGTAGGTATTCTTCCAAAGGCCGAGTCGTTCGACGGCATCGAGAACTTGACCGACCCCCGTATCGAGGTCTTCGGTGATTGCAGCGGTGGAGATTCGTTTTTCGTTTTGCCCTTGAAGTTTTGCTTCGTATTTCGCAAGTGTTGCACGGTTCGCGTTTTCTGATGCGTGCAACGCGTTCCAGGAAAGTTGAATAAAAAACGGCTTGGCGTCTTTGGAGTGTTTCTCCATGAACGCTTCTGCACGGCTTGCCATCCCGAAGATATCGACCGGGTTCGGGTCGACAAATTTGAATGCTTGTTCGTTTCCGGTATCCCCATCGTGTTCATCGTAGCCGTTGTTACCAGGTCCACCGCCACTGATGTGCCATTTGCCATAATGCGCCGTAGCATACCCAGCCCGTTGAAGTATCTCGCCGATGGTAACTTCGTTTGCAGGGATACTTTTGATGAGTTTAGGTTCAAGCAATTTTTGACCGGCGACTGCCGGTGCAGCTTTGGTCCAATGCAATTGCGCAGGACTCTTTCCAGTCTGAAGACTGATGCGTGTCGGTGAGCAGACCGGTGCTGGGGAATACGCATTGGAGAAACGCATGCCGAGTTTTGATAAGCGTTCAAGGTTGGGAGTATGAAACACCGATCCTCGGGAGCCTTCGAAGGTCGGATGCATCTGAACCGATGTACCGCTCCAACCTTGATCATCAGAAAGCATCAGGATGATGTTGGGTCGGTCTTGTGCCAAACCACGGATCGGGCAGAAGTGTAAAGCGAAGCAAGCGAAAAGAATGAAGTAACGCATGTCGATTGATCCATCGCAACGGAATTGTTGCTTGTTTGTGTTTTAGTACTCGAAACGACTTTTCCAGTTAACGTTGTAGGTTTTGGTCGGACAGTGCCCCGTAGCCACTCGTCGCCAGACGGTGGAGGTTTTCCTCGCGACTCCCACCGCTTGGCAGCGGGTGGCTACGTATAGCCCACACCGCGTAGCCTGGGACTATGTCCCGGGCGAGCGG
>JBJONT010000106.1:0-5827 GCA_046051705.1 Planctomycetota bacterium | reverse complement strand
ACCTGAGATCGAAGAAGACTTCAGCGAATTAGGACCACTCTTCTCGAATGTCATGGAAGACGGCGACTGCGAATCGGGCGCGATCTATGTTGCCCGAAGTCTCTCCGAAAATCCATTTGTGCAAGAAAACCGTGAGCTGCTACACAAGATCGGACTGACCACCGGCGATCCCGAGAAACGGGTGTCCAACGCTAAGAAGGAAACGACCTATCTTTTCGCCGCGGTGGAGCTGGTAGCTGTCTACCGATTAGCGAACATCAACTGCAAAGCGTTCGAATCATTGCTTCACAAGTTCCTCGCCCGCGCTCGCATCGACCTAGCGCTGGCCGATCGATTTGGCGGCAAAGTGCAGCCAAGGGAATGGTTTCTTGTTCCATTGCAAGTGGTGGAAGAAGTTGTCGAGCGGATCAAAGACGGTTCGATTAGCGACTATGTGTTTGATGTGGAAACAGCGAGTATGAAGCGACGAGGTAAGTAGATGCAAAACGGAACCTTCATCCGCGTTTTTATTGCCAGTCCCGGAGACGTCCATCTGGAACGTGACGAAGCATATCGAGTGATTCACAACTGGAATGCAGCCCATTCGATGTCCCGATCAGTCCTGATCGAGCCGGTTCGCGTCGAGACTCATTCTCATGCAGTACAGGGGGGACATCCTCAAGACCTGATCAATAGTCAGTTGTTAGATCGATGCGACTTGCTTGTAGCAATTCTTTGGTCGAGACTTGGAACTCCAACGAACTCAGACCTATCGGGAACAGTTCAAGAGATCAGAGAGTTCTCCGAAACGAAGGGCGCTGATCGAGTCCTCATATTCTTTTGTGATCGAGCATTTCCAAATTCGTGTGACTTAACTCAAGTTCAGGCGGTCCGCGACTTCAAAGACTCAATCAAGAGTAATGGTTTGTACACGCCATATACAGAGGTCGGAGAATTCGGATCGCTGTTTCGCCATCAGCTAGACCTCGCCATGAATCGAATTCTTCATAGTAGCGAGTTCACCGCAGCAGCCGATCAAGTTACTCGGGGAACTGAGGTAGTTATCCTACCAGAAGCAAACACGATTCTAGCTGCAGCGTCCATGTCTTCCCGTCCAGCCGTGATGATGAGCAGTATGTTGAGTGGAACAGAGCTGTATGCCGGTGAAGTAGGGCTTAATATAACCGGGGATGAACGATCCGAAGCCAGATGGAAGGGTGGACTTGAGCAACTTGAGAGTTGCGGATTCCTGAAAGATGCTGGCTACAAACGAGAAGTATTTCGCCTGACAAAAACGGGATTCGAAGTTGCTGATCAGGTTGGGCACGTCCTCGTTCTTCGTCAAATTGAAGCCTTGCAAACGCACGAATATTCGTACGTCAATTTTGATGACATTTCCCGCGGACCATTCTTCGGGAAAAACCTCGGTGTCGCCTTCCTACGAGAAAAACTGCAAAGACTTGATTCGATGAAGCAGCTGGACATAGTCGCCGTTGACGGAGGGATTGGTGGTGCTAGACTCAACGACATTGGTCGCAAAACCATTCGTGAGCACAGTTTCATGGAATTTGCCGAGCCCGAATCTTGTGAAAGTTGAATTGAACACAACTTAAAGCCGAACCGAAACCACTGAATTCGCTCTATATCCGTTAGGCACTTTCCCTCGGGTTTAACTCACAACAGGAGGCAATACTTGAAATGATCTCATGCGCATATTGCGACGCCTTCTGTCAACCGACGCGTGAGCATATCGTCCCGAGATGGTACAGCTTGACACCGGGAGACTCTGAGACATTCAACGCCCGACAGCCATTTACGCATTTGAAGGGCGACCTGATGGTCAAGGACGTCTGCGCGTCATGCAACGGCGGTGTGCTCAGCAAGCTGGACGCCTATGGCAAGAAGCTCTACGACGAATTGTTTTCGGTTACTGCTCGTTATGGAGACGTGACCGACGTTTCGTTCGACGTCATTCAACTGTCTAGATGGCTTTTAAAGTTATCGTTCAACAGTGGACGAGCGAATGGAACCGACTTGCCGGTACTGAAGCAATACAGAGACGCAATCCTCGGGAAAGAGTCTATTGGGCAAAACTTCTTCATTGCGTGTCATCTGATTGGGCCTTCGATAGCTGACGAAAGCCAAAACCTAATACGGCCTGCTACCGACGATGCCCCAGAGGATAAGGTGATTCATCCGCATTGGTTTCGGATCTGTCAATTGCGTTTGCCACTTTCCCCGATAACGCAACTCGTGCAGCGTCAGATTCTGATCAACTCCTACTCGTTCTCAATCATCGCAGCCCCGCGATCCCAAGAACGGTCGACTGATCTGCAAAATGCAATCATCGAGTTTCGCAAGCTTTTCCCATCCGCATTCGAATTGTTCCCCGACGCAGACTATTCAACGCTCTACTGCAACTGGGACCATGCAGCACAGAGTATTGGTCAGCTCTACGATGCGTTTCCCAATAGGTTCGGTTACGAATCCAACGACAATACCAAGCGTTTACTTCGAGAGCAAAGCGGAGGGACGATACTTGCGCTGACGCTGGATATCATAAAGCAAGGCGACGTTCAATACGCTGTGGACGCTTTGCGGGAACTAGTTCGCAATCCTGAGATGGCGCTCGCACATCGAATGCGTGTGGGCATATTGGTGGACGGATATGACGATGACCCACGCGAACTATGGGAGGTAGCTGAGGTCCGCGATTACATTCGGAAATTGTTTCTCGAATGTCCGTTCATTATGCTGATCGCCCATCCCGAGTTGAGCTTAATGAGACTGTTCTTTGCTTGCTGGATCTACGAGCCAGGGGACTGTTCGGAGATAGCGATGAAGCCACGTGTACACGACTTTATCACGCGGTGCTTCGCCGGAAACAACGTCGTGTCATATCAGCTTTGCATCAGCCGGGATGTGCAGGTAGAAATCGAGAAGTCAGCGATGCAGACTCTTTACCCAGACTTCTCAGATCAAGAGTTCGACTCAAATGCTACAAGGCGTTTGGACGAGGGGACCGACTGAAACAATTCGCCAAAACCCCCTCGAATCCACTCCAATCGACTCGCTGAACTTGTACTGCCCAAAGAGTCTCTGACGCTATGTCCAAAGGTTATTCGCTGAATCAGCCAAAGAGCCATAACCCCGACGAGAGAAAATAAGGGCGTTTCGTGAGGTGTCGGTCCCATTAAACTGAACTTGGAGTATCAAACTTAGCTTAACCCTCCGGTCATACCAACAGGCTGACGCCTCACAACGTCGGCCTGTTTGCGTTTCTAGGCGTTAGTTTCATGGGGTTTGCACAGATGGTGCGGGTCGTGGCCCGATGGTCCCAGGGCGGCGCTGCGCTCTGCCCTGGGCTATCTCATCTAGCCCCGTTGGGGCAATGGATCTGGCCAGGTGAGTTCACCCATGCAGACCAACACCATTTATCCGGTCGACATTGCGGGAGCGAAGCATGGTCGATGTTCTGTTGCACGATACAAATTGCGTCCAAGTATTTTTTGCCAATGCGCACGATGCTGGAATCCGCTACACCAATCGCGCAACTACCTGTCACCTGAAGAAGTTGAACGAAAAAATATCGCCCAAAAAGCTGCGTAAAATCAATGCGATGGTGTCCGCCAGTCCTCGGCTATCGCAGGGGTATCGAACTCAGTTCGACCCTCCGGTTATACCGACAGGCCGACGCCTCACAACGTAAGCCTGTTTGCGTTTCTAGGCGTTAGTTTCATGGGGTTTGCACACGTGGTGCGGGTGGTTGCCCCGATGGTCCCAGGGCGGCGCTGCGCTCTGCCCTGGGCTATCTCATCTAGCCCCGTTGGGGCAATGGATCTGTCCAGGTGAATTCAGACCTCCATCAACTGTTGATTGTCAAAGCTTAAGATAATCTCTATTCCACAAGGACAAACCGGAACCCAAGTGCGGAACTAACGAATTGTGGCAGACCCTCACCGTCGCGGGCCGCGGATCGACAAAAGGCTTGCGTGCCGAACCAATTGCCGCCACGAGTCACCCGCGCCTTCTTGGATGATGTAACCAAAATTGGATCTACTTTCTCTGAGTTTGCGTAGTACTTAGGGTCATAAACGTCACTACACCACTCCGACACATTTCCGTGCATGTCGTACAATCCATTCCCATTGGCTTTCTTCTGCCCAACCTCGTGCGCGTAGGACTCACCTGCATTTTTCGCATTGGTATCGAACCATGCGTAATCGCTCAATTTACCCTCGTCTTCTCCAAAACTATACTTCGTTCTCGTCCCTGCTCGACAAGCATATTCCCACTCCGCTTCTGTGGGTAATCGGTACTTCCGGCCTTGCTTCTCCTCCTGCTTACTGAGTCTTTGGCAAAACTCGACTGCTTTCGTCCAACTTACAAAAGTCGCTGGATAATTCTCCCCTTCTATTACAAATTTCTCTCCCTTCCACGGCTCTGTTCCCATGATCGCCTTCCACTGCCCCTGTGTTACTTCTGTTTGTCCCATGTAGAAGTCCCGGCTTATCCTTACTGCATGTTGCGGTGATTCGTCTTCAATATGTTTTCCACCATCTCCTAACTCGGTTTTTGGAGATCCCATTATGAAATTGCCGTGCTTGATCAATACCATCTCCATCCCGATGCTGTTGGTGATCGTTTTCGGCGACTGTGCGCGCTCCTGACACCCCAATTGAATCATCCCAATAATCAGTAACGATGATAAAAACACGGATAGCTGACGTGACATCGTTGTTTAGCCCCTTGTTCGATGGATCGATCGAGAATTGCTCTGGACAGTGCGAAACTGTAGTGTTCCAGGCAAGGTTGTTCAAAAAACGAGGCGCTCTTTCCTTGAAGATTACCCCTCCACCATCACCTTCGCCACACCGGTCGCTCTCGCAAAACTATCCTCGGTAACCAGCAGGTAGCTTTGCTGTGCGATACGAGGTGAATTGCCAAGCCAAGTGCAAACCACATGCAATGGGAATTCGCGCTGCAGCTCTGTTTTCGAGAGCAAAGTCGCTACGCTTGCCGTCTCCGGCATAAATACTCGCGGGCAACCGCCCTGGGTCCCTCCGTGCCAACGACCACGGGCTCGCTTTACTTGCTGTTCGCCTCCGGCGACTTGGGGGGATCTCTGAGGAACGCGGGGCAACGCGGAAGCCGGGGTAGTCGTTGATGCGGTCTGGGACGCCCCTGAACCGGAACGCCGGCCTACAATACGCGGCAACAACCGTGAGCATCGATCAAGGTGTCAGGCGAGAGTTCTCTATTCCGTTTCGTGGAGGGTTGAGGCTCCCTGTGTCTGAGGAGGGCCGGAGGCGATACGATCATAAGGTCTGTTGGTCGGAATGATCCATGTAAGTCATAAAAATCACTGGCGTTGCTATAATTCAAACTTGGCCTGAGAAAACCTCTTTTCACAACATCGCGTCAAACTAACTCATGGATGAACCTCAGCAACCTACGATATATATCCTTGCGGGGCCCAACGGCGCTGGCAAAACAACATTTGCAAATTCGTTCTTGCAATCGTTCGCCAAGTGCCGAGAGTTTCTAAACGCCGATTTGATTGCTGCTGGTTTGTCTCCATTCGATCCAGAATCGCAAGCCGTTCGTGCATCAGAACTTCTGCTGAAGCGAATCGACGAATTGGTCGCCACTCAATCGACCTTTTCTTTTGAAACCACGTTGGCAGCTAGGAGCTACCACGGTTCAATCATCCAGTGGAGTCGCCTAGGATATCGAGTGATACTCTACTTTATCTGGCTTCCCACTCCGGAGTTGGCGATCCAGAGAGTCGCCAAACGCGTGCGGGAAGGTGGTCACAATATTCCCGAAACTGTTGTGCGTCGACGCT
>JBJONT010000105.1:0-5886 GCA_046051705.1 Planctomycetota bacterium | reverse complement strand
TCTCGATCCAGTTCACCGAAGAAGATCTCGACCAAGCCCTCTCGGGTAACTTCGTCACCAAAGTGATCTATCTTCCAGATCCAGAGTTCCAAGGAGAAGTCATCTCCGGGATCGATACGCTCGTGAGCACCCGCCTCGAGCCAGGTTTGGATCCGATCATCGAAGCCGATCGACGAGGTTCCATCCTAGCTATCGTTCGCCTCGGTAACAAAGACATCGAACTGACGGCTTCGGCTTTCGCTAACGGTGGTGTCCCAGGTCCAATGGGCCCAGGGGGTATGATGATCAATGGTGCTGGTGGTTTGTGCGGACCAGATGGTCGTCCAATCGATCCATCGATGGTTCCACCTAACATGGTCGCCGGTATGACTGCTCCACAGTACGGCATGACCTACACTGGAACTCCAATCGGAATCCCTGGTCCTCCTCACATTCCACTCGGACACCCAGCAGGTCTCCAACAGCATGTGATGAAGAACAAGACCCACATGCATATTCCTGATCCTGTTGACAAGATGAAGATGACCGTCCGCCAACAGCCAGGCATGAGCTACCCAACCCCACCGAGCCGCGTGAAGATCCACGAGCAGAACATCCATCCTGGATACCCTGCTGGACGACCTGGCTTCTACCATGCTAGCCGACCTGTTCCATCGAACATGTACGGTGGCTCCCAAGGTCCTGGACCTGGTGGTGCTGGCGGAATGACCGGCCCGAACGGTGAGTACTGCCCTCCTGGCCAACCTCAAGTTCGCTAGTTGATTGATCTACCGCTCAATAGTCCCAGTTCGTCTGGGACTATTTTGTTGCGGCAGATTGCACTGAACTCAACTTGATCAGCCAATTCTCATCAGTCGAACGCGACCCAGGGTGAGCCCAACCCTGACAAGCCCAACGCTACCCAGACAAGCCCAACTCTACCTTGACAAGGAAGTCATGATGTTCCGACATGTATCCTTCCCGATGCTCGTTCTCGGTTGGGTTGCGTTCATCGCGATCTGCGCCTTGGCTATCTTGATGGGTAACGTTGCCATGGGACAGTCTGCCTACGTCCCTTCAGGCTCGCAAGCTCCTTCGCGATCCCGAAGTCTCTTCGACGACGAGATGGCTCCCGGCGTCATCGGTGCGATCCAACTTCAACGCAAGCCGCAACTGCGAGGTGCTTGGCAAGCTGTCGAAGTCCGAGGTCCAAAAGGGGTAAAGTTCAATCTTGCCGAAGCTGGTCAGTTTGCACCAGACATGCCGACCCCGGCCCGCTTGGGTCTCCTTGTCGGAGCTGTCTACCGCCTGAGACTCACCGGTGTCGAAGGCCAACCCGACTTGGAGCTTTTCCCAACTATCGAAATCATCGACAAAACTTGTCCACCCGCCGAACGCGAACATCGGTTTCCAATCCCCATCGAAATCGATGAAATGGATATCGCCGACGCAGCCAAAGGGGAAATGGTCATGCGAGTGATCTACCTCGAAGACTCACAAGTCGCCGAGCCGGTCGACACATCCAATAAACCTCAACGCGTACTGGATGTCTCAGCACAACAAAATGCCCTTAGAACTGCCGACCAACTCGGTCGCCCTGTCGCTATCTTGCGAATGGGCTCTCGCGTCCCAAATGTCACCGAAGGCCAAGACTGGCTCGAATTCCTCTACGGATGCCCTCCTTGGACAACCCTCAAACCGATTCCAACGAAGCAAATGCTGATCGACGAAGGTCGCTGGCCAATCATCGAATACCCAGAACAACCCATTCCGAGAGAACCCGCCCTCAATCAACCTCTCTCGAATCAACCTCTCCCAAATCAACCCAGCGTTGGCTTGACAAACTCCGGTTCCATCAGTGATCAGCGTTAGGAACAATCCTCACTATGCATAACAAGCAACCGACGCACCTGAAGCTACTGAGCCTCATCCCATCGACCAAGGCTTCGGGATCCTCCCAGAAAAGCCTTGCTGGCTGCTGCGCCGCACTGCTCATCGTCACATGCAGCGGTTGCTTCATGCGAAGCGGTGCGCTTTCAAAGGGTGCTCCGTACAATTCGAAACTATCATCGAGCAAGCTCACAGCAGGTCAGCCCTCGGCCAACGAAGCGACCGCCGGCCAGAATTCTCCCGGCCAGAATTCACCCAGTGATCTATCCCAGGCCAATCCCACACCAGTCCAATCAAAACTGGCTAATGCACCAACACACGCACTGGCTTCGTACTCTCAAGCCGCCCCGGCTTCGATGAACGAAGCACCGATTGTCCAGTACAACTCAGGTGTCCAGTACGACTCAAACATGCAGTACAACTCAGGTGTGCAATACAACTCAAACATGCAAGCAGGCGTGATTCAACCAGCCGGAGCAATGCATCAAAGGGGTGCAGTGCAACAAGCTGGCCAGCACGAAGCTTCCTGCAGTTGCTGCAATCGCGGCCAAGCTTACCGCCCACTTTTTCCAAATAGATTCGGATTGCTGGCTTGCAAGTCCGGCTGCCCAACACCCCACGATGGTCCTTGCCCTGAACAAGCTTGTGGACCGGAGTGTGAACCGCAAGCTCGTTGCGTCGATCCCCAAGAATACATCTTCGATGGTGGCGACCACGACCCACCCGTAAGATTGCGAGAAGACCTCTCGCAAACAGGACTCGACCCAGAAGACACAGTCATCCAGTACACAACGAAAGGTGGGGTAACGGAAGTCCAAGCGGGCTGCCGTGTTGCCATTTACTCCCCTCGCTTCGGATCGGTTCGCAAGCGAACAGCTACTGTCCAATCCGATCTAGCGTTGCGACCTCAGACCGCTGACCTTCCAACCGGGCCTGGTTTGATCAAAGAGAAACTCCCACCGATCCAAGTCATGGTGCCTGTGAAAGCCAACAGCAAAGATGCGGTCAGAGTCGTCGAAGCTTTCAGAGACCGTCAGCGTCCACTCCCATCGGAACTCGTTCTGCCGATGGCCGTCATCTCCGATGCGTTCAAACCTTACGAAGATCTCGATATCATCCGAAATGGCAATATCAAAACCACCGATCCAGCCAAGCTAGCGATCGCTTCGGCTGCCGCACGCATCTGGGCTAACGTCGATGCGTTGCAAGTCCTCATCGATGGACAAGAAGCTGCCGAGATCGTCGATTTGAAGCAACCTCGCGAATACACACTTTACGAACTCAAGGGAGCTCGAGTGCGCATATGTAAAGTGGCTTCCGAACAAGTCGCAAACCCAGGAGATACGGTTTCCTTCACCATCCGATATGATAACATTGGAGAGCAACCTGTCTCCAAACTTGTCATCACCGATTCCCTCGCACCTCGACTCGAATACATCGAAGCCACCCAACAATCGAGCCTACCTGCTCGCTTTTCGACTACCCCCAACGATGTTGGCTCAGCCGTCTTGCGATGGGAAATCGATCAAGAAGTTAAACCCGGAGAAGGTGGCTTCGTTCGCTTCGATACCAAAGTTCGCTAATCCACAGGTCCGCTCGAGATGCTCTCGCCAAAAACCGCTCTGCGAAAACTTGCACCGGTTTTTTGCGTTATCCTCGCGGCCTTGCTGATCAATGCCCCCCTGGCTCACGGCGAGCACCCTCAAACCGGCAAACCGGGGAACTCCAAACGCCCAGTGCTACTCGTACGGCCATCAGGCTGGGAAACCGCCCTGAATGCTTGGAAAGATTATCGATCCAGCGAATACACGTTTGTCGAGATCGATTCCAAACCTCGGGCTGCTGAACTGCAGTCCGAAATCTTACGCGTCGCAAAAGGACTTCAATCTCCTCCCGCAGCAATACTTCTGTGCAGCGATGTTGCCATAGAAATCTCACCCAAACGTTTCGAGATTCTCACTCCAGGGGTCGTTCTCAACACGGCGATCCGTCTCGGCGAAATGACCACCGACGAGCTTTGCACCGATGCTTTATATGGCGATCTCGATGCAGACGGCTGCCCGGATATCGCAGTCGGACGCATCCCTGCGAAGTCCCCCGAAGAACTCCAACGTATGCTCGGAAGAAGCATCGAATACGAAGCGATCGGGCCCGGCCCTTGGAACGATACAGTCCATGTTACGGCCGGGGTGGGCGGGTTCGGATTCCTCGCAGACGCGGCTATCGAAACCGTCACGCGACGATTCCTTAGCGAAGGCATACCCCAGCACTACCATCTAAACGTGACCGTGGCAAGTTGCACAAGCACCTATTGCCCCGACCCGCTCGCCTTACGAGATGTCTACATCGATCGAATCAACGAGCAAGGTGGACTGTTCTGGGTATACATCGGACACGGTAACGTCGTAGAACTTGATCGATTCCAAGTCGGCCAGGAATGGCTTCCGATCGGGCTTCCTAGCGACACTGCGAAATTCAACTGCTCGCAACGCCCTCCGATCGCTTTAATGCTCGCCTGCTTCACCGGCGCTTTCGACGCCCGCGTCGATTCTTTCTCGGAACACCTTCTCGCTCAACCCAATGGCCCCATCGCCGTAATCGCCGGCTCGAGAGTCACTATGCCCTACGGACTAAGCCAGCTTGCAAGCGAAATGATCAACGGTTGCTTCCGAGATCGCTTGCCAACGCTCGGCGAAGTCGTCTTGCAAGCCAAACGAAGAATTTGGATCGATGATGAATCGAATCCGGATACCCAAACTCTGGCCAATCCTTCAACCCAGGCCAGTCCTTCAACCGCAGCTAGCGCTTTAGCGTCAGCTACTTCCGCACAAGACCCACAGATTGTCGATATTCGCCAACGCTATCGCAAGATCGTCACAGAGATGGCAAACGCTCTGAACCCAAGCAATCATGACCTGACCCTCGAACGCCGCGAACACGTTCGATTGATGAATCTCCTCGGTGACCCACTTCTGAAAATCGCTTACCCTCAACCTATGGAACTAAACGTCCAAGAAAAAATCATCGCAGGGGAATCACTGAAGGTTTCTGGTTCAAGCCCGATCGACGGTAAGCTCATCGTTGAACTTGCGTTGGTCCGAGATAGACTTCCCGATGGCGTAGCTGCCTTGGCTTCATATCGCGGAACCGACCAAGAGCGACAACAGATGAACCAGACGTACGCGACGTCGAACCAACTCGTCGTCGAGCGAACCGAAATCGCCGTAAAAGCCGGCGAATTCTCGATCGATATTCCAATCCGCGCCGAGGCTCGCGGCCGGTATGTTTTGAGCACTTATGTCTACGGACAAGACTCCTGGGGAGTAGCTTCAAAGAAACTCACGGTTCAGCGCCCCAAGTAACATAGCCGTTGTAAGCTTAGCTTGCCCCACCCTTGAGGCCTTCGCCAAAGACTCGCATGAATCTTCAATTTGTTGAAAACATCGACGACCCACGACTCGAGCCTTACCGGCATCTTCGCACGACCAACCTCACACGCTTCAGCGGTCGCTTTATCGCCGAAAGCCGCCCACTGGTCCAACGCTTACTCGCAAGCGACCTTCAAATCGACTCGATCCTCGTCGATGCAAAACGTCTCGAAGAAGGACTCGTTTGGCTTCCAAAAAACGTTCCGGTCTACGTCGTCGAACACGATGCTGTTGCTGAACTGATAGGTTTCCAATTCCACCGAGGCTTCCTCGCATGCGGCTTGCGCCCGACGATGCAACTTTGGAACCCTCAGCCCATGCAGCGAGACTGGACCGGCGTGATGTTCGTCGGTGTCCAAGACCCCGAAAACATGGGTTCGATCTTGCGAACTTGCGCGGCCCTTGGAATCCAAGATATCATCCTGGGGCCCGAATGTGTCGACCCGTTCGCAAGACGCGTACTTCGGGTTTCGATGGGCAATGCATTTAAACTGCGATTCTTCGAAACCCGCGACCCATGCGGTTCGCTTGCTCAAGCAAACTCAATGGGAGTCGACACCCTTGCTGCATGCTTGGCACCGAAAAGCTT
>JBJONT010000104.1:0-6736 GCA_046051705.1 Planctomycetota bacterium | reverse complement strand
TGCAAATCATAACATCATTTCCGGTTTTCATCCCCACCCCCAACTGATCTGTCACGTCGCACTCCTCGGATCGGTCAGACTCGTCAAATAAGCCCCAATGAATCGATTGGCTAAAAATCTTTTTCGAACCATTTCAAACAAAATTTTCTAGTCCCACGGTAAGGTACATCTTCAAGCTACTGTCCTCCTTCCCAGTCAACTCGCAAGTCCACAATCATGAACAACTCGAGCTTGCAAAAACTTCGCGCTGCGATCGATTCATTCCGCCAAGAACGTGAGTTCTCAGCCCATTGGGCTAAACTCCAATGCCGTGACCTCGCCCCCTCCTACATCACCCGAGTCCTGAACCAACTCGCACGCGACGGACACCTCGAAAGCCGCGTCGACGAACGCCAAACCATCTATCGCTGGACCGCGGATGACCTCACAAGCGTCGATGGCTGGATCGAAAAACAATTCTCCAAACAACAAATCAAATCCGTCCCGCTAGCCGATCGCCCACGCGAACAACTTCTGCAAAACGGCGTTGAAAGGCTGACCAACGCACAACTCCTTGCCATCCTCATCCGCGTCGGTGTCCCAGGTGAATCGGCCGTAGAAGCAGGACTGGCAATCTCAAGCCGGTTCGAAGATCAAGCCATCTCGAAACTCATCGACGCAAGCATCCACGAACTGCGCCCCATCAGCAAAGCCATCCGCTCCGATAGCTACTGCCAAATCATGGCCGGAATCGAACTTGGACGACGTATCGCGATCCTTCGCGATATCGAACCTCCTATCCCCGAACGAATCCGTGGCTCCGATGATGCTATCCAGATGTGCCTGAAACGCTTCGCACGACTCGCCGCAGATGGCCTCCAAGAAGAATTCCATATCGTAACCCTCGATACCCAGCACGGTCCAATCACCTCGCACCGAATCACCGTCGGCACCCTGGATGCTAGCCTCGTCCACCCTCGCGAAGTCTTCCGCTTCGCAATCCGCGATAGCGCATCGGCAATCATCCTCGTCCACAATCACCCCTCCGGTGATCCCACCCCCAGCCGCGAAGACATCGCCGTCACCGACCGACTCTCCAAAGTCGGCGAACTGGTCGGTATCCGCGTCCTCGACCATATCGTCGTCGCAAAAAATGGTGGACGAAGCATCATGGCAGATCGCTAAAGTATTCCACCCAATTCCCCCACTCAATGAATCGCATTAATTGATCGCGCCGCCTGCCTCAGCTATCTTGTTCTTTCCATTCGCGGTCTCGTCGATCTTCCGAACGAACAATCTCCTTCCACTCCCCTCCCACCTCACAGTAGCACAAACCTATGCGACTCTTCGCCAAATCCTTCCTGACAACGATCACCGCTCTGGTCGCGTTAACTACAAACGCAAACCTCGCTCCGGCAATCGCCCAAGAAACACCGGCAATCGCGAAAGAAACACCGGCACAAGTCGGCGCTGCAACGTCACCGATTCAAATCGATACAACCGGAGATGGTTGGGTCGAACTCGGCAAAGACGATTTCCAACGCGCAAACTGCAACGAAGACACCTGGACTTGGGACGGCCCACTTGTCCACTGCACCGGCAATCCGGTCGGCGTCCTGCGATCCAAGAAAAAATATCGAAACCTTGAATTCGTCGGCTGGTGGAGACACCTCTCCCACGGCGGGAACTCCGGATTCTTCCTCTGGACCCCCGATGAAGCCCTCGAAGGTCTCGTCCCTAATCGACTTCCAAACGCCGGAATCGAAGTCCAAGTCCTCGATCATGGATACACCGAACTCTACGAAAAGAGCTCAGGTAAAAAAGCCACCTGGTTCACCACCCACGGCGATATCTTCCCCGTCGGCAAATCCAAACTCAAACCCTTCCCACCCCTCTCCCCCGACGGATCCCGAAGCTTCCCCAAAGGTAACTTCAGCAACCCATCCCCCAACTGGAACTTCTACTACGTCCGCGCTGTCAACGGCGAAGTCCGACTTTGGGTCAACGGTCACGAAGTCTCCGGCGGCAATCAAGCTGATCCACCCGAAGGATACCTATGCCTTGAGTCCGAAGGTGCTCCCGTCGAATTCAAACATATCCGTGTCCGCGAACTCCCATAGTATTTTTGGTTGATCGCACTGTTGTTGGTGGATCGCGGTTTGTTATCCCACATGGGTAATCTCGCGGATTTACCTCACTTTTATCCATTTCCTAGACCCACTCTTGAGCACATAATTGAGAGTGCTTGATGCATTGCTCAAGAAGTCCACGGGAATTATCACCAACCGGGATAACTACCTACTCGGTTAACTAATCACACCGCTCACCCTTAGAAAGGTCGATGCTCTCTGCATGGAGGATCCGACAAACCAACCCGCTGCTGATTCATTCGATGAAATGGATCTCTACGACTTCGAACTCCCAAAAGATCTCATCGCCCAAGACCCTCCGCCCAATCGTACAGATGCGAGGATGATGATCGTCGATCGAAGTCGTGGAACTATCTCCCACGCTTCCATCCGAGATCTCCCCTCCTTCCTAGGCCCCGCAGATGCCATCGTCGTCAACGACTCACGAGTCATCCCCGCCCGACTCATCGGTTACCGACAACAAACGCGAGGACGATGGGAAGGCCTCTTCCTACGCGAACAAAACGGTATCGGGGAACTCCTCTCCAAGACGCGCGGTTCCATGCAAGCCGGCGAGATGATTGTGATCCGCGACCAAGAAGGTCGCGAAACCCAAAAACTCCAAGTCATCTCGCATACCCCCGAAGGCCATCTGCTCTGCACCCCTTCCCCAAAAACCTCCTGGCTCGAACTTCTCGAAGCCTCCGGACGAATTCCCCTACCACCCTACATCCGCGACGGTCAAATGACCGATGTCGACCGGGAACGATACCAAACTGTCTACGCCCGTAACCCCGGCTCAGTCGCCGCTCCCACCGCCGGACTACACCTTACGGAAGAACTCCTGCAGCAAATTCGTAAACGCGGCGCAGCTCTCCTCTCGGTGACCCTCCACGTCGGACTCGGAACCTTCCGCCCCGTTTCCGCCAAACGACTCGATGAACACGTAATGCATAGCGAAGTCGCACAGATTTCCCCAAACGTCGTCAAGCGTCTTCTAGCAGCCCGTTCCGAAGGTGGCAAAATCCTTGCCGTAGGAACCACCTCCGTTCGCACTCTAGAAACTGCCGCTCTTCACGGCAACGGTCAAATCACTCCCTTCTCAGGCGATACCGACATCTTCATACGGCCCGGCTTCCAATTCCACGCCGTCGATCGACTCCTTACCAACTTCCACCTCCCTCGAAGTACCCTTCTCGTTCTCATCAGCGCACTTGCCAACCGAGAACTAATCCTAGAAGCCTACCGAAAAGCCGTCGAAGAACGCTACCGGTTCTTCAGCTACGGCGACTGCATGCTCATCCTATGACCCAAAAATCAGTTCGCAAAACCGGAACCAAAAGGAATCCGACTCCATCCCCCTGGCTCGGAATCGATATCGGTGGAGCAAACATCAAACTCGCTCATTGCTCAAGCGATGGAGTGCCAACGTGGTCAGCAAGCGTTCCTTTTCCAATGTGGAAACTCAGCGACCAAATCGCCGCTACCCTCGCAGCGAATATCAATGACTCCCCGGAGTTTCACGGCATCGCGCTGACAATGACCGGAGAACTTGCCGACTGCTTTCATACGCGAGCCGAAGGGGTCGCGAAAATCCTCGAACAAGTCACCCGGCTCTTCCCCTCCCCTCTCGTGTACGTCTACTGCGTCGATGGAAAATGGCGCAGCCCCGCTCAAGCGGCCCGCGAACCTTGGCTAACCGCCGCTTCAAACTGGCACGCACTGGCCAACTGGGCAGGACGATTCCTTCAAAATCAAAACTCCGACGTTTCTCAAAAACCCTCGACCCTTCAGCAACGCGGCATCCTCGTCGATATCGGATCGACCACCATCGATATCGTCGCGATCTCGCCTGAGGAAGTTCTCACAAAATCAAAAACCGATTCCGATCGACTCAAAAAACACGAACTGATCTACACCGGCGTCGAACGTTCAAACATCTCCGGGCTCCTGCGATACCTGCCCCTGCACGGCAAACGCTGCCCGATTATGAACGAACAATTCGCAACAACACGCGATGCCTACGTTTGGCTGCGGCTCCTCGACGAAGCCCCCCAAGACTCCAATACCTGCGACTCCCGCCCCATGACACGGCTTAACGCCCGCTACCGACTCGCCCGACTTGTCGGCGAAGACGGTTCGACAATCACCGATTGCGATCTCGACGCAATCGCTTCGACAATCCTGAAAAAACAAGCAGCTCTGCTTCGACGTGGCCTAGAAAAAGCCCTTGCGAAACTCACCCGCTCCCAAAAAACCACCAAACAACCCAACTTCCCCCTGATCTCCAGCGGCCACGGCGATTTCCTTATCCGCGAAGCCCTCAAAGACTTACTTCACTCGAAATCCCCCTACAAGCTCTCGCAATTCTCTTTGAGCGATCAGCTTGGCCAAAATTACTCCCGAGTCGCACCCGCCCTCGCCGTCGCTCAACTCGCCCGCGAAACCGCCGATATCTAACCAACTCTTCCCCGGTTGAGACTTGACGCACCGCAGACAATGGGGACGATTGTGCCCGCTGTATTCATTGAGTTTGCGGCATTTACTGTCTTCCACCACCACCGAACCCCCAGGAGTCTCCACACCATGGCAGTTCTCGTCACCAAACCCGCTCCAGATTTCACCGCCGATGCTGTTATGAAAGACGGATCGTTCGGTTCGCTGACCCTCAGCCAACTCAAGGGAAAGTACGTCCTGCTGTTCTTCTACCCTCTGGACTTTACCTTCGTTTGCCCAACCGAAATTATCGCTTTCTCCGACCGAGTCAAAGAATTCAATGACCTGGGCGTCGAAGTCGTCGGCGTTTCGATCGACAGCAAATTCTCCCACCTCGCTTGGAGAAACGTCCCTCGCTCCGAAGGTGGCATCGGCGCTGTAAACTACACCCTTGTCGCTGACATCAAAAAGCAAATCTCCAGGGATTACGATGTTTTGCTCGACGATGCAGTCGCCCTCCGCGGCCTGTTCCTCATCGACAAAGCAGGCGTTGTCCGACACCAAGTCGTCAATGACCTGCCTCTCGGACGCTCCGTCGATGAAGCCCTCCGAATGGTCCAAGCCCTCCAATACTTCGAAACCAACGGCGAAGTCTGCCCAGCCGACTGGAAAGAAGGAAAACGAACCATCAAACCTAGCGTTTCTGCTAGCAAAGAATTCTTCGGAGCTGAATACAAAGGCTAATTCCAATAAGCCCCAGTAGGCCTAAAACCTGCTGTCTATTCTAGGAAATTACCTTTGCCGCATTCCCATCTTTGACCAGACGCCGCGGTTAACTTTACGCGGCGTTTTCGGGCATCTGATTGGATGGAAATCCTAATGGCGTCCCCAGAACGAAATCCGATAAACCCGCTCTCCCACGTTGACCAAAACGGCTTTGCCCACATGGTCGATGTCGGGGAAAAACCGGTTTCTCAACGTTCTGCAACAGCCGCCAGCAGAATTTCCATGTCCTGCGAAGCCGCCCAAGCTATCCGAGATAACTCCCTCGCTAAAGGGGATGCCCTCAGCGTTGCTCGAATTGCTGCCATTCAAGCCGTCAAAGCGACCCCATTTCTCATCCCCTTGTGCCATCCACTCCCAATCGATGGCATAACGGTCAATGCTCAATGGATCAGCGAAAATGTCCTCGAATGGCAAGTCACTGTGCGGTCGACCGGGAAGACTGGCGTTGAAATCGAAGCCCTCACCAGCGCATCGATCGCGGCCCTTACCCTCTACGACATGGCGAAATCCGTGGATAAATCCATGGAAATTCTTTCGATCCACCTTGTAGAAAAGACGGGAGGGATCCGAGGCGATTTCCGAAGAAACGAATAGAAAAACCATGGAACTAGCGACCGCATCCCTTCGAACGACCTCCATCGAATCGGCAAATCCTCCCACGGTCCCTATCGAGCGATCCATCCCAACCAATTCCCCCGCGGAATCTTATAAACAAGCCTTCGCTCGCGCTTGCAAATCCATTGCGCCTCGACTCGAACAGTTCGAAGCTCAATTGACCAAGGAACTCGTGTCTTCTTCCCCAAACGTCTCTGAAGTCCTTCAGTACGTGAGCCACCTCGGCGGAAAACGCCTCCGACCCGCCCTGACCCTCCTCGCCGCCGAACTGTTCGGCTCAAGCACCGACGAATCGGTGCGGCTCGCGATGGTCGTCGAACTAGTGCACACCGCCACCCTCATCCACGACGACATCCTGGACGTCGCTGAATTTCGCCGTCATCAACCCACCGTCCACGTCCGCTGGGATGTCCCAACCAGCATCCTCATCGGCGATTGGCTCTTCACACACGCCTACGAACTAGCAAACGCCGGCGACTCAACCGTCCCCGGCCGACTAATCGCAAACGCCGCAAAACGTGTATGCGAAGGTGAGATCGATCAAAACCACTCGATCGCAAATTGGGCATTGAGCGAACCGCAGTACATCGACCTCCTCGCCCGGAAAACCGGAGCCCTTTGCGGCGTTAGCTGCGCTATGGGCGCCTGGTCCGCCTCCGCACCCCTCGCCGCTATCGATTCGATGCAGGCTTTCGGCGAAAAACTTGGTGTCGCTTTCCAAATCTTCGACGATTGGCTCGACATCTGGGGCGAAAGCGAAAAGTCAGGCAAAACGCTCGGAACCGACTTCG